>SHVY01000007.1 GCA_009694045.1 Alphaproteobacteria bacterium | reverse complement strand
ATCGCGATGGCGATCAGCATGATGTGCTTCACGTTGTCGACCGTGGCATAGACGTCCTCGATCGGCACGCGAATGAGCACCGACCAGCCCAGCCCAGGGTAGGTGTAGGCGCCGTCGGAATGGGCATAGCCGGCTGCCCGTTCCTGCATCTTGCGGGAGTGGAAGGTATCCATCGATCCGGTTTCACCGCGGGTCGCCGCGACGGCGGCTTCGACCCCCTGCTCAACGAGGTTCAGGGATTCGACGACGCTCCAGTCGCGCTCGTACGCGCCGCCCGCCATGGTTTCGGAATCGTAGTCGACCAGGATCACGCCCTCGGCATCCAGCACGGTGATTTCGGCATTCGCCTCGCCTTTGGCGGCGAGATCGGCGTAGAAGCCGCCGACGATCTCCTCGACCAGACCGAAATCGGCGAAGTTCGCCCAGACGCCGATGGCCTCGCCGGCGCTGTTTCTAACCGGTGCCGCGAAGGTGATGACGTAACCGTCGTCGCCGTAGACGTCGGCGATCAGGCCATTGCGGGCAGGACGTTCGACGACGGTTCCGGTCAGGCCGTTGCTGCCTTCGAGGAATTTACCCGCCCGGGCGTCCTGGAACCACGTCGCGTCGGCGACATTGATGCCGTAGAGAGCTTCGGTCGCCAGGGCCTCGCCCACCGGGGACACGCTGTTCACGGCAAGGATGTTGCCGTCCATATCAGCCAACAGCATCACCCGGTAAAGCCCGTAGTTGACCATGTATCCGTCGATCGCCCGGACCAGAGGATTGTCGGCCCCCGGACGGCGCCAGTTGGTCGGATCATGCGCCAGACCGTTGAGACTAAACGCCTGGACGTCGCCGTAACGCTCGAACAGGTTGCGGTCGATGGTGTCGCCGAGGCTTGTGGCGGTGACCGCCAGGGGTTCACGCTGCGCCCGCTTGAGTTCGGCGTTCTGGAACAGAAAAACGCCAAGCATCGCCACCGCGGGCACGATGCCGAATGACACTAGAAGGATGGCGAGTTTACTGCGCATCCGGAGGTTTCCGGCGGCACGGTTGATGAACGACATGATTGGCTCCCCTCGTCGCGGACAACGACCCATGCCAACGGCGACCCCCATATGTGGGAGCCGCGTAAGGCAAGATCGGTTATGGTCCAAGCGAGGTTAAATCTTCCTTGTCCACCAGGAAGCGGACGAAGAAAAACCCGAAATATTGGCGCGATCTACAACTCAGGATTACTTACGATAATTGAACTTCCCGCGTCGGCTGTGTCTGGTTCAATCCCAACCTACTCGAACGACCAGCTCCGGGAGAAGTTGGCGTCGAGCGCGGTGGCGCCTTGCGGCACCTGGACGCTCGCGGGTTCGACGGTCGCACCGGAACTGGTAATGAAGACCGTCTCGGTCAACCCCACCGGTTCGGGTTCCGGCGCCGGTTCGACGATCGCCAGGGATTCGGTTGCAGCGGGTTCGACCGCGGCGGCGGCGTCTTCCACCGGCACGGCCGCGAGTTCCGCCGCCTCGGTCTCGGCGACCGCTGGCGCGACGACCGCGACGGGTTCGGGCGCCCCCGGTTCGTCGAGGGCCGCGGTGGTTTCGCCGGCGCCCTCGGCCTGGGCGAGGTCCGCGACCAGATGCTCGGGATCGAGGCGGCCCATCGCCAGGACCACCCGGTAGGTCGCGACGCGCGCGTCGAAGTCGGCGGCGACCTGGTTGATCTGGGCGTTGAACACCTCGTTCTGGGCGTCGAGCACGTTGAGCACGGTTTCCTTGCCGGCCTCGCGGAGCGTGCTGCGGGCGTCGTGCACCTCGATCGCGATGTTGACCGCGTTATCGAGCAGGGCCACGCGCCGTTGGGCCGTCTGCAGGTTCTCCCAGGACAGATGCACGTCTTCGACGATCTTCTGGTTGACGAAGTTGCGGTTGTCGACCGAGGCCGCGTACTGGTACGCGGATTCGGCGACCGAGGCGCGGGTGGCGAAGCCGTTGAACAGCTTCCAGTTCGCCCGGAGGATCACCAAATAGTCGCGGCGGATGCTGTCGACGCCGTCGACGTTGTCCCCGTAGTTCCATTTGCCGACCAGGTCGAGCTGCGGGAAATAGTCGGATTTCGAGGTACGCCGGCGGGTCTGCGCCAGCTCGATCAGGTTCGCGCTGTTCTCCGCCTCGGGATGCTCGAGCACCGCCACCGCCACTGCGTCCTCGATGGTCAGGGGCATCAGCGTCGGATCGACCTCGGGGACCGCCATGGAGCCGGCCGACGGCGCGTGCCCAAACACCTGGGTGTAGCGGGTGACGGCATTGGCGAGCTCGCCCTCGAACGCGGCCCGGCGTTCGCGGGCGATCTGCAGCCGAGCCTTCGACTGCAGCACATCGAGGGCGATGCCGGAGCCGCGGCTGACCCGCTCGCTCTCGAGGTTGAGTTGGGTCTTGATCACGTCCTCGTTCCGGGTCGCGAGATCGACCAGGCGCATGTTGCGCAGAACGTCGAGGTACGCGGTCACACCCTCGAAGATGACGTTCTGGGTGGTGTTGTCGAGGATGATTTCCGAGGACAGCTTGTTGAGCTTCGCGCCCTTGTACTCGCCGGGCGTGCGGAACCCGTTGAACAGGTTTTCCGTGACCGTGATGGTCGCCTTGTTGCGTGCCGTCCCAAAGTGCTCGCCGCCGGGGGCGGAGGCGCGGCGCGCCGGACTGTCGGTGTTTTCGTAGCCGTAGTCGCCGGTGAACTCGACCTTGGGGAGATAGCCCGCGAAGGCGCGATTGATCCCTTCCTCGGACGCCTCGACCTGGTTGCGCAGGCCCTTGATCTGCGGGTGATTGCGCAGGAGATACCCGACCTCTTCGTCCAAGGACTGGGCGCTGGCGGGCACCGCCGAATACGCCAACAGCGCGAAGGCGGCGACCGAGATACTGCGAATCCAAGGCGGCGGCATTGTTCCCCTCCTGCGCCGGGCGATCCGCGCGGAATCCCCACCCTGCGCGACTTCACGTGACGTCTCAGGAGGCTACAATAGCCTCCTCCCGACGCCACGGTTCGTTTGTCGTCATGCGTCGAGCGTCAGATTGACCTTGGGCACGGAGATGCAGGTGAGGCAGGAGCCCGCCTCGGGTGGCGACCCGGGCGGGTTCACATAGTTCACGTCACCCGCCTTGATCGCCGTGAGGCAGGTGCCGCAATTGCCGGCGCGACAGCCGAAATCGATGACCACCCCGTTCTCCTCGGCGAACTCGAGGAGCGAACCCGCCTCCGACGACCAGGGCACGGATTTGCCCGACTTCGCGAAGGTGACCTGGATCTGGGAGCCCGAGGTGGCCTCGACCGCCGCCTGGGCCGCCGGCGACCGCTTGACCGTCGCCGGACCGAAGGCCTCGAAGTGGATGTCGCTCTCGGGCACGCTCCAGGATTTGAGGCCGCTGACGAGGGATTCCATGAAAGGCGGCGGCCCGCACAGGTAGAACTTGTAGTTGTTCGACGGCAGCACCGTTTTCATCCAATCGACCGAGATGCGGCCGGGCTGCTGGAAGTCCTCGCCCGGCTTCTCGTCCGGTTCCGGGTCCGAGTAGCAGACGTACAGCCGCACGTTCGCGTGGTCCGCGGCGAACCGTTGCAGGGCGGCCTTCATGATGTGCTCGCGCCCGTTGCGAACGCCGTAGAAGAACCAGACCTCGCGGTTGGCACCCGATTCGCAGATCGCCGCCAGCATCGACAGGACGGGCGTGATCCCGACCCCGCCACCGATCAGCACGACCGGATCCGAAGCCGCCATATCGAGATGAAAATGGCCGCTGGGCGCCTTCACGTCGATGATGTCGCCCTCGTCGAGCTGGTCGTGGAAATAGGACGACGAGAGACCGGACGGGACGTCCGGCTTGTCGCGCGGCGGCGGCAGCTTCTTGATCGACACCCGGTAGTAGTCCGGGTGGTGGGGGCTATCGGACAGCGAATAACAGCGGATCACCGGCTTGCGCTGGCCGGGGATCGGCAGCTGAAAGGTCAGGTACTGACCAGGATGGAACGGGGGCAGGGGCTTCTTGTCGTGGGGCTGCAGGTAGAACGAGCAGATCCCGCCGCCTTCCTGCTGCTTGCGCACGATCTCGAACTTGCGGAAGCCGTTCCACGACAGCTCGCTGCGACTGGTCTCGAACCGCCGGCGATCCATGATCTGGTCGACCTTGACGCGCAGGAACTGGGATTCGGCGTCGGCGGCCCGGACCATCACCGCGCTGGCTTGGGTCCGCGCCACGACCAGGATCGCCGCGTACGCGGCAAGCGTCACGAGAAACAGAAGGGCGGCGGCCTGGACGACGAGATCGAGCATGGCAGACCTCAAAACTTCCGACGCAACTCGAGGCGGAATCCCGCCAGGTCATCGACCCGCTCACGCAGGCCGTACATCGCGTCGGCCCGCAGAATCCAGGCGGCGGTGATTGGTCTCTGGTAGCGAATGCCGAAGCCATATTCGTTGTCGAAGGCGGGTCGGGTCGGCTCGCCCGGCTCGCCGATGATCTGGTTGGTCGCCACCTCGACGACGATCTGCTGGTCGAGGTTGAAGAGATACTCGAGCCCGAGCGCGCCGCCGAAGGTGTCGCGGGCCGTGTCGTCGAGCCGCGGGAACTGGGTAATGGCTTCGAACTCGAAGTTGAGGCCGGTGTTCTTGAGCAGACCGCGGTCCTGCTGGGCCAACCCCTGCGGCCGGTGGAAGCCGGCGAACAGGTTGAGATAAGGCACCAGCACGGCGGGCTCGCCGGTCACCAGCGAATTCTCCGACAGAATCGCGAAGCCGTCCGCGGTCTCGGCCGTCGCCCCATCGGTGTCCTGGCCAAAATTCACGATCAGGCGCGTCGAGTTCGACAGCCGGTTGAAGTAGCGCTTGGCGAACGCCACGGTCGCGTTGTGGTAGGAGAACTGATCGAGCGCGTCGTCCGCGTCGGAGTAGCCGTAGCCGAGTTCCCAGTACCCTTCGCTCGCCTCGATGAACGCGGTGATGCCGTAGATCTGGACGTTGTTCTGGGCGGTCTTGCCGGCGCCGTTGAGGAACGCCTGGGAATCCACCTCGTCGAACATGGCGAAGGCGGTGATGTCCATATTCGAGATGTCGAACGTCGCGCTGTTGCGGAAGGGTATGGTGAAGGCCCCGCCAACGGCCGCGTCCTCGTACCAGATGCCGTTCTGCATCAGGAGCGGCACGAAGCCCACGGCGAACGGCAACTCGATGGCGTTGTATTCGCCGCTCAAGCCTTGCGCGATCGGCCCGACGTCGCCTTCGAAGAAGATCGTCTCGACGTTGCCGTTGACCTCATCCTCGCAGGCGCCGCCGTCGTTGTCGCCGAAGATCTCGCAGCGGGTGAACTGGCCGTCGCTGTCGAGGGGACGCATGAACGCATGGATGCGCTCGGTCGAGGTGATCTGGAAGTCGATGTCGAGGCTGAGCCGCACCGCGACCTGGCCCAGCTCCTTGGCGCCGTTATCGGTGTAGGCGACGGCCGATTGGAAATCGCCGTAGACGTAGAAATTCGGCGCGACCGGGTTCTTGTCACCGAGGAAGGTGTAGGATTCCTGGAGCGGCCCCGAGGTGTAGATTTCGCGACCCCACTCGATCGCCGCCCGGGGCGTCGGGGCGGCGCGCTTGCCGCCGTAGATGTCGAGCTGCGCCTCGGGATCGTAGGGTTTGTCCTCGTAGCTCGGATCCGGCTGGAACACTCCCCGGTCGTGCTCCACCTGCTCGGCATTCGGCGGAATGATCGGTGCCGTTCCCTCCTCGGCCAGGGCGGAAGACCCGGCCAGCGCGGCACCCATCGCGCAACCCAACAACCAGCGGTCGGCGCGGACCGGCATGCCTTGGCTCCCCCCCATGCTCCTGCTCCTAATTCACCTGAAACTCGACCGTATAGGGATGGATGTCGATCATCCATTGGTTCATCGCCTGCTCCATCTCGAGTGTCGCGTCGACGAACTTCATGAAGTAGATTGGCTCGGCCCGGCTGCGCATACGGATCGCCAGCCGGTACGTACCGGGCTTGGTGATCAGCTCGCCGGGAACCGTGTACTCCGCCTCGCGCACGCCGAGCGGCGGAATGCTGCGCTGCTCCATGCGCACGAACGGCGGATGGTTCAGGACCGTGGTCGGAACCCCGGCGGGCCGGAGGAACGGCAACTGATCGATATCGACGTTCACCGGCAGGCTCATCTCGCGGTCGGTGCCCTTGACGTTGGTCGTCAGGAACTTCGATTGCAGGTTCACGAGCTGGCGGTCGGCCGGAAGGATGCCGGCGATCACGTCGACCGAACGCAGGTCGGCCATGTCGCCGTACTGGTCGGTATAGCCCGACTCCCAGATGTTGGTTCCGTCGGGATCGATCAGCGCGACGTTGACCCAGATTTCCGGCTGGGCACCAAGCGAGCCCGAAGGCAGGTTGTGCCCGGTGTTGGTGTTGGTCACCACGTAAGTGAAATTCAGGTCGTGCCCGACCGCCGGCGCGCCCTCGAAATAGGGGCCGTCGATGCGCGAGCCGTTGTTCATGACCCGCTCGCGCAGGCGCTGCTTGTCCTCGTTGGCGGCGATGTTGTCGTCAAGCACGACCCGGGCGTCCTCGCGGTCGTAACCGTCGCTCCACACGTCGGGGAACGCGACCTCGGGAATCTCCCCGGCCTCCAGGGCGTCTTCGAATTCAGGCGTACCCCAGCCGGCGCGGAAATCGAATTGCAGCCACTCGTCGATGGTCCACGCCTCGGCATCCGGATTGTGCGGGAAAATGCCGGGATGGGCGATCGAATAGCCGGGGCCGGCGAATGAATGGTCGTGATGGGTGCGGGTCTCGTCCACCGGCTCGCCGTTGACAACGGCGATCGGTCCCGTCGCGAAGCCCGACGGGATGCCGGGGTCCTGGCTCATATGGCAGTCCTGGCAGGTGACCCCCGCCGCGAACGCGGGCGAGGCCCGATACTGGTCCCAAACCACCTCGAGCTTGATGCCGAGGTTGACCGCCACCTGGTGGCAGGAGGCGCAGAATTCGGACTTCGAAAGCTGGTCGAACTTGACGCCCGCGCTGTGGATCTTGGCGCCGCGTTCCTCGGTCGAGGTGGCGACCTTCCAATAGGACTTGTCCTCGATCACCTTCTTCACGCCTTCGCCGCCGATGTTGCCGTACACCGGGGCGAAGATTTCGCCGGGGATGATCCGCCGCTCGCCGTTGGTGCCGCGCGCGTACTCCTCGGCCACCCGGTGGCAGGTGATGCAGGTGACGCCCTCGCGGCTGATCTGGCTGCGGTCCCACAGGGGCGCCCAGCGCTCTTCCCCAAGGGTTGTGCCGGCCGACTGGTGGCAGCGCACGCAGAAGGTGCCGATCGTGCCTTGGGTCAGGTCGGTGATCTTCTGCTCGAATTTGTGGAACATCGGCGATATGCCGGCGTAGGCATGGTTCGACGAACGCCATTCGTCGTAGATCTTCTCGTGGCACCCAGCGCAGACCGACGCCGTGGGGTAGGAGTCCTCGGAGAACAGATCGACGTGAACGTCGGCCTCGCCCTCCTCCCCGGTGTCGGCCCGGGCTGGTGAGGCGGCAAGACAAGCGGCCGCCAAGAGGGCGGCGGCGACAAGTCGGCGGGGAGAATGGGCGCTGATCGTCATGGCGGTCATTCCTGATACAGGTCCGCCCCCATCATTGAGGGCTTGAAGGTGGCGGGCAGGTGGTAGCGGTGGCAGAGCTGGCAGTCCTGCCGTACTTCGCCTTCGATGTGGCACTGCGCGCAGGTTTCCGCCTGGATGCCCTTGAAGTTGGCGGCGAAGGTCGAAGGATCGAAATCGTCGAACGACGCGGCGAAGGGCGCGTTGTCGTCCAGGCGATGGCAGAACCGGCACCCCATGCTGGTGCTTTCCATGGCGGTCGAGCCGGCCTGCACCAGGCTGAGGTGCGCCCGATGGGAATAGTGGTCGTAGGGGCGGTCCACCGCGGCCCGGAAGCGCCAATCGACCGTCAGGGCCGCGGCATCGCCGGCGGCGGTGACGGCATGACACTTGATGCAGGCACCGGGCCCCTCCTTCGCGTCGATGACACCGTCGCGCAGGGCGATGGCGTTCGCGTCACCATCGGCGGCGATCAGGAGTGCGGTTTCGATCCACGCCTTGACGACGGGATCCGCGTGCCCGGTCGGCTGATAGCGCAGCTCCAGGTAGTCGCCGAACCAGCCACCCATCTCGGGATCGGCCGGCAATTCGTACTCCTGGTTGGCGGCCCAGGCGCAGGCCAGACGCTTGGCGACGTCGGGATTGAGACCGGCGAACAACTTCGCGGCCATGCCCTCGCCCAGCCGATCGTCGACCAGGGACGCGAGCGGTGCCGTGCCTTCCTCGGCCATCGCCATCACCAGATCCTGCATCGGTGTGCTGTAGGACTCCGTGTCGTCGCCCGCGACCTCGAGCAGATAGGACGACACCGGCGTCGGTTCATCG
Source organism: Alphaproteobacteria bacterium (assembly GCA_009694045.1). Lineage (GTDB taxonomy): Bacteria > Pseudomonadota > Alphaproteobacteria > SP197 > SP197 > SHVY01. Next base: position 71,025 of record SHVY01000007.1, on the reverse strand, counting down.
CTTGAAACACTCTCGTACTCTGTCTCCTCGGCGCCCTGCTCGGCGGGCTCCTTGCCCGCCGCCATGGCGGCCATCGCCTCCTCCAGGCGTTCAATCTCGTCGAGCGTCGGGCCGCACGCATCGCGTACCGCGTCGCGGTCGAACCCGTTCGCGTCGAACACGGGAAGCCGCAAAACAACCATATCACGTTGGGCGATCTGGGTCCCGTGACAACCGTCACAGGTTTCCGCGAAACCCATGGGCAGCACCGCGTTATCGGCCGAAACCACGTCGTGACAATCGGCGCAACTGGTCGGCGCCCGGTCGGCCACCTTGGGGTCTTCGAAATGCACCTTCACATGACTCACGTGATCGAACTTGATCGCCGATTCCTGGAAATGCGGGAACTTCGCGGGGAAGGCCGGGTGATCGGTCGGAAAGGTCGCGAACCCGTCGCTATGACAGCTCGCGCATTGCTCGTTCGTCAGCCGGGTGAGCGTCGCCCCGACGCCGTCATGTTCGCGGTGGCACTGGTTGCAGGCGATCGGGCCGAGATCCGGACGTTGCTCGAACGCGCGGTTGTGGGCGAGCAGCGGATCCCCCTCGAACGCGTGGCAGGTGATGCATTGCCCGGACATGTCATTGCCGCCAAGGAAGGCGTCGAGCCACGCGACCGAACCCGCGCCGTGGGCGGTGTGGCAGGTGGCGCAGTTCCCGCCTGGCGCGAACCCGGCGTGGGCGCCGAACAAGGGTCCGGGATCGATCATGTTGATGCCGATGGAATCGATGCGGACGCCGCTGGAAAGGGCAACCACCAGGGCAAGCGCGAGGCCGAACGCCAGGAGCGCGAACCGGCCGCGGACCGCCCGCAACGTGGGGTGCGGGGCACAGGGCGGCCGGCGCTGGGCGCAGGTGCCGTCGGGTCCGGGGCCTTCGGGACAGGGCCCCCCCATGGCGATCGAGCGACGGCATTCGAAGCGACCCGCCGCCGACTTCGCCGGGGCGCAGTCGGCGGTGCCACCGCAGCTGCCGTCCGGGTTGGGGCCGCGCGGGCAGGGCCGGCCCCAAAGACCCGCTCGGCCGCAGCGCAACATTCCTGTCGGCCGTTCGTAGGGGCTGCGGGTGTGCCGGAATCGGTCCGGGTCGAGACCGGGACTGGGGCGGGTCCGGCGATCTCCGGCGTCGCTCACAGGGCGTACACGTGCACGAGAATCAGGTGCCAGGTGGCCATCACCAGGAGCGCGGCCGACAGGGGCACGTGAACCAGCAGCCAGGACTTCATGGCCGACTGCAGCGCGTAGTGCACGTCAAGCCTGGTCTTCTCGTAGCCTAGCTCGGTCAGCCGGTCGAGAAAGGCGCTCTCCTGGGCGCTCAGGTAGCGGCCGACCGTGTGCCACTGCTGGTGCACCCATTGCAGGCCGCGTTGGCCGCCGAACAGGTAGCTGAACGCGAAGCGAGGCCGGCGGAAATACCAGTCGAAGGTCTCGAAGTAGTGCCGCGCGAGGGTGTCGCTACCGGTGGTCGTGGTGCAGTCGATCACCATGGCCTCGGCGTCGGACCGGATACGGGCGATCTCGCCGGGGATGCGCTCGTAGATCACTTCGAGACCGGTCTGGGTCAGGCGCGCGGGGTAGACACGCTGGATCACGTAGCCGAACATCCCCGTGGCCGTGACCCCGTAGACCAGGGCGGCGATCGCCTGTTCGTAGACCCCGGACGGCCACAGAATCGGTGCGTGTAGCCAGTAGAGGGCGATGGCGAACACCCCGCCCAGGCTATGCAGCAGCAGCCAGAAACTCGCGCGACCCAGGGGAATCATCGACAGGCGTTTGCGCACGTTGAGGAACGCGAGCAAGAACATCACGCCGTAGAGCAGATAGCCCGTCAGTCGCAGCGGTTCGCCAAGGCTGTCGGCGCTCCAGCGGATATCGATCGTGAGCACGGCGAAAATAGCGACCAGGACGACCCAGTAGATCAGATGCTCGGATCGGACGCTCCTCACCCAGACGCACCTCCGAACACCGCCCCGCCCTGGAAGTTGACCCGCCTGAGCGCGTCATGGGGGCAGGCGCGGACGCAGGCGGGTCCACCGGGGTTGGTGGCGCACAGGTCGCACTTGGTCGCCTTCTGGATCGGTCGCTGGCTGTCCTCGTCGAGCAGCACGTTGCCGGAAACATCGCGGATGTCGACCAGGCGGATGTTGTCGTAGGGGCAGGAATTGGCGCAGGTCCCGCAGCCGATGCAGGTCTTGTCGTTGATCACCACCATGCCACCCTGTTCGGTGCGGTGGATCGCGCCGGTGGGGCAACCGATCATGCAGACCGGATCGGCGCAGTGCATGCAGGCGTTCGCCACCATCCAATGATCGAACGTGCGGCCGTGGCGGACGAAGCGCGGGTTGCCGCCATGGGTCGAGGCGCAGGCGCGGACGCAATCGTCGCAGCGGACGCAGCGATCGAGATCGATCAGCATCGCCTGGGTGCCGTTGATGAAGCGGTCGTTGACCGCCCATTCCAGCAACGAGTCGTCGGTCAGCGTCCGGGTGGTGGCCCGTTCGACCGGGGACCGGGGCCGCCCGCCCATGGTCGGGAAGACGTACTTCTCGAGGATCGGCGCCGGCACCCGTAGGAGATCGACGTAGCCCAGCGCCGTCAACGACGCCTGCAGCGTATGCGTCTCGCCGCTCGCCCAACTGTCGTACAGCTCGGCCATGGCGAAATGATCGCCGGCGCCGATGTAGCTGACGGTGCGATCGCCGTTGCCGAGCTTGACCGAGACCCGGGCGAACCCGGCGCGGACCATGAGCACGCCGTCGGGATAATCCCCTTGGCGGGCGATCACCGGTTCGTGGGCGGCGCCCTGTTTGCCCGCGCCACGCATCTTCTGGAACGAGATGTACCAGTCGAAGCCGCCGTGGGTCTCGAACAGGACGCTGTTGGCGACCTCCTGCAGGGCGGTCTCATCCAGGCCGCTGAACTCAGGGATCTTGTGCAGGGCCACCTTGAGCGCGTTCTCGCGGTAGCGCTCGTCGATCGCCCGGCGGAACCCCTCGTCGTACTTGCGGATCTCGCGCAGGCCCTGCCAACGGATCTCCAACAGCCGGGCGCTGGTCTCGGCGAACACCGACGCCGTGCGCGGGATGCGCCCCAAGGCCGCGAGTTCGCCGAACAGGGCACCCTCGGAGAGCACCGCGGTCTGATGCTGGTCGAGCACGGCGGGCACGTCCTGCAGGAACACCACCGCCGTCGCCCGGTCGCGCCCTTCGCGCACGCCCGTGGCTTCGTCTTGGCGGTAGCTGCGCACCTCCGGCGTCCGCCGATTGGTCCAAAGCTGCGCCAGGGCCGTGAGGGTGCTCTTCTTGGCGACACTTTGCCGACCCAGGAGATCGCGCGGCAATTCCGGCGCGATCACCACCCGCAACCGACCCTCCAGCACCAGGAAGGCGGAATTGCCGTAGTCGCCGGACCGAACCACCAGATCGCCCGGCTGGTAGTTGATGATCCGCGTGTCGTTGCGGAGGATGCCGGTGAGCGGCGTCTGCTCGGGGAACTTGTGCGCGTTGATCTTCGAGATCGGATGCTCGCTCATGAGTTCGGCGACATCGTCCTCCGACATTTCGGGGCCGAACGGAGCGTCCCATCGCTGGGGGCGCGCCATCATGGTCACGGTCGCCACCTACACCCCCTCTTTAACATATGCCGCACCCGGACCGGCGGCCCGGCCGTCTATTTATAGGAGCCCGACGCCGGCAGCATGCCGCCGACCTTGGCCGACAGGTCCTGGCCCGCGATGGCTTCGACCAGGGCGCGCGCGTTGGCGTCGCTCGGGTCGGCCAGCAAGGCCGCAGCCTGCGGGATATCCTGGATCGCCGCCAGCGAGGCTTTCGCCTGGTCGATGCGGGCCTGCTGCCCCTCCTGGTACTTGGGGTCGCTGGACTTGGCGAGCGCCGCCGCGGCCGTGACCAGTTTCGCCGCCGCGCCCTGGATGTAGGCCTCGGCCAACTCGGCCGGGGTCATCTCCTTGTTCACGGTCACGTCGGGCGGAAAGAAGCGATGCCGCACGGTGCCCTGGCTGTACATCACGAACTCGAACTCGGGCTTCAGTGGGTGACCGGCGCCCAGCATCTTCGCCAGCGTGTCGCCGTCGACGCTCGGCCGGTCGAGCCCGTGGCAGCTCATGCAATTGAGGGCGATGTCGTAGCGCAGCGACGGCCAGACCATGCCGGCGGCGGCGGCCTCCTGGATGCGGGCCGCCTTGTGCTCGGGCGTTTCGTCGTCGCGTTTCACGTCCTTGCCGCCGAAATCGTTGTGGATCGGAAACCAGTCGGACGAGGCGCCGTGGCAGCTTTCGCAGCTTGCGCCGCCGTCGGCCTTGGCCTCGGCGCCCGCGTCCTTCTGCACCATGGAATAGTGGCACTGGGTGCAGACGTCGTTCTTCTTCATGTTCTTCTCGCCGCCGACGGCGGCCAGGACGTCCTTCGCCTTGTCGCTCTTGTGGACCTCGCGGAACGACGAGAAATGCTTGGTGCCCTCCCAGACCTTGAATTCGGCCTCGTGGCACTCCTGGCACTTCTCGGGCCCCTGGAGAAAGGCGGCCTGGGCCTGGTTGGCACCGACACCGGCGATCGCCACGGACACGAACGCGACCAGGACGAAGACGGCGAAGCGTAAGGACATGGTCAAGGCTCCCGCGTTGAATCGACGCATCATGCTCAAATCCGCGCGTTCCGACAACCCGTTGCGGATCGCAGGGCTGATTCGGGCTAGGTTTCTATCGTTCATGCGCGGCAAACGTTAACAAATGATAACCGGCGGCCTCAGATGGTGAAGGCGAGTTCGCCCAAGCGCTTGGTCAGCTTGCGGTTCTCGCCGTAGTCCACCGGCACGGCGATCAGGGCCGGGCCGGGCTGGGCGAACGCCTCGGCCAGCGCCGGCCCGATCTGGTCCGGCCCGGTGAGCGTGCGGCCCCAGATGCCGAACGCCTTGGCCAGCAGCTCGAAATCCGGGTTGGCGAATTGCAGGTCGCTGTGTTTGCCGCCGAACTGGTTCTGCTGCTTCCATTTTATCAGGCCATACTCGCCATCCAGCCAGACCATGATGACGACGTTGAGCCCGAGCCGGGCCGCCGTCTCCAGCTCCTGCATGTTCATCATGAAGCCGGCATCGCCGTTGATCGCCAGCACCCGCCGCTTGGGGTGCGCCATCTTCGCGCCGATCGAGCCGGGAAGGGCGAAGCCCATGGAACAGAAGCCGTTCGAGATCAGGCAGGTGTTTGGCTCGTCGCACTGGTAGTAGCGGGAGATCCACATCTTATGGGCGCCCACGTCGGACAGCAGGATGTCCGCGGGCCCCATCGCCTCGCGCACGTCCCATAGAATCCGCTGCGGCTTCATGGGGAAGGAGTCGTCGTCCTTCTCCATGGCGAAATCGGCCAGGATCTCGGACCGGAGCTTCGCCCATTTGTGGATCTTGAACAGGGGCAGCCGGGTCTCGAACCGGTTGTTCAATTCCTCGTTGAGCTGCCACAGCGCATTGGCCAGGTCCGCGACGATCTCGACCGCCACCGGATAGGCGCTGTCCACCTCGGCCGGCCAGAAGTCCAGGTGGATGATCTGCTTGTTGCCCGGGGTCTTGTTCCAGTGCGCCGGGCTGTACTCGACCAGGTCGTAGCCGATGGCGATCACCAGATCCGCCGCGTCGATCGCCAGGTTGACGTGGTCATTGCCCTGGAGGCCCATGGTGAACAGCGCATGCGGATCGTCGCGCGGCACGGCACCCTTGCCCATGAAGGTGTTGACCACCGGAATCCCGGTCTTGTGGGCGAAGCGGACGAGCTGCTTCGCCGCCCGTTTGCGGATGGCGCCGTTGCCCGCCAGGATGATCGGATGCTTGGCCCGGCCGATCAAGGCCGCGGCCTGGGCCACGACCTTGTGGTCGGCCGCCGCCCGGCGGGTGCGGGTGGGGATGAGCGGCAGGCTCGCGGTGTCGTGCTTGGCCACGTCCTCGGGCAGCTCGATGACGGTAGCACCCGGCTTCTCGGCTTCCGCCAGCTTGAACGCCTTGCGCACGATCTCGGCGATGCCGTCGGCGTTGCCGATCGACTGGGCCCACTTGGTGATCGGCCGGAACATGGCGATCGAATCCATGTTCTGGTGACTTTCTTTGTGCAGCCGGTAGGTGCCCACCTGGCCGATGATCGCGACCAGGGGTGCCCGGTCCATGTTGGCGTCGGCGACGCCGGTCACCAGATTGGTGGCGCCGGGCCCAAGCGTTGCCAGGCACACCCCCGTGCGGCCGGTAAGCCGGCCATAGACGTCGGCCATGAAGGCGGCGCCCTGCTCGTGCCGGCAGAGGACGAACTTGATCGGGCTGTCGAGCAGCGAGATCATCAGATCCGCGTTCTCCTCGCCCGGCAGGCCAAAGATGTGGGTCACGCCCTCGGCCTCGAGGCAGCGCACGAACAGATCGGATGCCTTCATCGGTGTCCCCGTCCCTGAAACGGGCGGGAGGATGCGGGGCCGGGCCGGACGCCGTCAACCACGGCGACACGTCAAGCCCGGCCGTTCGGTTAGAATGGCCGGACTCTAGGGAGGAGTGCGCGTGGACCGTCGGCTCGCGGCGATCCTTGCTGCTGATGTCGTGGGGTACTCGCGCCTGATGGCGGCGGACGAGGCGGGCACGCTCGCCCGCTTCAAGCTGCTGCGCTCGGATCACGTGGAGCCGGCCTTGCGCCGCCACGGCGGCCGGGTGGTCGGCGAGGCGGGGGACGGCCTGCTGGTCGAGTTCGCCACCGCGACCCAGGCGGTCGCCTGTGCCGTCGAGGTCCAGGACAAGCTCGCCGAGTTGAACGCCGAGTTGCCGGAGGACCGGCGGATGCGCTTCCGCATGGGCGTGAACCTGGGCGAGGTGATCGTCGACGGCGCAACCATCCACGGCGACGGGGTGAACATCGCCGCGCGACTGGAGAAGATCGCCGAACCTGGCGGTTTGGTGATCTCCCGCGCGGTCCATGAGCAGATTAAGGGCAAGGCGCCCGGCCGCTTCGAGGACCTCGGCGACCAAACCCTCCACAACATCGCCAATCCGGTTTGCGCGTACCGGGTCGATGTTTCCGAACCCGCCCACGCCACCGCCGGCCGGGGCGAGGATGCGCTGCGGCGGCAGTCGATCGCGGTACTGCCGTTCGCCAACATGTCGGGGGACCCGGAGCAGGAATACTTCTCCGACGGCATCACCGAGGATCTGATCACGGCGCTCGCCCGCCACCACGGGCTGTTCGTGATCGCCCGCAACTCGTCGTTCGTGTTCAAGGGCAAGTCGGTGCCGATCCCCGAGGCCGCCCGGCAACTGGGCGTGCGCTACATCGTCGAGGGCAGCGTGCGCAAATCGGGCAAGCACCTCCGCATCACCGCCCAGCTCATCGACGCGGAGACGGCTTCGCACCTCTGGGCCGAGAAGTACGACCGCGACCTGGAGGATGTATTCGCCCTGCAAGACGAGATCGTCGAGACCCTCGTCTGGCGCGTCGCCGGCCACGTCACCAAGGCCGAACTCGCCGCGCTCAAGCGCAAACAGGCGCCACCGGTCGATGCCTACGAGCTCTATTTGGCGGGCATGGAACTTCTCAATCGAAATAACCTCGAATACATGCGCGTGCGTGCGAAATGTTCGAACACGCCTCGGTGATGGACCCAAGCTTCGGGCGGGCGTTCTCCGCTATGGCGAACGCGGAGCACATGATCGGAGTGTTTTCGGGCAGCGAGGACCATTACGAGCAGGTCTACGCTTTGCTGATGAAGGCGCTCGAGCGCGATGACAGAGACGCAGACGCTTATGCACGCCTTGCGTACATCTGCCCGATCCTTGGGCGAGACGAAGAGTCGAACGCCTGCGTGGAAAAGTCTCTGGCCATCAATCCGAACAACCCGTCCTTGGCGTCCCTCGGCGGTTGGGTCCACGTCTGGCGCGGCCAGTTCGACCAAGCCTTGGCCTCGGCTGAGCGCGGGATACGATTGATCCCTTGGTGACGTCGTGGGAGATGGAGCTGGTGGGGACCGTGGCCTTTCTACGGGGTCAATATATGAAGAGGCCATCCGTGTATTCTCGCGGATGCCGATCTACGAGTATTACGTGATGCACTACTTCCGCGCCGCGACGCTCGCCGAGTTGGGGCGGCTCGACGAAGGGCGCAAGCACTTGGCCGAGGCGATCCGCTTGCGACCTCAGCTCTCAGCGAAGGACTCTGGCGCGTTCCATCCTTACCGCCCCGACCTCACAGCGAAATTTGTCGACGCCCTGCGCAAGGTCGGGCTTCCGGAGGTAATGACGCGCGGATTGTATCATCCAGAATGTCATGCCCCGACTCGATCGGGGCATCCAGGGCAACACGCTCCGAGCCCGGCATCCCTGGGTCGCCCGGTCAAGCCGGGCGATGACAGTTATGGAGTTGGACTCGTGGAAGTGCGCTAGGCTGAGGCCATGACAACCCTCGCAACCTTCCAAACATCGCTCGCGGCGCCCGCGCCACCGGAAGGCTTGTCGTCGGCGCTCCAGGCGCTGTGGTGGGAGGCCAAGGGGGATTGGGCGAAAGCCCATGAATGCGCGCAGGCCCAGGACGACGCGATCGGCGCCTGGGTGCACGCCTATCTGCACCGCAAGGAGGGCGATCCGAAGAACGCGGGCCATTGGTACCGGCTGGCGAGGAAATCTCCGGCCACGGTCCCGCTGCCCGAGGAATGGGCGGCGATCGCGGAGGCGCTCCTCTCGGAATCGGTGCTATATTCGCCGGGATGACCGTGCTCTCCGCTGCCGACGTAGCGTTCTACCGGGACCGGGGGTACCTGGTGGTGCCGGACGCATTGAGCGCGACCGAGTTGGAGACACTCCGCGCCGTCACCGACGAGATGCTGGCGCGGGCGCGGTGGATGACGGCCAGCGACGACGTGCTGGAACTCGACACCGGGCACAAGCCGGAGGCGCCCCGGGTGCGGCGGGTCAAGGCGGCGGCCTACGCCCACCCGTATTACCGCCGGCTTCTGAGCTTTCCCCGAATCCTCGATGTGCTGACCACGCTGCTGGGGCCGTCGGTGCGGCTGTTGGGGGGCAAGGTCAACATCAAGGCGCCGCGCCATGGCACGCCGGTGGAATGGCACCAGGACTGGGCGTACTACCCCCACACCAACGACGATCTGCTGGCGATCGGCCTGCCGCTCGACGACATGGGTCTGGAGAACGCGCCGCTCCTTGTGGTGCCGGGCAGCCACAAGGGGCCGATCTACGATCACACCAGCGGCGGCTTCTTCTGCGGCGGCATCGACCGGGTTGCCACGGGACTGGACGTATCACGGGCGGTCGCCGTGACGGCGCCGGCCGGGGCGATGACCGTGCATCACGTGCGGATGCTGCACGGTTCCGACCTGAACCGGTCGGACAAGCCGCGGCGCGTGTTGTTTCACGAGCTGGCGGCGGGCGACGCCTGGCCACTCGCCTATCCGGGTGCGGCGGATTACGCCAGGCTCAAGGCCGACATGGTGGTCGGCGAGCCCAGCCTGACCCCGCGCATGGTCGCCCTGCCGGTGCGCATGCCCCTGCCCGAGTCACCGGTCGAGGCCGATACCCTGTACGCCAAGCAGGACTATCTGCTGAACCCGAGCTTCGCCCGGGCCGAGGCGGCACGATGAGCGGGATCAGGGTCGTCGAACTGCGGGGAGCGCCGCGCGAGCGGGGCCGGCAGCACGGAGAGACGCTGAAGCGCGAGATCCGCGACCTGCACGAAGCCTTCCGCGCCATGATGGTGGCGCCGGACGGCGATGCGCCGACCGTGTCCGACGCCGAGATGCGCGCCTACGCCCGCGAACACGATCCGCACATCCGGCAAGGTGCGCCCGGCCTGCACCAGGAGATGGAAGGCATCGCCGAAGGTGCCGGCGTCGACTACGACACCATCCTGACACTCACTTGCGTCGCGAAAATCCGCCGGCTGCGGGTGCCTTCGGTGCGAACGGCGATGCACGCAGCGCGTGGCTGCACGTTGTTCGGGGTCCAGTCGGGACCGCTGGACGCGCGCGGCGTCTACATCGGCCAGACCTACGACATCGAGCCGCTGTGGACGCCGATCGTCTTTCGCATCGTGGTCGGCGGCGGGGAGCCGGACCAGCTCGTGGTCGGCCACGCTGGTATCATGGCGGAATTCGGCATCAATGCGGCCGGCATCGCCTTTGTCGGCAGCGCCATCCTGGTCGCGGACCAGCGTCCCGGCCTGCCGGCGCCCGTGATCGGCCGGATGATCCTGGGCAAGCGCCGCCTGGGCGACGCGGCCGAGGCGGTAACCGAGGCGCGGCGCACGGTCGGCATCCACTACGTGATCGCGTCGCCCTTCGGCATCATCGACCTGGAATCGAGCGCGACCCGCCACGCCATCGCCTACGTTCAGGACGACGTGTTCGCCTGCGCCAACCACATCCGGTCGCCGGCGTTGCGGGACCTCGGCCTCGGCACCTACGGCCAGAGCACCATCGTGCGCGAAGGCCGCATGCGGCAATTGTTGGCGGCCGGCGGCGGGCCCGAGTACCTGCAACGCTGCCTGGCGGACCACGCGGACTACCCCATGGGCATCTGCGCCCACGTGGCGCCGGGCCTGTCCTCTTGCGAATCCCGCGCGGCGATGATCGCCCGGCCGGCCGACGCGACCCTGTGGGTCGCCGACGGCACCCCTTGTGTCCATCCCTTCACGGAACTGACGCTCGCGCCCGAGACGGCCCGCGTCCCCTTGCGTGCGGTGTCGTGAGACGCCTTTGCGGTTGACAGCATTGCCGCCCGTGGCCGAGAGAGACGGCCAAACGCGGAGGTGACCATGGCGACGTTCCGGGCGCTGCTGTTGCGGCAGACCGACGGCAAGGTGACGGCAGGCGTGGAGGACGTGGACGAAGGCGGCCTGCCGGCGGGCGAGGTCACGGTCCGGGTCGCGTATTCCAGCCTCAATTACAAGGACGGGCTGGTGCTCCAGGGCCAGGGTGGGCTGGTGAAGACCTATCCGCACGTTCCGGGGATCGATCTGGCGGGTACGGTGGAAAGCTCGAACGTTCCGGGGTACCGGGCCGGCGACGCGGTGCTGGCGACCGGCTGGTTCATCGGCGAGCGGCAATGGGGCGGGTATGGCGCCAAGGCGCGGCTCAGGGCCGACCAGCTCGTGCCGCTGCCGCCGGGGCTCGATGCCCGACACGCCATGGCCATCGGCACCGCGGGCTTCACCGCCATGCAGTCGGTGCTGGCGCTCGAGGACCACGGGCTGAACCCGGCCAAGGGCGAGGTGCTGGTGACCGGCGCGGCCGGCGGGGTAGGCAGCGTCGCCGTCGCCATCCTCGCCAAGCTCGGCTACCGGGTCGCCGCCGCCACCGGGCGGGCCGAGATGCACGATTATCTCAAGGGCCTCGGCGCCGCCCGGATTGTCGAGCGGAAAGATCTGGCGACGCCCTCGGGCCGGCCCCTGGACAAGGAAGTCTGGGCCGGGGTGGTCGATTGCGTCGGCGGCGAGACCCTGGCCACGGCGCTCCGCCAGACGATGTACGGCTGCGCCGTTGCGGCCTGCGGGCTCGCCGGCGGCGCCGGGCTTCCGGCCACGGTGCTGCCCTTCATTCTGCGCGGCGTAAACCTTCTCGGCATCGAATCCGTGCAGTGTCCCACGGCCCGCCGCCGGCGCATTTGGGACCGCCTGGTCGCCGACCTACCGCGCGACAAGCTGGACGCGACCATCGAGGTCGTCGGCCTCGGCGATCTGCCGGGTCTGGCGCCCCGGATCATCAATGGCGCCGTGCGCGGCCGGGTGGTGGTCGACGTCAGCCGTTGAGCGTGCGTTAGTCCACGGAGCCCATTGACTCCGGGTCGCGGGACAGTCTCTTATTCCCCCTCGCGAATACAGGGTGGTTTCCCGCGCGCAACCAAGCCGGACAAGGCGGGCACGCGGCAATCGCGGTCAGGGTCATGAACCGCAGGGGAGGATGTGAGTTGACGGACGTTTGCAGCACCGTTCCCTCGTGCCATGTCTGGGGGCCCCGCGCGTGACGGCGGGCGGCGCGTTTGTTCGTTTCGTCGACGTCCAGAAGACCTACGATGGCGAAGTCCTGGTCGTAAAAAACCTGAACCTGGACATCAGCAAGGGCGAGTTCATCACCCTGCTGGGTCCCTCGGGCTCGGGCAAGACCACCACCCTCCTGATGCTGGCGGGCTTCGAGGTGCCGACCCACGGCGACATCGTGCTGGCCGGTGAATCGCTTAAGCATCTACCGCCGCACAAGCGCGACATCGGCATGGTGTTCCAGAACTACGCCCTGTTTCCCCACATGACGGTCGAGGAGAACCTGGCATTCCCGCTCGAGGTGCGGCGGGTGTCCAAGGCCGACATCGCGACGCGCGTCAAGCGGGCGCTCGACATGGTCCAGCTCGGCGTCTACGCCAAGCGCCGGCCGGCGCAGCTTTCCGGCGGTCAGCAGCAGCGGGTCGCGGTCGCCCGTGCCCTGGTCTTCGATCCCAAGCTGGTGCTGATGGACGAACCGCTGGGGGCGCTGGACAAGCAGCTCCGCGAGCAGATGCAGCTCGAAATCCGGCACCTGCACCAGAGGCTCGACATCACCGTGGTCTACGTCACCCACGACCAGGCCGAGGCGCTGACCATGTCGAACCGGATCGCGGTGTTCAACAACGGCGAGATCCAGCAGCTTTCGACCCCGGACGAGCTGTACGAGCGCCCCGTAAGCGCCTTCGTCGCCCAGTTCATCGGCGAGAACAACCGGCTGCGGGGCCGGGTCGTCGCTATGAACGGCACATCCTGCGAGGTTGACGTCGAAGGCGGCGGGATGGTCCGCGCCCTGGCGGTCAAGGTCGCGGGCGTCGGCAGCCCGACGACCCTTTCGCTCCGCCCCGAGCGGGTACGGATCAACCCGGCGGCGGGTTCGGTCCCGAACCTGTTCCCGGCCAAGGTCGAGGAATTGATCTACCTTGGCGACCACATCCGCACCCGGGTTTCCGTTTGCGGACACAACGATTTTGTCGTCAAATTGCCCAATTCCGAAGGTTCTGTGGCGTTCCAGCCCGGTGCATCGGTTACGGTCGGGTGGAAGATGGAAGATTGCAGGGCGCTCGACGCGTCCTGAGAATGGACCCGATTGTTGGGGGTCGAAGCAACCGCCGGCCGAGTTGGGGCCGGCCTATCAGGGAGAAAAGCAAGACATGAGCAAGCACGATAGAAGGTTCAGCCTGGTCCTGGCCGGCGTTGCCGCCCTGGGCTTGGCGATGACGGGCCAGGCCTCGGCCGAGGATTCGATCACGGTCGTCTCCTGGGGCGGCGCCTATCAGGCGAGCCAGAAAGGCGCGTACTACGATCCGTACTTGGCCGATAAGGGCGTGAAGGTCATCGAGGAGGAGTATACCGGCGACATCGCCAAGATGCGGGCGATGGTCGAATCCGGCAACGTGACCTGGGACGTGATCGACGTCGACGCCGCGACCGCCCTCGCCGGTTGCGACCAGGGCTTCCTCGAGGAGCTCGACTACGACAAGATCGGCCAGCCGCGCGAAAAGTTCGTCGTCGGCGGGGCCAACGACTGCGCCGTGGCGACGATCGTCTACGCCACGGTCTACGGTTACGATGCGGGCAACCTGCCGGCCGAGTGGAACGGCCAGGTGCCGACGACGGTCGCCGACTTCTTCGACCTGCAGAAGTTCCCCGGCAAGCGCGGCATCTACAAGAAGCCGTTCGTGAACCTGGAATGGGCGCTCGTCGCCGACGGCGTCGCCCAGGCCGATGTCTACGACATGCTGCGCACGCCCGAGGGCCTCGACCGCGCGTTTGCCAAGCTCGACACCATCAAGGACGTGGCCGTGTGGTGGGAGGCCGGGGCCCAGGCTGCGGAAATCCTCGGCAACGGCGAGGTCGTCATGTCCCAAGCCTGGAACGGGCGCCTGTACAACGCGGTCAAGAACGAGGGCCGGAAGTTCGTCATCGTCTGGGACCACCAGGCTTTGGACTTCGACTTCTGGGCGATCATGAAGGGCACGCCGAAGCTGGACGCGGCCTATGCGTTCATCGCCTACGCCAGCGATCCGGTCAACATGGCGCGGCAGTCGCAGTTCATCGCCTATGGCCCGAGCCATGCCGACGCGATCCCGTTTGTCCCGGCGGACGTGCTCAAGGATTTGCCGACGGCGCCCGACCACATGCCGACGGCGTTCACGGTCGACGCCACGTTCTGGGGCGACAACAGCGAGGGGTTGCAGGAACGGTTCAACGCCTGGTTGGCGCAGTAGCGTAACCTCGGACTCGGGTCGGGGGCCATGCAGGCCCCCGACCCGGGGCCGATGCCGTATGCCCATGAATATGGTACGCGACTGATGGTCAGCGCAGCGGTGGCGACGACCGGCATCATGGTCGATGGCGTGCCCCTGAAGCTCAAGCTCCGGCGGGCGGAGCGGATGCGCAAGCTCAAGGCCGTCGGGCTCGTGGCACCCCTCTTCCTCTTCATCGTCGTTTCTTTCGGCATTCCCATCGTGGTGATGCTGTTCAATTCGATCTACGATCCGTACGTTGCCAAGTTGACGCCCCGCACAGCGGTGGCGCTTGCCGCATGGGACGGGAACGATCTGCCCGCCGAGCCAGTCTTCGAGGCGCTGGCGCTCGACCTCAAGGATGCGCAGAAGGCGAAGCAGGCGGCGCTCATCGGCCGCCGGCTCAACTACGAGCTGTCCGGCGCGCGCAGCAAGCTGATCGTCTCCGCGAAAGCGGCGGCGAAGCTGGAGACGGGACCCTACAAGGAGGCGCTGATCGCCGCTGATCCGATGTGGGGCGAACACGGTACCTGGACGCTCCTGAAGCGCACCACCAGGGCGTACACGCCGTATTTCTTCCTGAGCTCGATAGACCTCCGCTACGACGCCAACGGCGAAATCGAACCGGTTCCCGAAGGCGAGGCCGTTTATCAGGCGGTGTTCGTGCGCACCCTGTTGATCAGCGCCACCGTCACCGCGCTCACTCTCGTGCTCGGCTTTCCCCTGGCCTACCTGCTGGCGACGTTGCCGGCGCGGACCGCCAATATCCTGCTGATCTTCGTGCTGATGTCGTTTTGGACCTCGCTCCTGGTACGCACGACCGCGTGGTTCGTGTTGCTGCAGACCCAGGGGCCGATCAACGATTTCCTCTTCTACACGGGCATCGTCGGCGAGCGCATCCAGCTCATCTACACCCGCTTCGGCACGATCACGGCGATGACCCACATACAGCTCCCCTTCACGCTGTTGCCGATCTACAGCGTCATGAAGGGGATCAGCCCCAGCCACGTGCGGGCGGCGCGCAGCCTCGGCGCCGGGCCATTCTACGCCTTCTGGCGGGTCTACTTCCCGCAGACCATGCCGGGGATCGCGGCCGGCTGTCTGCTCACGTTCATCCTCTGTCTCGGTTACTACATCACGCCATCGTTGGTGGGCGGCCCCACTGATCAGCTTATCAGCACTTACGTCGCTCTGTTCGTCAGTTCGGCGGGGAACTGGGGTATGGGGTCGGCACTGGGGACCATCCTGCTGGTCGCCACGCTCATCCTGTTCTTCATCTACAACCGCCTGGTCGGCATCGAGCGCATGAGGCTCAACTAGCGCCATGACCCTTCCCGTCTACGCCTCCCCCATAGAACGCGGCTGGTACGTGCTGCACCGGGTGTTCTGCGGCTGCCTGTTCCTGTATCTGTTGCTGCCGATCCTGATCATCATTCCGTTGTCGTTCAATTCCGAGGGGTTCTTCACGTTCCCCATGCCGGGCGTCTCCTTGCGCTGGTACCAGGACTTCTTCGGCTCCGATCGCTGGCTGAGCGCGCTGCAAAGCAGCGCCATGGTGGCCATCGCCGTCACCCTGCTGGCCACCACCCTGGGCACCCTGGCGGCGCTGGGCCTGAGCCGCGCCAACTTCCCGGCGCGCGGCATGGTGATGAGCCTGTTGATCTCGCCGCTGATCGTGCCGGTGGTGATCACCGCCGTTGGCATGTTCTTTTTCTACGACAAAATTGGCCTGATCAATTCGTACCCCGGCATCATCCTGGCGCACACCGCCTTGGCCACCCCGTTCGTCGTGATCACCGTGACCGCCACCCTGATGGGGTTTGACCAGTCCCTGTCCCGGGCCGGCGCCGGCCTGGGCGCGCCGCCGATCACCGTCTTCCGCCGCGTCATGCTGCCGTTGATTCTGCCGGGCGTGCTGTCCGGGGCGCTCTTCGCCTTCGTCACCTCGTGGGACGAGGTGGTGGTCGTGCAGTTCATCGCCAGCCCCGAGCAGCGGACCCTGCCCAAGCAGATGTACAGCGGCATCCGCGACCAGATCAGCCCGACGATCACGGCGGCGGCGACCCTGCTCATCATCTTCTCCGGCGTCATGCTGACGACGATCGAGCTCCTGCGCCGCCGGTCGGAGCGGCTTCGGGGCATCCGGGCGACCTGACCTGATCGGGTAATGGTGTAGAGTAATGGTGTTGAGTATCGTCCCCGACGCTGATGGCCGTGCCGATGTATCGCGACAACACGCTTCTGCCCAAGGAGGGCTTTCGCCTCGCGGCGCTGGGTCTGCTGGCGCAAGGCGGGCCCATGTTCTACGTGCGGCTGGCCAACGCGGTGCGCGCCTTCACCGGCCACTTCCTCGGTCCGACGCTCGATGTGATGTCGACCTCGATCGAGCTAATGCGAATCGAGGGTCTGCTCGCGGTGGCGGAGGGCGATGACGCCCCCGTCACGATCACGCCGGCCGGCCGCGAACGCCTGATCGCGCTGCTGCGCGCGAACCTCCGCCCCGGGGCCACCGAATTCAACAAGCTGATCGTCGCGCTCAAGCTGCGCTTCCTCGACCTGCTGTCCGAGGCAGACCGCCGCGAGCAGCTCGAGACCCTGATCGAGGCCCGCGAGG
The DNA here is from genome assembly GCA_009694045.1 of Alphaproteobacteria bacterium. Classification (GTDB taxonomy): domain Bacteria; phylum Pseudomonadota; class Alphaproteobacteria; order SP197; family SP197; genus SHVY01. The sequence continues at coordinate 54,114 of SHVY01000007.1, read as the reverse complement.
GCGAGCGCGCCCGGCTCCTGGACCTGCGCTCCCGCGAGGCGGCCCGCGGCGGCACCTTCCTCGCCTGGCTCGATCACGACATCGGCCTGCTCGCGACCGATATCGCCTGGTACCGGGGGTTGCTCGGATAGGTCCGACCCCTTGCCCTGACCACCCCGGCTGGGCCACACTCGGGCACTTCCAGCGCGAAACTCCGGGGAGGGCACGATGCGCACCAACATCGCCTACGACACCAAGGACATCTGGCAGAAGGACAAGGACCACTTCATCCATCCGTGGACCAACTTCGCCACCTTCAACGACACCGGCAGCGAGATCATGGTGTCGGGCGACGGGGCCTACGTCTTCGATTCCGAGGGCAGCAAGTACCTCGACGGCATCGGCGGCCTATGGTGCGTCAACATCGGCTACGGCCGCGAGGAGATGGCGGAGGCGATCGTCGAACAGGTGCGGCGCCTGCCGTTCTATTCGCCGTTCGGGCACCTGACCAACCCGCCGGCAGCGCAACTCGCCGACAAGCTGGCCGATCTGGCGCCGAAGCACATCAACCACGTCTTCTTCAGCAACAGCGGCTCGGTCGCCAACGACACCGCGGTCCGCATCGTCCAGTACTACTTCAACCAGCTCGGCCAACCGAATAAGAAGCTGATCATCAGCCGGGTCGATGCCTACCACGGCATGACCTATCTGTCGGCCGCGCTGACCGGCATCGCCTTCGACAGGATCGGGTTCGACACCGCCGATCACATCGTCCGCTACGTGAGCTGTCCGTACCCCTATCGCCGGCCCGCCGGCATGAGCGTCGAGGGCTACTGCGACCACCTGGTCAAGGAGCTGGAGGACAAGATCCTCGAGCTCGGACCGGACAACGTGGCGTGCTTCATCGCCGAACCGATCATGGGCGCGGGCGGCGTGATCGTCCCGCCGCCGGGCTACCACAAGCGCACCCTTGCGGTGTGCAAGAAGTACGGCGTCCTCTACATCTCGGACGAAGTGGTCACCGGTTTCTGCCGGCTGGGGCATTTCTTCGCCTCGGAGCCGGTGTTCGACCTGAGCCCGGACATCATCACCAGCGCCAAGGGCATCTCGTCGGGCTACCTGCCGCTCGGCGCTACCCTGATCTCCGACGCGATCTATGACGTGATCAAGAAGCCCCAGGCCAAGGGCGCGCTGTTCACCATCGGCTACACCTATTCGGGCCACCCGGTGGTGTGCGCGGCGGCGAACAAGAACATCGAGATCATGGAGCGCGAGGATCTGCCCGGCCACGTGCGCAAGATGGGGCCGTACTTCGAAGAGCAGCTCAACACCCTGCGCGACCTGCCGTTGGTCGGCGACGTGCGCGGCAAGTGCTTCATGATGTGCGTCGAGAACGTGGCGAACAAGGAGACCAAGGAGCTGCTGCCGGCGGAATCCGACGTGGGTGGACGCATCGCCCGGCACTGCCAAGAGCGGGGGTTGCTGGTGCGCCCGCTCGGCCATTTGAACATCTTGTCGCCCACCCTGATCCTCAATAAGGACCAGATCGATTTCTTCGTGGCGACGCTGCGCGAGGCGATCAAGGCCACCCAGAACGACCTGGTGCGGGAGAAGATCTGGAAGGGCTAGTTCCGTCCCCATGGATGAAGCCGGTAGGGGCGGGTTTTAGACCAGCCCCTACCCGCATCGCACGTCGCCCATGACCGCGAACCTGTCGCTTCGCGGACTGGAGAAAGTCTACGCGAGGGGTGCGGGCCTTGCCGGCCTGAGCCTCGATGTGGACGCCGGCGAACTCTTCGTCGTGCTCGGCCAGGCGGGTTCGGGCAAGACGACCCTTCTGCGCCTGATCGCCGGGCTTGAGACCCCCTCCGCCGGGGTGATCCGGGTCGACGGCGTCGATCTTGCCGGCCGGCCGGCCGGCGGCCCGTCAGCCTGGTGTTTCAAAACCAGGCCCTGTTCCCCCATCTCACGGCCGCCGAGAACGTGGCCTATGGCCTCGGCCGCAAGACCGATTCCGAAACGCGCGGACTGGTACGGGGTGCCCTCGCGCTGGTCGGTCTCGACGGCGCCGCGATCCAGCGGCCCGAGGTGCTCGGCGATGCGGAGCGCCGGCTGCTGGCCTTCGCCCGCGCGCTCGCGCGAAGGCCCCGGGTGCTGCTGCTCGACAATCCTCTTGCCGGCCTTGTCGGCCCCGCCCACGACACCCTGCTCGCCCGCTTCGTCGCGATCCAGCGCGCGACCGGGCTCACCATGGTGCTGGCGACCGACGATCCGGATACCTCCCTCGCGGCCGCGGACCGCGCCCTGGTGCTGGACGCGGGCCACGTCCATCAGATCGGCGGCCCCGAGGATCTGCGCCTGCGCCCGGCTTCGCGCCACGTGGCCCGTTACGTCGGCCGCCTCAACCTGCTCGAAGGCGTCGTCGCGGGTTTGTCCGAGGTCGAGGTGCCAGACCTCGGGCGTCTCATCTGTGCCATCGCCGGGCAAAGGGGCAATCCGGTCGTCCTCGGCATCGCGCCGTCGCGGGTCGTCCTCTCCGACCGCCTGCCGCCGCGGGCCGCGTTGGCCCTACGGGCACGCCGGCCGATCTTCCAGGGCGGCGCCCGCCGGCTGCTGCTCGAAACCGGGGACGGTCGGCCGTTCGTCGCGCCCTCTGCCCCGATCCGGCCCCGCGCGACGGCGACGTGCTGTGGGCCACCTGGGCCCCCGACGACACGGTGGTTCTCAAGAACTGGCCGCGTAGTGCGCCCGACAGAAGGCGGCGAAGGCCGTCGCCATGCGGGTCGGCCGCGATCGTGCCAGGCGTGCGAGTCCCATCCGCTCCGCCCGAAGCGGGTCGGCGAGCGGCCGGTGGGCGAGCCGCTTGCCGTCGAGCGCCACGTCCAACGGTGGGCGCGAATGCATCAAGGCATAGCCGAATCCGTTGGCCACCAGCCCGCGCAGGAGTTCGAACGACGGGGTCTCGTGGCCGATGGTGGGCGTAAGACCGAGGGTGAGGAACAGCGACAGGAAGTACTCGCGGCTGCGCGGCAGGGAGAGGAGCACGAGTGGCTCCGGCGCGAGCGCCGCCAACGGCACGGTCCGCCGCCGGGCGAGCCGGTGATTCGCCGGCAGGATCGCGTGCACGGGCACCTCGGTCAGGGACTCGAAGGTGATGCCGGAGCCGAGATCCAGCTCGTAGGTGAGCGCGAGTTCGCTGCGGCCCTGGCGTAGGTCGTCGATCGCGGTTCCGAGGTCGGCCTCGCGTAGCGCCACATGAATCTCGGGATGCGCCACGGCGAAGTCGTGCAGCAGGCCGGGCAACACGAACGGCGCGAAGGTGACGAAGCAGCCGAGCTCGAGGGTGCCGGCCAGTCCCTCGCCCAGTCCCTGCGCCGTCTGGCGCAGCTCGTCGGCATGGGCGAGCAGGGCCTTGGCCGAGGCGAGCAGACGCCGGCCGGCGGGGGTGAGTGCCAACCCCTGGGCGTGGCGGCGGACGAAGAGCTGCACGCCAAGCTCGGCCTCGAGCTGGGCGATCGCCGCCGAGATCGACGGCTGCGCGATGCGCACGGCCGCCGCCGCCGCCGTGGCGCCCCCAGCCTCCGCCGCCGCCACGAAATAGCGCAGTTGTCTGAGCGTGTAGCTCATCGCGGAAGCCTATCCCGCGCGGAACGATCGAGTCTCTCGTGAAGCGGGCCGCGCACGCCATGGCTCCACCCGGCGAATCGAGTCATGGTGGGGCCAACGACGTGGGAGGGCGGCGATGGATGTAGCGGAGGCGATCCGGGATATCACCACCGCGAAGGGTTTGCCGCGCGACGCGCTGCGACGGGCCAGTGAAGCTCGCGCCGAGCTCGCGCCGCGGTTCGTCGCCATGATCAAGGCGTGGCTCGCCGGCGAGGAATCGGATCGGGACCGGGATTGGACCGACGCTATGTTTTACGCCTTTCACCTGCTGGGCGAATGGCGCGAGGAAGCGGCCTATCGTCCGATCGCACGGCTTCTGCACGCCAATGAGGCGGCGCTCGACGCGATCTTCGGCGATGCCCTGATCGAAACCTCGCACCGGGTGGTGGTGGCGGTCTTCGATGGGGACCCGCGGCCGATCTTCGACATCATCACGGACGCGGACGCGGACGAGTTCGTGCGCTCGCGCATGTGCGAGGCGCTGGCCATGCTCGTCGTGGCGGGCCGGCTCGACCGCGAACCCGTCGACGCCTTCCTGCGCGATCGCTTCGCCGACCCGGCCGCCGAGGATGGCAATTACGTCTGGCACGGCTGGCAGAGCACGATCGCCATGCTCGGCGCCACGGAACTGGTGCCGCTGGTGAAGCAGGCGTTCGAGCGCGAATCGATCGATCCGCGGTGGCTCGCCTTCAAGTATTTCGAGAGGGACCTCGAACGTGCCGTGCGCGATCCGAAGAACCCCTGGCCGGACAATGACGGCAAGTTCACGCCGTGGGGCGATTCGGCCGAGGAGCTCTCGACCTGGTACGGGTTCTCCGAAGCCTACGAACGCGACCAGCAGCGCGACCGCGACCAGCAAGCCGATCCGGCCCGTCTGCTCGACGGGCCCTACGTCAATCCTTATCGCAGCGTCGGCCGCAATGATCCCTGCCCATGCGGCTCCGGCAAGAAGTTCAAGACGTGCTGCATGCCATGACCTCCGCGACCGCATAGGAGTGGCGGGTCATGGTCCAGACCGCGGACGTTCTCATCGTTGGCGGCGGAATCATCGGGGCCTGCCTGGCCCACGGCCTCACGCGGCGGGGCGCGCGGGTCGTGATGCTCGACCAGGGGCGTCTGGGCGGCGGGGTGACGTCCACGTCGATCGCCTGGATCAACGCCACGGCCAAGTCCGATGACCCGATTTACTACCGGCTGAACGCCGCCGGCGTCGCCGCGTGGGTGGGGCTTGCCGAGGAGCTAGGGGCGGCGGCCATCGGCTATGGTGGCGATGGCGCCGTGGCCTGGGCCGATGGCGATGATCCCGCGCTCGAGGACCAGGTCGCCCGGCTCGAAGCCCTCGGCCACGATCTGGCGCGGGTCGATGCCGCCGCCATCGCCGATCTCGCGCCCGGCGCGAAGCTCGCCAACGGGGCTTGGGGCTACCGCGCGCGAGCCGATCGCTGGGTGGACGCGCCGGCCGCCGTCGCCCGTCTCGCCGCGGCCGTCCGCGCTCGGGGAGGCGTTCTACGCGAGGACACGCGGGTCGGCACGATCCGCCTTTCGTCCGGCGGGGTCGCCCTCGAAACCAATCGCGGCGCCTTCGCCGCCGATCGCCTCGTCATCGCCGCCGGCCTCGCGACGCAGGAGCTCGTGGCCCTGGCCGCCGGGCCCGAGATCGCCCGGATGGTTCCGGTTCGGCGCGATCCTTGTCTGCTGGTCGACACGCCGGCCCAGGGCGTCGCCGCCGCGCTCAGGGTCCATCTGGTTCCGCCGGGGCCTTCGGGCCTGCACGTGCGGCCCATGCCCGGCGGCGGGTTCCGGTTCGGCTCCGACACGGCCGTCGCGGCGATCACGACCCGCCGTGGCCAGCCCGATGCGACGGCGGCCGTGGCCGGCCTGATCGGAGAGGCGGCGGGGCTCTATCCCGATCTCGCGGCACCCGGGCTCGCCGCCGCTTGCTCCTGGCGGGTCGGCGTTCGTGCCATCCCCGGCGATGGCGTCTCGATCGCCGGCGCGGTGCCGGGCGCCGATCGGCTCCATGTCGTCGTCACCCACAGCGGCGTGACGCTGGCACCCCTCCTCGGCGATCTCGTCGCCATCGAACTCACCGGAGAGCCACCCTCGCCATTGCTGGCACCCTACCGCCCCGACCGCTTCATCACCGCGGCGTAGCGGCCGAGAGCCACGAGCCAACGGGTCCGGCAGGTGTTGGGGGGCTAGGCCCACGAAGGCCGCGATCCGCCGCCAGGAGGCGCCATTCGCCCGGCTCCACAGCAAGCGTTGGTCCTCGAGCCCGACCCGACGGAGCGCAACCAGCGTCGCGTCGAGCCGGTCGATGGCGGCGGGCGCCGCCGGGGCCGGACGGTGCCGGGTCATGGCATAGCCATAGGCTTCGTGGCTCGCGAGCACCAGGTTGGGCCAATGGGTCAGGCGCGGCCTGATCAAGGCCGGCGGAAGGCGTCGCAGGGTATCCACCGCTTCCTCGAGCCAGGCCCCGGCGCGGACCAAATCCTCGGGTCATGCTCAGACCATGGCGCTGGTGAAGGGCCCTTCCTCCAGGCAGGTCGGGCACAAACGGTTACAGATGTGCTGACTGGCGAAGTCCTGGTTGCAATGTAGGCAGCGGCGCAAAGTCTCGACCTTGGGCGTGCCGCGGGCCGCGCGGCGGCGGGCCAAGGGCCTGCCCGCTCGGCGCAACTTGGCAAGCTTGCTCTCGACCGCGTCCCGGCTCGTTCCCATCAGGCCGGCGATCACCCGGGCCGCGCGACCCGCGTTCCACAGGTCGACGAGTTGCGTCACACGCTCATGGCCCCACACTTCCGGCGCCCGCTCATCCATGATTGTTCCTTTTTTGTTCTCGATCTACGACAAGGTGACAAACCGGAGGAGTGTCTGTTAATGGGAAAAATCCTTAATGCGGTGGGATTAAACTTGTGCAAGGATCAAGCCATGGAAACATCCCGCTTGGGACAGGAATTGACCCGCCGTCTGGTCGCGGCCGGGCTCAATCAGAAGTCGCTGGCCCTGAAGGCCGGTTTGAACGAGACGGCCGTGCGCGATATCCTGATCGGCAAGTCGCGCAATCCCCGCACCGACACGGTGGCGAAGCTGGCCAAGGTCCTTGGCTGTTCCCTGCCCGATCTCTTGGGTGGAAGCGGTGCCGTCAACGGCGATTTCATCTTGGTGCCGACGTACGACGTGGCGGCCGCGGCGGGCGAAGGCATCATCATCGAACGCGAGTACGAGACCGGGAAACTGGCCTTCCGGGCCGATTGGCTGCGCACCGTCACGCAGGCGAACCCGGCCGAACTCGCGGTCATCACCGTGCGCGGGGACAGCATGCACCCGACGTTGGCCGACGGCGACACGATCCTGGTGGATCTAGCCCAGCGCGCAGGCGCCAGCGATGGGATCTACGTCGTCCGTTTCGGCGACTACGTGCTGGTCAAGCGCTTGTTGATCGATCCGGTGCGCTGGCTGGTGACGATTGCCTGCGATAATCCCAACTACCCGAAGCTTTCCCCGGTGCGGCCGGACGAGGTGGACGTGGCCGGGCGGGTCATTTGGCTGGGTCGCCGCGTCGCCTGACCTTGCAACCGTCGCGCTTCGCTCCGATCATGGGAATTATCCTATAATTGGAGACCAGCCATGAACGCACTGGAAGGACGCTACGACGGGCCCATCCCCCTCGCCGAGCGCGGCGACGGGCAAATCCAGCGGACGCTGATTGCCTGCCATGCGGCCCTGACCTCCGAAGCCGGCGCCCTTCGGCAAGCCCATGCCGACCTCGGATGCAGTTTGGCGGCGATCGAGCGAACGCTTGATGTGCTGTGGCGGGCCGCCGTAGCGGGCGAAGGGGACTGACGACCCGCCACGTCCCCGTTGCAAAAGGGCGGCGCCGTCTGTCTAATCCACGCCTTCCCAATCCGCTGTCCGAGGATCCCCCCATGCCGATCGCCCCGAATTCGCCCCACGCCCGCGACGTCGCCTACGTTCTGCACCCCTATACCAACGCCGCCCTGCACGAGACCAAGGGGCCGCACATCATCGAGAAGGGCGAGGGCATCTACGTCACCGACACGGAGGGCAAGCGCTACATCGAAGGGCTGGCGGGTCTGTGGTGCACGGCGCTGGGATACAGCGAGGAGCGGCTGGTTCAGGCCGCCGCCGAGCAGATGCGCAAGATGCCTTACTACCACAACTTCGCGCACCGCTCGACCAACCCGGTGATCGACCTGGCCGAACGCCTGATCAAGATGGCGCCGGTGCCGATGTCGAAGGTGTTCTTCGGCAACTCCGGTTCCGAAGGCAACGACACGGTCGTTAAGCTGGTCTGGTACTTCAACAACGCCATGGGCCGGCCGCGCAAGAAGAAGATCATCGCCCGCATCAAGGGCTACCACGGCGTCACCGTGGCCTCCGGCAGCCTGACCGGCCTGCCTTACGCGCAGTCGGGCTTCGACCTGCCGATCGCCAACATCCTGCACACCGACTGCCCGCACTTCTATCGCTTCGGCACCGACGGCGAGAGCGAGGAAGCCTTCGCCACCCGCATGGCCGACAACCTCGAAGCCCTGATCCAGCGCGAAGGCCCCGAGACGGTCGCGGCCTTCATCGCCGAGCCGGTGATGGGTGCCGGCGGGGTGATCGTCCCGCCGAAGACCTACTTCGCCAAGATCCAGGAGGTCCTGCGCCGGCACGACGTGCTGTTCATCGCCGACGAGGTCATCTGCGGTTTCGGGCGCACCGGCAACATGTTCGGCACCGAGACGTTCAACCTGACGCCGGACATGATGACCTGCGCCAAGCAGCTCTCGTCATCGTACCTGCCGATCTCGGCGGTCCTCATCAACGACAAGGTCTACCAGCAGGTGAAGAAGCTCTCCGGCGAACTCGGGGTATTCGGCACCGGCTACACCTACCAGGGCCATCCGGTGTGCGCCGCCGTCGCGCTGGAAACCCTCAAGATCTACGAGGAGCGCGACATGGTGGGCCACGTGAAGAAGGTGTCCAAGCGCTTCATGGCGCGGCTCAACGGGCTCGCCAGCCACCCGCTGGTGGGCGAGGCGCGGGGCGTCGGCCTGATCGGCGCGCTCGAGCTGGTAGCCGACAAGGCGACCAAGCGCAACTTCGAGGTGGCCAAGAAGGTCGGTGCCTACGCGACCGAACGCGCGGCCGAGCACGGCCTCTTGATCCGCCCGCTCTCCGGCGACGCCCTCGCCTTCTGCCCGCCCCTGATTGTCACCGAGGCCGAGGTCGACGCCATCTTCGACGCCGCCACCCGCGCCATCGACGACACCCAAGCCTGGGTCGAGAAGGAAAAGCTCCGCGTCCCGGCGTAGTCCAGCCGTTGCCCTTCGATCAACCGTAGGGGCGGGTCGCAGACCCGCCCCTACTTTTTTCGTCATCTCGATGCAAGTGGCCCACGATCTCTGGCACGCGAAACGCCGCTTCGCCGCCGAGATCGCGCCCATCCTCACGTCCCGCGCGGTGGCGTAACGGCGCCATCGTCACGTGTACGGCAGCGTGTGGCCGATACCGAGTTTCGCCGCCTTCTCCAGCATGGCGTGGGCGAGGGCGATGTCGGAGAGTGACAGGCCGCGGTGCCAGAAGAGGATCGTCTCGTCGTCGCGCTCGCGCCCAGGCTTCGCGCCGATCACGATGTCGCAGGGTTCGGCGTGCAGGGAGTCACGGGTCACGCGGCCGCTGTCGATGTGGCGGCGGAGCGCGCCCAGCGGACCGATGCCCGCCTGGCCCCAGTCATCGACCACGACCTTGTCCATCACGTCGGTGAGGCTGAGCTCGACGGCGCTCTTGGTGCCGTAGGGGATCACCAGCGCGCCCCGCTTCACCCAGGCGGTCTTGAACAGGGGCTCGGGTTCGCTGAGTCGCGCGGCTTCGACCATGATGTCGGCGCCTTCGAGACAGCTTCGCCAGTCATCGGTCACGACCACCGGCTGGCCGAGGTCGCGCGCGAGCCGATCGGCGAACGCCCGCCGGCTCTCGGGCCGCGCCGAGTGGACGCGGATCTCGGCCAGGTCGAACAGCGTGGCAATCAGCCGCACGTTCCAGTAGGCGCTGCCGCGGGCGCCGATGTGACCGAGCGTCCGCGAGTCCTTGCGCGCGAGGTGCCTCGCCCCGATGGCGGTGACGGCTCCGGTCCGCATGGCGGTGATCGCGGTCGCGTCCACGACCGCGCGGGGCGTGCCGGTGCCGGCGTCGAACAGGGCGATCAGTCCCATCTCGGACGGCAACCCGAGGCGATAGTTGCCGTGGAAGTCGCCCACCACCTTGACGCCGGCGAGCGAGAGCTGCCGGACCACACCGCGCAGCACGTTGAAGTGCCCGTCGACCGCGGGGTCCGGCTTCAGGTGCATGCGCGGCTCGATCACCGCCTCCTTCCGCCCCTGCGCCGCGAGTCCCGCTCCGACGGCGGCCAGGATCTCCGCGTCGGTCAGCGCCAGCCGGTCGATGTCCGGCCCGCTCAGATAGGTGATCGCGATCGTGGCCATGCGGGGTCCCAGGGTCGGGAGGCGCGGGCAAGCAGGGTGACGAGCTCGGGCGTGACGGTGCCGTCCGGCGGCAGGCTCATGGCACGCTGAAGGTCCTTGATCGCCGACGCCGTACCAGACCCCACCACGCCGTCGACCGGCCCATCGTACAGCCCGAGAGTCTTGAGGTGGCGCTGCACGACGAGGCCCGGCTGGCCCAGCTGGTCGACGCGACGCAAGGTCAGGTCGGCGGACATGGGGCGACCGGTCGCGGTCAAGCCGCGTCGCAGGTCGTCGGCGCGAACGCGGGCCAGGGTCGCGTCGGCCGGCGACATGGTGGCGGCGAGGGTGGCGAGATAGCGTTGCGCCTCGGCCGCTTCTTCCCCGGCGGTGCTCGCGATCTCCAGCCAGGCGTGGGCCTCGACCGGATCCTTGTCGACGCCGATGCCGTTGGCATGGGCGAGACCCAGGTTCACTTGGCCCGTGGGGTCGCCTTGCAGCGCAGCACTGCGGAACCAGGCCACGGCGGCTTGGTCGTCCCGGCCCACGCCCAGACCATAGCGCAGACAGATGCCGAGGTTGACCTGGGCCAGAGCCAGCCCCGCCTCCGCTGCCCGGCGGTACCAGGCGACGGCCGCGGCCGCGTTCACGGCGACACCGATCCCGCGCTCGAAGTGATAGCCGAGATTGTTCGCGGCCTCGGCCACGCCCTGGTCCGCCGCCGCCTGGTACCAGTCCAGGGCAGCGGCTACGTCCTTCGTTATGCCGCGCCCGTTCGCGAACATGCGGCCAAGCGCGAACTGCGCCGGACCAAAACCCTGCGCCGCCGCGCGGGCGTAGAGCTCGGCCGCCTTCGCGGTATCCTGGGTCATGTCACGGCCAGCCTCGAGCGCGGCGCCCATCCGATACTCCGCCTCGGGATCGCCGCGCTGCACCGCGTCCTTCAACAACTTCAGCGCGCGCTCCGGATCCGCCGCGACGCCAAGCCCCAGGCGATAGAGCCGGGCAAGCCGCACCTCGGCCGCGCCGAGTCTGTGGTCGGCGGCCCGCCGGTACCACGCCAGGGCCCGATCGTAGTCGGGTGCCCCGAGCAGTCCGGACTCGTAGATCACCCCGATGTTGAACTGCAGGTCGACGGCGCCCGCGTCGGCCTCGTCGCGCCAGGCGTCCAGGGCCTCCGCATACTCCCCGGCCCGCGCCTTGATCCACCCCTCCGCGTAGTCGGCGGCGGCCGGAGACGCCGCGACTACGACGACCAGGAAGATCGCCGCCCTCAGGCAATCAGCGCCAAACCGCCGCGGCGATGTCATTGGCCTGGATCGGACTGTTGGTCCATAGACCCGACAGCTCCGCCCGCCAAACGCCGATCTTCGGGAGCTGAAAGAGAAAGGCATTGACCGCATCCTCGGCGATCTTGCGCTGGGCTTCGCCGTACAGCGCGGTGCGGCGTGCCGGATCGATCGTGGTATCGATGGTCGCCATGATCGCCTTGAAGCGCTCGTCGTGGTAGCCGAAGTAGTAGTCGTCGCGGGCATAGATGCCGATGTCCAGGGGCTCGGTATGCGACACGATCGTCAGGTCGTAGTCCCGGTTGGTGAAGACCATCTCCAGCCACTGCGCCCACTCCACCGGCTCGATCGTCGCCGAGATCCCCACCGCGGCCAACTGCGCAGCCACGATCTCGCCCCCGCGCCGGGCATAGGCCGGCGGCGGCAGCTTCAGGGTGACGGCGAACCCGTCTCCCAGCCCTGCCTCGGCCAGCAATGCCTTGGCCCTGGCCGGATCGTGGGGGTAGAGGCCGGTCAGGTCAACATAGGCCGCGTGATGCGGCGCGAAGTGGCTGCCGATCGGCGTTCCGATCCCCGACATCGCGCCGTCGAGGATAGCTTGGCGATCGATCGCATGGGCGATGGCACGTCGCACGCGCACGTCGTCGAGCGGCGGCCGCGCGTTGTTGATGGCCAGGATCGTCTCGCCCTCCGTCGTCCCGGGCACGATGGTAAAACGGGCGTCGCCCGCGAACGCCGCCAGGCTCTCCGGCGCGCTGAAATTCGGGAAGGCGTCGACGTCCTCGGCCAGCAGCGACGCGACCTGGGCGGCCGGGTCGGGGATGATCTTGAACACCACCTGGTTGATGCCGTCACCCGGGTGGACCCGGGTGATCGCGACGCTCTCGCCGGTCGTCCAGCGCTCGAAGCGGAACGGACCGGTCCCGACCGGATTCGACAGGTTCGTCGCGGCGGTCTCCGGCGCGACCATCACCGCGTCACCCGACCCCAGGTTGAACAGCAGCAATCCGTCGGGCCGGCGCAACGCCAAACGGACCGTCAGGGCATTCGGCGCGGTCACGTCGGCGATCGCGGCGAAGAAGTTCTTTTGGGCATTGGTGCTGTCCGGTGCGCGCGCGCGATCCAGGCTGAACTTCGCGTCGGCCGAATCGAACGTCGTTCCGTCGTGGAACGTCACGCCGTCGCGCAGATGGAAGGTATACGTCAGGCCGTCGTCGGCGATGTCCCAGGAACGCGCCAGCGATGGCAGCACCGCGCCGTTCTCGTCGATGCGTACCAGGCCTTCGAAGACGTTGGCGTAGACCACCTCGTCGATCGCGGCGGCGGCTCCGGCCGTCGGGTCCAGATGCGGAGGCTCCAGCGCCAGACCGATCACCAGGCGATGGGGATCGTAGGCGCCGGCCCCATGCGCGACCGTGGCAGCGACCAGGAAACCGAGCAGCGTGAGCAAGCAACGTCCCATGGCGACCATTCTCATGGGCAGGTCAATGGACTGTCCAGGGGAATGTTGCAGCGCACCACCGCATTGCAACATGGTGGACTTCCAGCGCCTTCGCGCGACAATGGCTCATGGCCACGCCACGCTATTAGCTGCGCGCAATCAGGGAGTTATCCCATCGCGATCGGGTGCTGCGCCGTATCATCCAGACCTACCCGGGCGAGCGTCTGACAAGCCGCGAGGACCCGTTCACCACGCTTGCCCGTTCGATCGTCGGACAGCAGATCTCGGTCAAGGCCGCCGAAACCCTGTGGCGGCGGCTCGAAGCCACCCTTGGCACGGTCGCGCCCGAGACCCTTGCCGTGGCCAGGGGCGATGATCTACGCGCCGCCGGCATGTCGCGGCAGAAGGCCCTCTACCTCACCGACCTCGGCCGGCGCTGTCAGGCGGGCGAGATCGATCCTACCGGTTGGCGCCGTCTGGACGACGACGATGCGATCACCGAGTTGACCCTGGTCAGGGGCATCGGCCGCTGGACCGCCGAGATGTTCCTGATCTTCAACCTGCTGCGCCCCGATGTCTTGCCGCTGGACGACGTCGGCCTGCGCCGCGCCGCCGGCCTCGCCTACGGGCACGACGGAGCCCTCACCAAGGATGCGCTTGCCGCGATCGCCGAACCCTGGCGCCCCTGGCGCTCGGTCGCCACCTGGTACCTGTGGCGCAGCCTCGACCCCCTGCCGGTGAACTACTGATCTAAAGGGTCGGCCAAGCGATCCGACGACCCAGCTTCATGGCCGGAATCATGTCCGTATCCGCCGTCACGAGGATCGCGCGCTCGACGACGCGATCATGGGCTAAACTGCCTATGTCCAGACCGATGCGCATATCGACGCCCTTCTATTCGAAGTCAGGGATGAAGTCCTTGTCTTCCAGGTGTGCTGCCGCAATCGGGATCGACTTCGGCTTCCACCCTCGGAACTTCAAGACCCCGCGTCGAACGGCAAAGAGTTCCCGCGCCGCAAGATCGTTCAGCCATGCGTCGTTCCCGTGGAACTGGTGCGATGTCCCCGATACGGGCAGCCGCGTCGTTCCGGTAAACGGAGCACAGTCGTAGTAGAGAACCCGAAACAGCTCTTCGCCATCCGCCACACAAGCGCGCGCGATCGCTTCGATGGAGTCGGGCACAAACGGGTAACGGGCGCCGCGAGCGAGGCTACGCAGGTAGCCGCCATCGATTAGAAGGGCGACCTTCTTCATCGTAGGCACCAAAAGTAAAGGGCCCTCGAAGCTTACACTTCGAGGGCCCTGGATACATGCCCGCCTACGGGCGTAACGGATGGACTTAATTTAGGTCCGGGGCCGACGACCGTCAATGGATTCACCCGCGATTCATCATTCCCGGTAATCCGGCTGGGTGCGGTCGAGCAGGCGTTTCAGGGCGTCGAAGTGGGTCTGCCGGTTGTGGCCGGAGACACGCATCCTGGCACCCACCCCTGCCACGAAGGGATCGGGCAGGATCTTGAGGGGCCGGCCGAGCGTACTGGCCAGCACCTGGTTCTGGCAGGCGCGCTCCAGGTAGTAGAGCGTGTCGTAGGCGTCGGCGACCGTCGGTCCGACCACGGTGATGCCGTGGTTCGCCATGAACAGCACGTCCTTGTCGCCGAGCGTCGCCACCACGCGATCGCCTTCGGCGTCGTCGAGGGCGATTCCGTTGTAGTGATCGTCGTAGGCCACGCGCCCGTGAAACGGAAAGGCGTTCTGGGTCGACATCACCAGCCGACCGCCCTCGACCGAGGTGATGGCCGTGGCGTACGGCATGTGAGTGTGGAGGACGCAGCGGGCGTTGGCGCGGCCGCGATGGATGCGGCCGTGGATGTAGAACGCGGTGTCCTCGATCGTGCCCTCGCCTTCGACCCGCTGGCCGGCGAGATCGACCACGAGCAGGGTGCCGGCCGTCACCTCCGACCAGTGCAGCCCGTACGGGATGATCAGGAACCGGTCGTCGTGGCCGGGCAGGGCCAGGGTGAAGTGGTTGCACACGCCCTCGTTCAAGCCGTGCACCACGGCCAACCGATAGGCGGCGGCAAGATCGATGCGCGCCTCGCGGATCGCGTCGGCGAATGACATGGCGGGGCTCCCCTGCAAGGTTGCCGCAGTCTAGGCATGGCCCGCTACCGGTCAACGGCTTCGCGCCTTGACGGTCGCCGGGCCCAAAGGGGATGATCCGCGGTCGCTTTGCCCGGGTTCCGCCATGTCCTTCGCCATCAATCCCCTGGTCCTGGCCACCCTCACGCCGCCGATCGCCGAGGCGTGGAGCTGGGTCCAGGGCCGCGACTTTCCGACCAACCGGCCGCTGATCGACGTCTGCCAGGCGGTCCCCGGTTACCCGCCGCCGGACGAACTCGAGCGTCACGTGGCGGAACGGGCGATGCTGCCGGAAACGGCGCGCTACACCGACATCGCCGGGATCGCACCCTTGCGCGCGGGCCTCGCCGCCGACATCAACGCGCTGTACGGCGGGCAGGTCGCGGCCGAAAACGTGGTGATCACCGCCGGTTGCAACCAGGCATTCTGGAACGCGATCGTGGCGCTGGCCCGGACCGGCGACGAGGTGATTCTGCCGCTGCCGTTCTATTTCAACCACCAGATGACGTTGCAGGCGCTCGGTATCGCGGCGGTGCCGCTGCCCTGCGACGTCGACGCCGGTGGCGTTCCGGATCCGCGGCGAGCGGCGGAACTCATCACGCCGCTCACTCGGGCGATCGTGCTGGTCACCCCCAACAACCCGACCGGCGCCGTCTATCCTCCCGCCACCATCCGTGCGTTCTACCAGCTCGCGCGGGCCCGGGGCATCGCCCTGCTGGTCGACGAGACCTACCGCGACTTTCTGGCGGAGGGGGCGCGGCCCCACGACGTTTTCCTCGATCGCGACTGGGCCGAGGGGTTCGTCCACCTCTACAGCTTCTCCAAGGTCTATTCGCTGACCGGCTACCGCTGTGGCGCGGCGGTCTGCGGCCCCGGCTTGCGCGACGCCATCGCCAAGGTCGCCGATTGCGTGCAGATTTCGGCGCCCCGGATCGGCCAGGACGCGGCCCTCTACGGCCTCGGCCATCTCGACGCCTGGCGCAAGGGCAACAGCCGCATGATGGCCGAGCGCGCGAGCGCCCTGCGCTCCGCCTTCACCACCGCGGGCCTGAACTATCGATTGCTCTCGTGCGGCGCCTACTTCGCCTACGTGCGCCATCCGTTCACGGGTGAATCCTCGGTCGGCGTGGCCCGCCGGCTTGCCACCGACCACAACATACTGTGTCTGCCCGGCAGCTTCTTCGGCCCCGGCCAAGAGGCCTACCTGCGCTTCGCATTCGCCAATCTGGATGCCGGCTGGATGCCCGAAATCGCCCGCCGCCTGATCGACAGCCAGGGCTGAGTCGCCCTACCGTTCGCGGAAGGCCTCGGATCGGAGCTTCAGGACTGGCTTCAGGAGGTAGTGCATCACCGAGCGTTTGCCGGTGTGGATATCCACCGTCGCCTCCATGCCTGCAGTGATCGGCAGGTCGCCGGGTGACGCGCCGAGGTAGTTCTTGTCGGTCTGGGCGACAACCCGGAAGAACGTGGCGCCATCATCGGTGGTCGTCGAATCGGCGGACACCAGGATGATCGTCGCTTCCAGCCCGCCGTAGCGGGCGAAGTCGTAGGTCGAGATTTTGACGACCGCGGCCTGGCCCGGGCTGACGTAGCCGATGTCGTTGGGCCTGAGCTTCGCCTCGATCACCAGGTTCTCGTTCGAAGGGACGATTTCCATCACCGGCTCGCCGGGGCTCACCACCGCGCCGATGGTGTGATAGCGCACGCCCTTCACCACCCCGTCGATTGGGCTGTTGATCTCGGTGCGGCGGGACTGCGCGGTCGCCTTGCCCAGTTCCTGGCGGGTCTGGTCGATGGCGAGCTGCACCTTGCCCAGCTCGTCCAGCGCCGTGCGGCGGAAATTGAGCCCGGCCTCGCGCAGTTTCTCCTTGGCCTCCGACAGGGTGGACTTCGCCCGGGCGATGGCGGATCCGATCGAGGCGATTTCACCTTCGAGCTGTTCCACCTCCCGCTGGATTGACAGATGGTCGACCTTCGAGGTGAGTTCGTCCACGAGCAGCGATGCGGAGATCGCTAACTCCTCGCGGGCCAGGCCCAGGTCGTTCGCCTTGCTTCCCCGCTCCGTCTCGAGCTGCTTGATGTCGAGTTCGCGCTGCTGGATCTGGTCGCCGAGCCCGCTCAGGGTGCTTTCCAGCTCGAGGCGCCGGGTCTCGAAGGCAAGCTGCTCGCTCCTGACCGTGTCGGGCCGGCGCGACGCCACGTCGGCCGGGAACACCAGGTCGGACCCGCTTGCTTCGGCGTCGAGCCGCGCGCGGCGCAGGATGAAGCCGTCCAGGGTCACCGTCAGCTCCTGCTCCCGCGACGAGGAGGCGGACAGGTCGAGCTGGAGCAACGGGTCCCCGGCCTTCACCGTGTCGCCTTCCTGCACGAAGATGCTCTCGATGATGCCGCCCTCCAGGTGCTGGACGACCTTGACCTGTCCTTGCGGCACCACCTCGCCGACGGCGATCGAGACCTCCTCGAACTGGGCGAACAGCGCCCAGGCGACGAAGGCCACGAGAAACAGCATGATCGCGCGGGCGACGATGCGGATGCCCGCTGGCGGGTTTGACTGGACGACGTCGGTGAGGGCGCTCATGCCTTCGCCTCCTGCAGGGCCTCGGGCCGGGTCTGTCCGAACAGCTTCGGCATGATCTCCCGGGTGGGTCCGGCCAACGCGATCTTGCCCTTGTCCATGACGACGATGTGGGTGCAGGCCGCCAGCAGCGCCGGCGTGTGGCAGGCCACGAGAATGGTCCGGTTCGCCGCCAGCTTGACGAGCGAATCGCGCAGTGCCAACTCGGCCTGGCGGTCCAGATTGCTGGCCACCTCGTCCAGCAGCAGCACCGGCGGATCGTGCAGCAGGGCGCGGGCCACGGCGATGCGTTGCCGTTCGCCGCCGGAGATGCGCGAGCCCGCTTCGCCGATGTCGGTGGCATAGCCGTCGGGCAGATCGACCACGAAGGCGTGAACGCCGGCGAGCCGGGCGGCCGCGACCACCTTCTCGTCGGGGCTGTTGAGGTCGCCGACGGCGATGTTGTCCCGGATCGTGCCGCTGAACAGCGTATTCTCCTGCGGCACGTAGCCGATCCAGCGGGCCAGCTGACCGCGGGTGAACTGGTTGATATCGGCGCCATCCAGCAGGATCCGGCCGGCATTGAGCGGGTAGAGCCCCTCGATCAGCTTGATCAGCGTGGTCTTGCCGCAGCCGTTGGGGCCGATCAGGCCGACCATCCCGCCGGGCTTGATGGTCATGCGCAGGCCATCGACCACCGGCCGTCCGCCCGACTTGTAGGCGAAGGTCACGTTCTCCAGGGCGATCTCGCCCCTGGGGCGGGTGAGATCGACGACGATTTCCGTCCGCTCGCTGGGAAGCTGGAACACCCCGGCCAGGCGCTGCGCCGCCTGCCGGTACTGGGCGAACTGGCGCCAGGTGTTCACCAACTGGTTCAGGGGCTGGATGATCCGGTTGCTCAGCATGTTGGCGGCGATCAGGGCGCCGATGGTCAGCTCCTGATTGACGATCTCGACCGCCCCGAAGGTCGTCATCACGACGCTGACGATGAGGGCGAACGACACGCCGACGTTGGTGAAGCTATCGCCCTTGCGGCCGCGTTCCAGCGATTGGCGGATGGCGGAAGCGTGGCGATCCTCCCACTTGGGGCGGAAGCTCGGGGCGACCGCCAGAGCCTTGACCGTGGTGCGGCCCGCCAGAATCTCGGCGACCAGGGCCTCGCGGCTTTGCCCCGACTCGCGCTCCTTCTCGGTCGCCTTCTCCATCACCTTGCCCGATCCCCAGGCGAGCGCCAGGAAGAACGGCACGGCGATCACCAACAGCCAGGCGATCGGCGCCGCGATCACGAAGATCAGCAGGATGAACAGCCCGACGAACGGCAGCTCGGTCGCCAGCACGGCGGTGGGCCCGGAGAAGACGTTGCGCACCAGTTCCGAATCCCGGAACAGGGTGAGCCAGTAGCTCGTCGGCCGGCTTTCGAGGACATTGAGCGGCAGCGACGCCAGCTTGTCGTACAGCCGTTCGCCCAGGCGGATGTCGATCAGCATCGCCGCCCGCTGCAGGATGCGGCTACGAGCCTGGCGCAGGATGAAGTCGAACACGATGACGATCGAGATCCCGGCGACCAGGCCGTAAAGGGTGCTGAAACCCTTGTAGTAGACCACCCGGTCGTAGACCTGCAGGACAAACACGGGCAAGCCCAGGGCCAGGACGTTGATGAACAGCGATTGCGCCGCCACCTCGCGGAAAGCGGGCCTGAGCGGCCTGACCAGCGGCCGCAGCCAGGCCTTGGTATCGGCCTTCGGCAGGTTGTTGGGAGCGTCCATGGGGGGCGGAGTCTGCCAGTTCAATCGTTAAAGGGGAAGCAACGCGGACGCGACTCCCGCGCAACTGGCCGGGGTTTGCTGTAAACTGGAAGCGTTCACCGACCACGCGACGGTTGCCCAGCGAAGGGCCCGTCCGGGCGGGGGGGGCGGAAGGGGCCGGCGGTTGAAGACCTGGTACGCGACGATCCTGTTCGCCGGCGCGCTGATCGCCGGCCTCGTGGCGTTGCGGGTCTGGGATCCTGTGCCGTTACAGGTGCTGCGGCTCAAGACCTTCGACGTCTACCAGACGGTCAAGCCGCGCGAAGCCAAGGACCATCAGGTCAGGGTGATCGACCTGGACGAGGCATCTCTCACCGAGTACGGCCAGTGGCCGTGGTCACGCACTTTGCTCGCCGAGCTGCTTGAGAAGCTGGCCGCGAAGGGTGTCGGCGTGGTCGGCTTCGACATCGTTTTCCCCGAGCCGGATCGCACGTCACCCGCCAAGTTCGCCGAGATCGTCGAGAAGTTCGATCCGGAGACCGCGGCCAAGCTGCGCACTCTTCCCAGCAACGACGATGCGTTTGCCCAGACGATCGGTCGGATGCTGGTCGTCCTTGGGCAATCGACAACCAACGAGGACAATCCGGCGAACGCCGGGCGGCCGCCGGCGGTCAAGATGAACTTTGCCTTCAAGAGTGCGCGCCCGGCGCCAAAGGACCTCGACCCCGAAACCTTCATCCTCCCCAATCCCGGCATCACCCGGAACATCGAGGTCCTGGAGAGGACCGCCAAGGGTCTCGGCGTGTTCAACATCGATGGTGACGTCGACGGCATCGTGCGCCACGTCCCGCTGGTGTTCCGCGCCCCGGACGGTACGGAGTACCCGACTCTCGCGATCGAAATGCTGCGGGTGGCGCTGGGCCAACCGACCGTGGGGATCAAGTGGGATCCGGACGTCGGGCTCGTCAGCCTGTTGTTCAAGGGGCTCGAAGTTCCGGTCGATAGCGACGGGCGGTTCTGGGTGCGCTACGCCCGCTTTTCCACGGAGCGTCAGGACAAGGTGTACATCTCGGCCAAGGATGTCCTCGACGGAACGGTGCCGGCTGAACGGTTGGCCGGCACCTTCGCCTTGATCGGCACCTCCGCCGTGGGGTTGCTCGATATCAAATCCACCCCGCTCGATCCCTTCGTCCCTGGGGTGGACGTGCACGCCCAGCTCCTGGAAATCATGCTCGATCAGTTCATCCAGAACCAGCAATTGGCGGCGGGCCGGATCGACAAGATCGACTCGCCCTTCCTCTTGCGCCTGAACTATTCCGATGGAATCGAGATCATAGCGATCGTGGTCGTCGGCGTCCTGCTCACGGTCCTCATTCCCCTCATCGGCGCCGCGTGGAGCTTGGTCATCGCGGTGGTGAGCATCGGCGGCTTGGTGGGGGTGTCCTGGTGGATGTTCCAGAGCCGGGGGTTCCTCATCGACCTCTCCTACCCCGCGATCTCGACGTTCGTGGTGTACACCGCGCTCACCTACATGAACTACGTGAAGGAGCAGGCGCAGAAGCGGCTGGTGCGGACGGCCTTCGCCCATTACCTGTCGCCGGCCCTGGTCGAGCAACTGGCCGACAATCCGGACCAGCTCAAGCTGGGCGGCGACATGCGGGTCATGACCTTCCTGTTCAGCGACATCCGGGGGTTCACCTCGATCTCGGAACTGTACAAGACCGACCCGCAAGGGCTGGTGCGCCTGATCAACCGCTTCCTCACGCCGATGACCGAACTCATCATGTCGAAGGGCGGCACCATCGACAAATACATGGGCGATTGCATCATGGCGTTCTGGAACGCGCCGATCATCGACCAGAACCACGCTCGGCACGCCTGCGACACGGCTCTGACCATGCTCGCCCGCACCCGCGTGCTGAACGAGGCCCTGAAGACCGAGGCGGAGGCGCAGTCGCGCCGCTTCGTACCGATCAACGTCGGCATCGGGGTGAACACCGGCAATTGCTTCGTCGGCAACATGGGATCGGACCAGCGCTTCGACTACTCGGTGATCGGCGACGACGTGAACCTCGCGTCGCGCCTCGAAGGTCAATCCAAGACCTATGGCGTGGGCATCGTCATCGGCCAGAACACTCAGGTCCAGGCCGCCGACTTCGCCACCCTCGAGATCGACTTCATCAAGGTGAAGGGCAAGAAGGAGGCGGTACGCATCTTCACCCTGCTGGGGGATCCGACGATGTACGCCACACCCGAGTTCCAGGAGCTTGGCCGCCTGCACGGCGACATGCTGGCCGCCTACCGCCAGCAGGATTGGCGATCGGCGCGGGATTTCGTCGCGAATTGCCGTAAGCTGAACGGCGGCCTGGACGGCCTCTACGACCTGTACGACGAACGGATCGACACCTACGAGCTCGATCCGCCGGGGCCGGGCTGGGACGGCGTCTACATCGCGACGTCGAAGTAGGCATGGATGATCGCTTGGCGATGCACGACGCCTATGTGCGAGGGGGACATCGCCGCGATTCGCCGTCTGACGGGCGATCCTTTCGGGTTCCCCAACGTGCGCGATCCCCTGGGCATCGCCGAAGTTCCCCTCGAATACGCGATCTACCACAGCCCCTTTGCCGGCATTAGCGACCTCCTCGACCTGGGCGCCGATCCGAACTACGGCGACCACGCCGGGTTCCCGTCCCTGATCGCCGCCTTGTCCAGCAACCGGCCGGACCGTGCGGCGGTGATCGAACTCCTGCTGGCGCGCGGGGCCGACGTGGAGCAACGCGGCGTGAACAACTACACGCCGCTGCACTGGGCGGCGGCGCACGACGACGACACCATGATTGGGCTCCTGCTTTCCCACGGCGCCGACCGGGCCGCACGGACCGTCATCGACGAGAACCTGACGCCGCTGGAGGAAACCCGGCTGCTCGGCCGGCACAGGGCCGTTGCGGCATTGGCGGGCGCCTAAGAAGGGTGCTCGGCCCGGCCCACGGCACGCTACACTTGCCGGCCAGATGTGGGCGAAGGCGATGTCCGAGGATAGCGGGACGACGGACCATCAGGGGCTTGCGGATCGTGTGCGGGCGGGCGATCGCCGGGCGCTGGCCCGTGCCATCACCCTGGTCGAGTCCACGCGACTCGAGGACGAGAGCCCGATCGAGGCCCTGTTCGCCGCCCTTGGCCCGGTGCCCGAGGTGCGCCGGATCGGTGTTTCGGGATCGCCGGGGGCCGGAAAATCCACCTTCATCGAGGCCTTCGGACTGTTCCTGATCGCGCGGGGGCGCCGGCCGGCGGTGCTCGCCATCGATCCGTCCAGTCCGCGGTCGGGCGGGGCGATTCTCGGCGACAAGACCCGGATGGAACGGCTGGCGCGGGCCCCGGCCGCCTTCATCCGCCCGACGGCATCGGCCGGCATGCTCGGTGGCGTGGCTGGGCGAACCGCCGAGGTGATTAGGCTGGTCGAAGCGGCGGGATTCGACATGGTGATCGTCGAGACGGTCGGCGTCGGCCAGTCCGAGATCGCCGTGTCCGACATCGTCGATATGGTGCTGCTGCTGATTGCGCCGGGTGGCGGCGACGAGCTGCAGGGGCTCAAGCGTGGCATCGTCGAGACTGCGGACCTGATCGTCGTGACCAAGGACGACGGCGATCTGGCCCCGGCGGCGGGCCGCCTCGCGGCCGACTACGCGGCTGCCCTGCCGCTCCTGCGCGCCACCGGGCGCTGGCGACCGCGGGTGCTGCGCTGTGCTGCTCTCGCGGACGCGGGCATCGCCGAGATCGCCGCCGCGATGGGCGACTTCTTCGCCGTCACCGCGCCCGAGCGGGCGGCGCGGCGCCGGGACCAGGCCAAGGCGCGCCTGTGGTCCGAGGTCCGCGCTGAGCTGGTCGCGTCCTTGCGGGCCGACCGCCGCATCGCCGACCTTGCCCGCGATCTCGAGGAGGCCGTCGCCGCCGATCGGCTTGCTCCCCGGGCCGGTGCTCGAGCCCTGATCGAGGCCTTTCTCGCGAGGACGTCAAAGCGTCCTTGACGTGGACCACGATTGCTCTACGAACAGCGGCCGTCCCTCGCGTCGTTCGGGCCCCGCCGCCATGATGCTCGTCCGCACCCACGTCAGCCGCAGCAGTATCCATGGCTGCGGGCTGTTCGCCGCCGAGCGGATCGCCAAGGGGACCGTGGTCTGGCGTTTCGAACCCCTGTTCGACATCGTGATACCGCTGCACCACGTGGACACGCTGCCCGAGGCGGCCAAGGCGTTCCTGAAAATCTATGCCTATCCCTCGCCGTTGGTCGGCGGCAACCTGATGCTCGATGCCGACAACGGCAAGTTCATGAATCACAGCCCCGAGCCGAACACCGAGAACAGCTCCTGGGTCTCGATCGCCACGCGGGACATCGCCGACGGCGAGGAGTTGACCTGCGACTACGGCGAGTTCTACGAGGATTTCCTGCTGCATCCCTGAGCAGGCGGGGCTTGACCTGGGGCGGGCTCCCGGCCTACACAGCCCGCTTGCCGCTCACACGGGCGCGAACAGCCAAGGAACGAATGCCATGTCTCGGCGCTGCGATCTGACCGGTACCGGCGTTCTGGCGGGCAACAACGTAAGCCACGCCAAGAACCGCAGTCGGCGGCGATTCCTGCCGAATCTCCAGCCCGTGTCCCTGCTTTCGGACGCGTTGGGCCAGTCCATCAGCCTGCGGCTGACGCCCCGTGCCATGTCCACGGTCGATCGTACGGGCGGCCTGGACGCCTTCCTTCTGCGCGCCCGTAACCGCGAACTGACGCCCGAGATTCTCCGACTCAAGCGCCGCATCCAGCGCCGCCTCGCGGCGGTGGGCTGAGTCCCAGGGCACGGCCCCGCGGGAGATGCGCCCGCTCTGGGTGCCGATGGCGGCCATGGTCGCCCTCATCGTGGTGTCGAATGTCGTCGTCCAGTACCCGATCAACGATTGGCTCACCTGGGCCGCGTTCACCTTTCCGCTCTGCTTTCTCGTCACCGACCTGACCAATCGGGCGTTCGGCCCGGCCGCCGCGCGCCGGGTGGTGGTGGTCGGCTTCGCCTATGGCGCCGCGCTGTCGATCTACCTCGCCGGTTGGCGGATCGGGCTCGCCTCGGGCCTCGCGTTCCTCGGCGGACAGCTCCTGGACGTCTGGGTGTTCGACCGGCTGCGGCGGCAGGTTTGGTGGCGGGCGCCGCTGGTCTCGACGTTCCTGTCCTCGGGCGTGGATACGGCGCTGTTCTTCGGGTTGGCCTTCGCGGCGACCGGGCTGCCCTGGGTCACCTGGGCGGTGGGCGATTACGGGGTCAAGATCGTCACGGCGCTGGCCTGTTTGGCGCCTTATCGGGCCTTGATGGGCTGGTTTAGTCCAAACGGAACTGCAGCAACAAGGTCCGTTGCAGTGGATTAAAATTGTCGTCGGAGAGGATGTAGACCAGGGTCCCGCCGGCCGCATCGGCGCGCACGGCCAGTCCCTCGAAGTTATCGACGTTGTTTGGCGGCCTCACGACCCCGAGTTCGGTGCCGATGAGGACCGAGCCTGGCCGGAATAATGCGAAAGATACCCTCACCAACCGCGCCGCGAACCCGAACACCAGCGATGCGCTCCGTTCCAGCACCAGGAGATCGCCGTCCGGCAACCGGGCAAGGTCGGTCGGCTTGAAGTCCGGCTGGGTCTGATAGGGGAACCCCGCCAGGGTGCCGTCCGGGGCGATCACATAGCCGGCGTGCAGACCCGTGGTCGTGGCGGCCTCGACCAGGGCCACGAGCCGGCCATCGGGCAGGGCGGCGATCGCCTCCAGGCCTTCGTTGGCGAGCATCCGCGGCAGGGCGCCTTGCGGCACGAAGAGTCGCGCCGGACCGCCCAGGCCCTGGGGGTAGAGGTCGATCCGGTGGCGATGCTCGAAGCTCACCGCATAGCCGCCGTCGGCCAGGCGCGTCAGTCCCTCGGCGTCGCGGTCGGCGGTGGACAGCGGCGCGCCGTCGGCCCCGAGGAGGCGGTGGAGCGAGGCCCGACCCAGTCCGGTCAAGCGGCCGTCGGCGTCGTGCTGCAGGGCGATCTCGACCCAGATCCCGCGGTCGCCGACCGCGATCAGGCTGCCGCCGTCGGGTTCGATCGCGAGGCTGGAAAGGCCACCGAAGCCAGGCGCGATGCCATCGAGCTGGAATCCGGCGAGAAACGTGAGGGAGCCGACCGTCCGCGCCGCGACATCGCGCGGATCGAGCGGTATCCGGCGCGCGTCGAAGGCGTCGTCGGCCAGCAGCGGACCGGCCACAAGCGCCCATAACAACCCCGTGATAGCCGCGCGATGACCCTGCCTCATGCAACCAGGACCCGGTAGACTGGCGCCAACCGCAAGGAGATGGCCCGTGACTCTGTCATCGACGCTCGCTCGACCCCTGGCCGCGGTTCTCCTGGACCCGCGCCGCGCCGGGGCCGCCGGGGCGACCCTCGAGGACGTGGCGATCACGACGGCGGGGGGCCATGACGTCGCCGCCGCCCTCGGTCGTCCGGCCGCGACGGTTGTGCTGATCCACGAATGGTGGGGCCTCAACGACCAGATCAAGGCGGTCGCCGCCACCCTGGCCGACGCGGGCTACCTGGCGCTCGCCGTCGATCTCTACGGCGGCGGGGTGGCGACCACGCCCGACGCGGCGAAGGCCTTGATGGGCGCCGTCGATCCGGCGGTCGCGACCGAGACCCTCGTGGCCTGGATCGATTGGCTGCGCGGCCAGCCGGACTGCACGGGCAAGGTCGGGACCGTCGGCTGGCGCTTCGGCGGCGGCTGGTCGTTGCAGGCGGGCCTCGCGCGGCCGGTCGACGCGACGGTCATCTACTACGGAAACGTCGCCAAGACCGCGGCCGAGTTGGCGCCCCTCGCCGGACCGGTGCAGGGCCACTTCGCCACCCAGGACCAATGGATCAACCAGGCGATGGTGGACGGCTTCACCCAGGCCACGGCCGCAGCCGGGAAATCCGCCGAGATTCATTGGTACGAGGCCGACCACGCCTTCGCCAACCCGACCGGCGGCCGCTACGACGGCGCCGACGCCAACCTGGCGTGGGAACGGACGCTCGCGTTCCTCGGCGCCAATCTGTAGCAGCGGGATCCGATCATGATGCACCGACGCCATGTCCTGGGGATCGCCGCGGCGCTGGTCGTCGCCCGCCCGCCCATCGTCCGGGCCGAGGGCGAGGACGCCATGACGGCGGCACTGTTCCATGATCCGGATACGCCCATCCTCGGCAATCCGAACGGCGACGTGGCCGTGGTCGAGTTCTTCGACTACCGCTGCCCGTACTGCCGCCGGTCCGCCGCCGACCTGGACACCCTCGCAGCCGAGGATTCCGGGGTGCGCCTGGTGATGAAGGAATGGCCGATCCTGGGCGCGAAGTCCGTGGAGGCGGCGCGTGGCGCCCTGGCCGCGCACCTGCAAGGGCAATACGCGGCCGTTCACTGGCGATTGATGCAGGGCGAGGTTCAAGCCGGGCGCGACGGGTTGTCGGAGCTGGCCCGGGACCTCGGCCTGGACATGGCCCGGTACGAGGCCGATCGCGATTCGGACCGGGTCACCGCCATGCTGGCGCGGAACGACGAGCTGGCGTCGGCGCTGGGCCTGACCGGGACGCCCGGCTTCGTGGTGGGCCAGGCCGTGATCCCGGGCGCCGTGTCCCTCGACACCCTGCGGGACCTGGTCGGCAAGGCGCGATCCGAGGTGTGAGCGGCCGTCAGTGGGCGGTGCTCCGGCGCCCGACCTGGTGGGCGCGGGCGACCTCCTCGTTCTCGAACAGGGACGCGAGCTCGTCCAGCATGATGCCGCCGAGCTGTTCGGCATCGACGATGGTGACGGCGCGGCGATAGTACCGCGTCACGTCGTGGCCGATGCCGATGGCGATGAGCTGGACCGGCGAGACCGCCTCGATCCAGGCGATGACCTCCCGCAGGTGCCGCTCCAGATAGTTCCCGGGGTTCACCGACAGCGTCGAATCGTCGACCGGCGCGCCGTCCGAGATGACCATCAGGATGCGCCGCTGCTCGGTCCGGGCGATCAGCCGCTGGTGCGCCCATAGCAGGGCCTCGCCGTCGATGTTCTCCTTGAGCAGGCCTTCGCGCAGCATGAGGCCGAGGTTCTTGCGGGTCCGGCGCCAGGGCGCGTCGGCCGGCTTGTAGATGATGTGGCGCAGGTCGTTCAGGCGCCCAGGGGATTGCGCCTTGCCGTTGGCGAGCCAGTGTTCGCGCGAGCGGCCACCCTTCCAGGTGCGGGTGGTGAAGCCCAGGATCTCGACCTTGACCCCGCAGCGTTCGAGGGTGCGGGCCAGGATGTCGGCGCTCATCGCCGCCACGCTGATCGGGCGGCCGCGCATCGAGCCCGAGTTGTCGATCAGCAGCGTGACGATCGTGTCGCGGAAGTCGGTTTCGCGTTCGCGCTTGAACGACAGCGGCAGCTCCGGGTTGACCACGATCCGGGACAGCCGCGCGGTATCGAGCAGGCCTTCGTCCAGATCGAATTCCCAGGACCGCGTCTGTTGCGCCATCAGGCGCCGTTGCAGGCGGTTCGCGAGCTTCGAGGTGACGCCCTTGAGATGGACGAGCTGCTGATCGAGCTGGGCGCGCAGGCGGCCGAGCTCCAGGGCATCGCACATATCCTCGGCCTTGGTGGTTTCGTCGAACTGCTGGGTGTAGGCGCGGTACGCCGGCTGCTTCGGCCGGTTGTCGCCGCGCCCATGCGGGTAGCGCACCTTGCCGGCGGTTTCGGCGTCCTCGGCCCCGCCCGTGGCCATCTGATCGTCGTCCGCTTCGCTGGCCTGGGCCTCGTCGCCGTCCTCGCCGCTGTCGCCCTCGGTGCTGGTCGAATCGGCGCTGTCGTCGGTCGCGGACTGGCTCTGCTCGCCTTCGCCCTCGCCCTGGCTTTCGCCCTGTTCGCTCTGCTGGTCCGCCGACTGGGCGTCGGTCTGATCCGGCCCCTCCATCTCCTTGTCGAGCAGGTTGAGATCGGCCAGCAGCTCGCGGGTGGCGCGGCCGTAGGCGTCCTGATCCCCGGCGAGCCGATCGAGCTCGGCGAAGCGGCGCGCGGCCTTGCCCTCGATCCATGGCCGGCAGACGTCGACCAGAGCCCGCGCGGCATCCGGCGGCGGCGCGCCGGTCAGATGTTCGCGTGCGAGCAGGCGGACGACGTCGGGAAGGCTCGCGTTGTCGATGGTCTTGGCGCGATCGAGCCCCTTCGCGCGACATTGGGTCTCGAGCGCGGCCGACAGGTTGGCGGCGACGCCGGACATCAGCCGGGCGCCCAGGGCCTCGACCCGCGCCTGTTCCACCGCGTCGAAGATGGCGCGGGCGACCTCGCCCTTCGGCTGGCGGCGCGCGTGGGTGACGGGATTGTGATGGCGGATGCGCAACGCCAACGCATCGGCCTCGCCGCGCAAGAGGGCGATGTCGGACACGTCCAGGGGCGAGGGGGGCACGCGCAGGCGAACCTGGACCCCGGCGAGGGCCGGATCGCCGGCGACGAAGGCCACCTCGGTCGCCGGGTCGGCGGCGATCGCCCGGGTGGCGGCCGCGAGCACCCGGCGAAACGCGTCGCTTCGGCTCTCCGCTTCGGCCAAGCCCGGCTCCCTAGCGCTTTGACTCCGACGGATCGTGCCCGATCCGTCGGGCCGAACCCCGCGGTCCGCTCCAAACCCGACGATCGAGACTCATGGGTTTGTGTCGGACCACTACTGCCGCTTGATCCCGGCCACGGACTCGGGAAGCTCCTTGCCGAAGCAGCGTTGGTAGTATTCGGCCACGGTCGAGCGTTCGACCTCGTCGCACTTGTTCAGGAACGTGGCGCGGAACGCGAAGCCCACGTCGCTGAAGATCCGCGCGTTCTCGGCCCAGGTGATGACGGTGCGGGGCGACATCACCGTCGAGATATCGCCGTTCATGAAGCCGGAGCGCGACAGCTCCGCCACGGCCACCATGGACGAGATGATCTTGCGGCCCTCGGCAGTGTCGTACTCGGGGGTCTTGGCCATGACGATCTTCATCTCGTCGTCGTGCGGCAGGTAGTTGAGCGTCGCCACGATGTTCCAACGATCCATCTGGCCCTGGTTGATCTGCTGGGTGCCGTGGTAGAGGCCCGTGGTGTCGCCGAGCCCGATGGTGTTGGTGGTCGAGAACAGGCGGAACGCCGGGTGGGGGCGGATCACCTTGTTCTGGTCGAGCAGGGTCATCTTGCCCTGGACCTCGAGCACCCGCTGGATGACGAACATCACGTCGGGGCGGCCGGCGTCGTATTCGTCGAACACCAGGGCCGTCGGATTCTGCAGGCACCAGGGCAGGATGCCCTCGCGGTATTCGGTCACCTGCTTGCCGTCGCGCAGCACGATGGCGTCCTTGCCCACCAGGTCGATGCGGCTGATGTGGCTGTCCAGGTTGACCCGGATGCACGGCCAGTTCAGCCGCGCCGCCACCTGCTCGATGTGGGTCGACTTGCCGGTGCCGTGATAGCCCTGGATCATGACCCGGCGGTTGTAGGCGAAGCCTGCCAGGATCACGAGGGTCGTCTCGTGGTCGAAGTGGTAGGCCTCGTCGAGCTGCGGCACGTGTTCGCTCGCCGTGGAGAAGGCCGGGGCCTCCATGTCGTGATCGATGCCGAAGACCTGTCGGATCGAGACCCGGAGATCGGGTCCGTTCGGCGGCATGAGCGGGAGATCGGCGGGGGCGATAGCAGGCATGGGTCTGGGCTCTTCTGAACGGCGATGCACGGAGACGGATGGGGTCGATGCCCTTTCCCACCGCGGTGCTCACGTAGCACGTCACATGGGGAGGGGACAAGGCCAAGGCCAAGGCCAAGGCCAAGGCCAAGGCCAAGGGAAGCCGGGGCGCTGGCTCAATCCTCGGTTTCGCGCTTGCGGCCGACGAGCAATCGGTAGGCGTGGATGATCAGGCGCAGACGCTCTCCGGCGCGTTCGTCGCCGCCGTTGGCGTCGGGGTGGAAGCGCTTCACCAGGGCCTTGAACCGGGCCTTCAACTCCGCCGGCGGAACCGGCGCCTCGAAGCCCATGGTTTCGAGCGCGTTCCGTTCGTCGGCGGAGGGCCGCTGCGCCGGGCGTTCGCCGCCGCCCGGCCCGCCACCCATGAAGCCGAAGGGGTCGCAGGATTTGCGGCGCAGATAGGCGATGTCGGGTTGCGGACCGATCCGCCAGGTCGGCCGATGGCCGGTGATGTCCTCGTGGCGGAACGCGTCGATCTCGTCCCCCGACATGCCGGCGAAGAAGTTCCAACCGGAGTTGTAGGCGCGAACGTGGTCGAGGCAGAAATGCAGATAGTCGCGCAGGTCGTTGGGCGACCGCGGCGCCGGGTAATTAGCGACCCCGGCGCACCCCGGCCAGGCGCAGACCCCGGGCGGGCGAACCGTCCGCTCCAACGGCGGGATGTAGCGCGGGTTGTAGGCACGGGACGCAGTCATCACGATACTATGCCGGCCGGTCCCATGACTGGCAAGTTAACGGCCCCCAGTTGGTGGCCCCAGGAGGGAGAGGACGCCGATGACCGTCGCCGCGACGATCCGCGCCAAGTTGGCCGAGGAATTTTCACCCACGCGCCTGGACGTGGTCGACGACTCCGATCGGCATATCGGACATGCGGGCGCCAAGCCCGGGGGCGAGACCCATTTCCAGGTGACTCTGGTGTCGCCCCGGTTCGCCGGCGTTGGTCGCGTCGAGCGCCAGCGGCTGGTCTATCGCTGCCTCGCCGCCGAGCTTGCCGGCCCCGTCCATGCCCTGTCGCTGACCGTTCTGGCCCCCGGGGAGGCGGCGCCGGGGTAGCCGCGCCTTAATCCATCATTGAGGGAATGATGGTATCTGTTTACAACTATAGGTAGATTTCGTTATAGTTAACGCGCGGTATTCCCCGGATACCTCAACCCTTGAAGGATATGTCGCGAATGGCCAGAACCTTGAGGAATTGCAACGTTTCCGTGGCCGGACATCGCACCAGCGTCCGGCTCGAGCCGGCGATGTGGCTTGCCCTGGACGAGATCGCCGGGGTCGAAGGCTGCACCATCCATGACCTGTGCGGACGGGTTGCCCGGTCCCGCAGCGCGTCGAGCCTGACCGCCGGTTTGCGGGTCTTCCTGCTGGAGTACTATCGCCGCCTGGCGATCGACGCCGGGCGGATCGAGATCCGGGAGCGAGCCCGTGAGGCCGCTTAGTGTCGTGGTTTCGAAGTTCGCCCTATCACGCGGCAACCCTCGGATGCGAACTTCGAAACCAGAAACGACACTAGAATCAATAATTTCCTAGTGTCCTTTCGATTCTGAAATTCGCTCCGAGGGTTGCCGCAAGGTCGGGCGAATTTCAGAATCGGGACACTAGGCGCGCGGTGGATCGCCGACGTACCACTTGGGGAAGTCCCGCTTGACCACGGGCCCGGTGCTGGCCAGCGCGTGGCAGCCATCGATGTGGGCCGGCTTGCGCTCGGCCGCGGGTGCCGTTTCGCGCGGGGCCTGGTCGCGGCGGCGCTTCGACCAGGCGGTCTGAAACGCGACGGTCGCGACCGGGGTCAGCAGCTCGACCAGGTGAGTGCAGCCGCGGACGCCGCCCAGCAGCTCCTTCACCTTCGCCCGCCAGCCGGGGCCGATCCTCAGGCCCGCGAGCGCCTTGAAGGCCGGGGTGATATCGGGGCACACGGTGAACGGCCCGGCGTCCGTCACCGCCTCGACCTCGCGCACCACCAGGGCGTCGTCGACGGTCAGGCGCAGCCACATCTCGTGCAGCGGGCCGCCGGGCGGGATGACGCCCCGATCCCGGTTCTCGAAGGCATAGGTCTTGGTATCGACCAGGTGGGCATCGATATCCCACAACCCGTCGGCGCGGTGGAAGCCCTCGCAGGTGATGTGGCGGGTGTGCAGATGCTCGCGGGGGCCTGGCGGGGAAAGCGGCATGGAATCCTCGGGCGGTTACGACATGGCGATGAACAATACCCCGGGCAGGATCAGGAAGGCACCGAGCGTCGTGGCCACGACCAGGCTCGCCACCTCCTCCGGATTTTGCCGGAAGTGCAGGGCCAGCAGGTAGTTGAAGACAGCGCTCGGCATCGAGCAGAGGATGATGGTGACGCCGCGCGCCGGGCCGTCGAGGGCGAGGGCGTGCGCCAGGAAAAGGCCGACCGCGACCCCCAGCGCTAGGCGCAGGGCGCCGAGGCCGAGGGTGCGGCGCAGGCGCACGACCCCGAGCTTGCCCAGCGAAATGCCGAGGGTGATGAGCATCAGCGGGATGGTCATGCCGGCCAGCAGGTCGGTGGTGTTGAACAGCCAGGCGGGCGGGGCCGTGTCGGTCAGGGTGAAGGCCAGGGCGGCGGCGACCGCGTAGGGCTGCGGCGCGCGCAGGAACGCGGACGGCGAGGTCCGGCCCGAGATCAACCAGGCGCCCAGGGTGAAGAAGATGACGCTCTGGATCGCGAAGGCGACGATGCCGAGCTCGAGCCCGACCTGGCCGAACGCGAACAGGCAGAGCGGCAGACCGAGGTTGCCGAGGTTGCCGAACACCAGGGGCGCCAGATAGATCCGCGCCGGCAGGCGGGCGAAGGCGAGCATGGTCACGCCCAGCGCCGCGAACAGGGCGAGCGCCAGGAGGATCGTGACCCCCATGGTGGCGAGGGCCTGGGCGGACACCTCGAGCTTCACCAGGGTCGCGAAGATCAGGCAGGGGGTGCCGAAGCTCGTCACCACGGTGCGGACCTGGATCGGATCGAGCGGGGTCCCGAGGCGGGTCCACGCGAATCCCAGCCCGGCGCACAGGATCACCGGCAGGAGAACGGGCAGCAGAGCCTCGATCACGAGGAGGTCGGGACCTCGCCGGCGGGCTCGATCGGCGGGGTGAGGCGGAGCGACGTCACCTGGTTCCGCTGCCGAGCGAGAATCTCGAACTTGAATCCGTGAAAGACGAAGGCCTGACCGATGGTCGGGATCTGGCGCGCCTCGTGGATCACCAGCCCGGCGACGGTCGCGGCCTCGTCCTCGGGCAGGCGCCAGTCGAACTCGCGGTTCAGGTCGCGGACCGGCACCGTGCCGTCGACGGTGTACGAACCATCGCCGTTGCGGGTGACGCCCGGAACCGGCACGTCGTGCTCGTCGTCGATCTCGCCGACGATTTCCTCGAGGACGTCCTCGAGGGTGATGAGGCCCATGAGGCTGCCGTACTCGTCGACCACCAGGGCGAAGTGGATGCGGCGGCGGCGAAAGGCCTCGAGCTGGTCGCGCAGCGTGGTCGTGTCGGGCACGAACCAGGGGTCCTGGGCGAGATCGCGCAGGTCGAAGCGGTCGAGCCGGCCGCCGGCGTCGCGCACGGCGCGCAGCACGTCCTTGGCGTGGATCACCCCGATTACGTTGTCTGGATCGTTCTCGTAGACCGGCATGCGGGTGTGGCCGCTCGTTAGGACCGAATCGATCACCGCGGCGGGTGACGCGGCCACGTCGATCATGCTGATGGCGCGGCGATGGGTCATCACCTGGCCGACCTCGACGTCGTCCAGGTCGAGGATGCTGTCGAGCATCGCCTGCTCGTCCTTGACGATCCCGCCGTGCCGGGCGTGGAGCGAGAAGGCGCCGCGCAGCTCCTCCCGCGCGATCGCGGTGCTGACCGCCCCCATGTCGAGCCCGAGCAGGCGCTGCGACAGCCGTGCCCAGCCGGTCATCACGAAGGTGATCGGCGACAGCGCGATCACCACCAGCCGCATCGCCGGGGCGAAGCGCATGGCGATCCGCTCCGGGTGCCGGATGGCGTAGCTCTTCGGCATGATCTCGCCGTACAGCACGATCACCACGGTCATGATGATGGTCGCGTAGGCGACGCCGGCGTCGCCGAACAGCCGGATCAGCAGGCTGGTGGTGAGCGCCGAGGCCAGGATGTTCACCAGGTTGTTGCCGATCAGGATGGTGCCGATCAGCTTCTCGCGGTCGGCGATCAGGCGCTGCACCAGCCGGGCGCGGCGGCTGCCCTCCTCCCCCAGGTGATGCAGGCGGGCGCGCGAGGCCGCGGTAAGCCCGGTCTCCGAGGCCGAGAAGAAGGCCGAGATCAGCATCAGGACGAAGACCAGCCCGACGACCAGCCAGGTGAGAGTGTCGATCATGCCGTCCGCTCGCCGAGAGCATCGTCGAGGAACCGCGCCAGGTTGGCGAAGGACTGGTCGCGCGACAGGAACGCCTGGCCGATCCCCCTTACGAGCACCAGGGTCGGGCGTCCGTCGCGCACCTTCTTGTCCTGGGTCATGCGGTTCGCGAGGATGGTACCGCTCCAGCCCGGACCGGCGATCCCGGCGATGGCGGCGGGAAGCCCGACGGCCGCCAGGTGACGCCGCACCCGGTCGGTGTCCGCGGCGGGGCAGAGCCCCAATCGGGACGACAGCGCGAACGCGAGCACCATGCCGATCGCGACCGCCTCGCCGTGCAGCAGGGCATCGCCGAAACCGGTTTCCGCCTCCAGGGCGTGGCCGAAGCTGTGGCCGAGGTTGAGCAGGGCCCGGTCGCCGTGCTCGTGTTCGTCGGCTTCGACGATACGGGCCTTGGCGGCGATGCAGGTGGCGATGGCGTGCGCCCGCGCCCCTGGCCCGCCCTGGATCACGGCCTCGCCATGGACCTCAAGCCAGGCGAAGAACGGGGCGTCGCCGAGCAAGCCGACCTTCGCCACCTCGGCGTAGCCGGCCAGGAGCTGGCGCCGGGGCAGGCTGTCGAGGGTCCCGGTATCGGCCAGCACCAGCCGCGGCTGGTGAAAGCTTCCCACCAGGTTCTTGCCCTGGCGCGTGTCGATGCCGGTCTTGCCGCCCACCGAACTGTCGACCTGGGCGAGGAGGGTGGTCGGAATCTGGACGAACCCCGTGCCGCGCCGGAGGATGGCGGCGGCGAACCCGGCCAGGTCGCCGACCACGCCGCCGCCGAGGGCCACGATCAGGTCGCTGCGCTCGACCCCGGCATCGAGCAGATCGTCGATCAGCCGCCGCAGATGGGCGAAGTCCTTGGTCGCCTCGCCGGCCGGGACGACGATCGGCCGGCAGGCGATGCCGTCGGCCGCGAGCGCCGCCGTCAACGGCGCGAGGTGCAGGGTCGCGACGGTCGCGTCGGTGACCACGAAGGTCCGGGGCCGCGCCAGCAACGGCCCGAGATGCCGGCCGGCCTGGGCGAGGAGCCCCGGCCCGACGATGACGTCGTAGCTTCGTTCGCCGAGTGCTACCCGCAGGCGCTGTTCGCTCATGACGGCCTGGAAGCACCGGCCGCGGTGCGTTCGCGCAAGGCGGCGACGATCCGTTCCACCACGACCTCGTGCGGGCCCTCGAGGGATTCGACCGTGATGTCGGCCTCGGCATAGATCGGGTGGCGCTGCTCCATCAACCCCATCAGGGTCGCGCGCACATCACCGTTCTTCAACAGCGGCCGATTCTGCTTGCGGCTCTTGCTCAGGCGATCAACCAGCACGTCGACGTCCGCCTTCAGCCAGACGGAGATCGCACCGTCGCGGATGCAGGCTCGGGTCTCGGGGGCCATGAACGCCCCGCCGCCGGTCGCGAGGATGAACGGCGGCCGTTGCAGCAGGCGGGCGATGACCTTGCGTTCGCCCGCGCGAAATGCCGGCTCGCCCTGGACGCGGAAGATCTCCTCGATGCCGCACCCGGCCGCCAGCTCGATCTCGGTGTCGGCGTCGACGAAGGCGAGTCCCAGGCGGGCCGCGAGCCGCCGTCCGATGCTGGTCTTGCCGGCGCCCATCAGCCCCACCAGGACGATCGTGCGGTCGACGACGGGTTCAGCGCCCATGGGGTTGGGCCGCGCGCGACCGCGCCATGCCTGCGTTGAAAGCCACGGCTCAAGCTAATAGACTGCCCGTCCCGCGCCAGCAAGCGCCGAACGAGTTGCCCGCGTAGGCTCACCCGGACGTGCCCCGCTCCCGACAAGAACCCCTATCCCGCAAGTTCGCCCTCATCGTTTGGCTTCTCCTGGCCGGCGTGGTCGTCGCGGGCGGCGTCTTCCTGGCGACCCGGGACATTCCGCCGCCCACGGGCAGGATTGAACAGGTCCTCCCCAATGATCGTTTTCCGCAGTAGCTCGACCATCGCCGCCCTGGTCCTCGTGGGCTTCGTCCATGCGGCGAGCGCCCAGACGAGCGAGCCGGTCAATATTCTTCCCGAGGTGTCCGGGACGGGCGCGACGGCGGATCAATCGACGACCAGCGGCGGGGTAGTGGTTGAATCGACCGCGGACTTCGAGGTGGTGGAGGCGGGCGCCATCGGGGCCGAGGCGTCCGGCACCCTTGGCGATGCCGCAGGGGGCCTTGGGGTCGCCATGTGGCGCGGCACCGATCGCGCCGTGGTCGAGGCGCTGCTGCCCCGCCTGGCGCCGATCCCCGGCTCGCCGACCCTGTTGGACCTGGCGCGCCGCCTGCTGTTGACCCAGGCGGAGCCGCCGAGCGGCGTCGCCACCCGAGATCTCCTCGCCCTGCGCCTCGACCGGTTGCAGGCCCTGGGCCTGCCCGCCGAAGGCTTGGGGGCGGGACCCGCCGAGGGGGCCGTCGCCTCGGCCCTGGCGCGGGCAAGGTTCGGCGACGCCCTGGCGCGCGGCGCGACGGCCGCGGCGTGCGCCGAACCCGAGATGGCCTTGCGCGCACGGCCCGACCTCGCCTGGCAGATGGCGCTGATCTATTGCCAGCTCGCGACCGGCAACCCTGAAGGGGCGCGGCTGGGACTCGCGGTGCTGACCGAGAGCGGGGCTTCCCTGCCGCCGTCCTTCGCGACCCTGGTCGAGGCCGTGGCGGACGGATCCCCCGTCGCGGTCGAGAGTTTCGCCGCCGCGACGCTCGTGGACATCGCCCTGGCGCGGCTGGCCGGCGTGGCGCTGCCGTTCGCCGTGGTCGAAAGCCGCGACCCGCTGGCCCTGCGGCTGCTGGCGGGACCCGAGACCCAGCCCGAGGATGTGCGCCTGGGCGCGGCGGAGGTGGCGGCCACCTTTGGGGCCATCGCCGCCGAAGAGTTGGCCGTGGCCTATCAATCGGTCGTCTTCGAGGCGACGGAGTTGCGGGAGGCGGGAAATTCGGACGTCCACATCCCGCGCGAGCGGGCCTTGCTCTATCAGGCCGCCCGCGCCGAGGGCGATCCGGAGCGCCGCGCGAGTTTAATCACCACGGCCCAGGGTGCCGCGCGCGAAGGCGGCGGGCCGGCGTTCGCGGGCGCGACCGCGCGCCTGTTCGTGCCGATGGTGGGGGGCATGTTACCCACGGCGGACCTGGCCTGGTTCGCACCGACGGCACTGCGCCTTGCCCTCGCGGCCGACGATCCCGGCCGGGCGCTGGCCTGGTGGCGGCTCGCGGCGGAGCGGGCGAACGCCGATCCGACCGCCCCGGAGGTCGCCCTGATGTGGCCGCTCGCCCGGCTGGCCGGCCTGGCCGGTCCCGGGGAAGGCGATCGGGCGCGGATTCTAGCGTGGTGGGAGGCGGCCGAAGCGACCCGCGAAGTGGCATCGCGCAACGCCCAGGCGGACCTGCTCGCGGCCTTGCTGGCGGCGCTGGGGGAGACGGGCGGCCCCCTGCTGGCGGCCCGGCTGCGGGCCGAGGCGCCGTTGGACCCGGCCGAGCCGCCATCCGCCGGACTTCTGATCGGCCTGGCCGATGCCGCGGCCGCGGGGCGGGTCGGCGAAACCGTGTTGTTCGCGCTGGTGGCCTTGGCCGACGCCGGTCCGGGCTCGTCCGCGATTGCCGTGGCGGCGGCGGTTCACGGTTTGCGGCGGATCGGCCTGGGGACCGAGGCGCGGCGCCTGGCCCTGGAAGGCGCGCTCGCCCATGGGCTCTGAGCCCGGCGGGGACGATCGGGCATGCGAGCGGTTTCTCGAGATGCTGGTGGTGGAGCGCGGCGCCAGCCGCAACACGCTGGCCGCCTATCGCGCCGACCTGGCCGATTTCGAGCGCTTCGCCGCCGGCCTCGGGCTTGACCTCGGCGGGGCCACCAGCGGGGCGATCCGCGGGTACCTGGGCGGCCTGGCCGCCAAGGGCCGCGATCCCCGCACGGCCGCCCGCCGCCTGTCGTGCCTGCGCCAGTTCTACCGATTCCTGTGCGCCGAGGGGGACCGGGCGGACGATCCCACCGCCACCGTGGACGGCCCGCGCCGGGGCCAGTCCCTGCCAAAGGTTCTGAGCGAAGCCGAAGTCGGCGCCCTGCTGGCCGCCGTTGCCGTGTCGACCGACGCGAAGGGGTTGCGCCTGCGCGCCATGCTGGAGCTGCTGTACGCGACCGGTCTCAGGGTCTCGGAACTGGTCGGGCTGCCCATGGTCGCCGTCCATGGCCGCGGTCGCGCCCTGATCGTGCGCGGCAAGGGCGGCAAGGAACGGCTGGTGCCAATGGGAAAACCGGCCGCGGCCGCGCTCGCCGACTATCTGGCCGCGCGCGACCGGTTCGTGCCCAAGGGCCGGACCAGCGCGTGGGTGTTTCCATCGCGCGGCGGGTCCGGTCACCTGACGCGGCAGAATCTCAACCTGCTGCTCAAGGCCCTGGCCGTGGCCGCCGGCCTGGCTCCCGGCCGGGTCTCGCCCCACGTGCTGCGGCACGCCTTCGCGAGCCATCTGGTGGGCCGGGGCGCTGATCTGCGCAGCGTCCAGACGATGCTGGGCCATGCCGACATCGCCACCACGCAGATCTACACCCACGTGCAGGAGGAGAAGCTCAAGGAGGCGGTGGTCCGGCACCATCCCCTGGGGCGCCGATCGCGGCCGATCGCCGGTTGACAGGGGATTGGACCCGGGGCACTTAGCCACCAGGGCGGCGGGCGGCGCTGGATCAGACTCGGCCCCCTGACAGGAGGAGCGAGCATGAGTTTCACGATCGTTCAGGAAGCGACCGCACGGATCAACCGCAGCGAGCTCGCGGTTCCGGGCAGCCAGGCCAAGCTGTTCGAGAAGGCCGCGGTCTCGGCCGCCGACGTGATCTTCCTCGATCTCGAGGATTCGGTGGCGCCCGACGAGAAGCCGCAGGCGCGCCGGAACGTGATCGCGGCGATCAACGACATCGATTGGGGCACCAAGACCCTGTCGGTCCGCATCAACGGACTGGACACCCACTTCATGTACCGCGATGTCGTCGATGTATTGGAGCAGACCCGAGGCCGGCTGGACCTGTTCATGATCCCGAAGGTGGGCACTGCCGCCGATGTCTACGCCGTGGACATGCTGACGACCCAGATCGAGGCGGCGATGGGCCGGGGGAAGCGGCTGGGGTTCGAGCTGATCATCGAGACCGCGCTGGGCCTCGCCAACGTCGAGGCGATCGCCGGGGCCAGCCGGCGCAACGAATCGCTGCACTTCGGGGTCGCCGACTTCTCGGCCTCGACCCGGGCGCGCACCACCAACATCGGCGGCGCCAATCCGAACTACGCCGTGCTGACCGACCGTGACGGCGACCGCCCGCGCGACACGCACTGGGGCGACCAATGGCACTACGCCATCGCCCGCATGGTCGTGGCCGCCCGCGCCAACGGGTTGCGCCCGATCGACGGCCCGTTCGGCGACTTCGGCGACGCCGACGGCTACCGCGCCGCCGCCCACCGTGCGACGGCGATCGGCTGCGAGGGCAAGTGGGCGATCCATCCGAGCCAGGTCGGGCTGGCGAACGAGGTGTGCAGTCCATCGGACAAGGAAGTCGGCAAGGCGCGGCGCATCCTCGCCGCCATGGAGCAGGCGCAGGCGGAAGGCAAGGGCGCGGTCTCGCTCGACGGCCGCCTGATCGACCTGGCCTCGATCCGCCAGGCCGAGGCCCTGGTCCGCAAGGCCGAGCAGATCACGGCCGGGGCGCGCTAGTGGTCCGATGCGGACCTACCTCGATTTCGAGAAACCGATCGCCGAGCTGGAAGGCAAGATCGAGGAACTGCGCCACGTCAGCGACGCAAGCGGCATCAACATCGTCGAGGAAGTCAGCCGGCTGCGCTCGAAGACCGAACGGCAGTTGCGCCAGACCTACGCCAAGCTTACGCCCTGGCAGAAGACCTTGGTGGCCCGCCACCCGGATCGGCCGCATTTTTCCCACGTCGTCGCGGCGCTGATCGGCGACTTCACGCCCCTCGCCGGCGACCGCCGATTCGCCGACGACCCGGCGCTGCTGGGCGGCCTGGGCCGGTTCCGCGGGCGCCCCGTCATGGTGATCGGCCATGAGAAGGGAGCCGATACCGAGGGCCGGGTTCGCCACAACTTCGGCATGGCGCGGCCCGAGGGCTATCGCAAGGCACAGCGGCTGATGCGGCTGGCCGACCGCTTCGGCCTGCCGGTGCTGACCCTGGTGGATACGCCCGGCGCCTATCCGGGGATCGACGCCGAGGAGCGCGGCCAGGCGGAGGCGATCGCCCGGTCGATCGAGACCTGCCTGGCCTTGCGGGTGCCGATCATAACCGCGATCATCGGCGAGGGCGGCTCCGGCGGGGCCATCGCGCTCGCGGTCGCCGACCGGGTGCTGATGTTCGAGCACGCGATCTATTCGGTGATCTCGCCCGAGGGCTGCGCCTCGATCCTGTGGCGCAGCGCCGATCAGGCGGCCGAGGCCGCCGAGGCATTGAAGCTCACCGCCCAGGACCTGGAGCGGCTCCGCCTGATCGACGGGGTCGTGGCGGAACCTCTGGGCGGGGCGCACCGCGACCCCGAGGTGGCGATCGCCACCCTCGGCGATGCCATCGAGCGGGCGTTCACCGAAGTGGCGGGGACGGTCGGCGAGCCCTTGCGCGAGGCCCGGCGCGAGCGGTTCATCGCCATGGGCCGGACCCCCATCGCGTGACACCATCGTCGCAGCACCCGAACCATAGGAGGACATCATGCGCGTCGTCGCCCTGTTGCCGGCCCTGCTTCTTGGCGCCGTGCTGCCCGCCGCGGCCGAGTGTCTGACCGACGTTTTGCCCCAGGGGATCGCGGCGGAGTTGGCCGAAGCAGGCTACAAGGCGGACATCGGCACCACCGAGGACGGCCAGCCGTTCATCGAGACCGGCATGCAAAGCGCGACTGTGACCGTGTTCCTCTACGACTGCGCCGAGGGCGGCAACTGCACCGGCCTGACCATGCGGACCGGGTTCAACCTGCAGGCGGGCATGAGCTACGAGCAGATCAACCAGTGGAACTACGACAACCGCCTGAGCCGCGCCTTCCTCGACAACGAGAGGGATCCCTATATCGAGGGCGACATCACCCTGACGGGCGGCTTGGCCCGCGATGATCTGGTGGCGGGCTTCTCCGGGTTCGAGTCCCAGCTTGCCGACTTCAAGGACTTCATCGGCTGGGATTGACGGGCGCCTCAATCGTACATCGCGCTGTGCTCGGCGGCTTCGAAGGCGCGGATTTCCTCGGCGTCCTGGGAATCGGGGGCGACGATGTCGGCGGCGTCGAGCTCGACCGCGGCGGCCTTGGTGCCGGTCGTGTCGACGATGTGAAAGAGGGCATCGCCGGCGTTGACCACCGGCAGATGGGTGCAGCCGATGACCTGACCGGCGGTCTTCGCCAGGACGACGACCTCGTTGTCGCCGAAGGGATCACCGATGACGCCCATCCGCTGGCCGCGCTCGACATGGCTGCCGAGCGGCACCTCGGTCCGCAGGATGCCGCCGATCGCGGCGCGCACCCATATGCTGGACCGGGCGATGATCGGCGGGCGGGCTCGCGCCCCGTTCGGCGGCAGCATGGCGAGCGCCCGCATCACCCCGAGCACGCCCTGGACCCCGGCGGCGATCGCGGCCGGCTCGAAGCGCAGGGCCTCGCCCGCCTCGTAGACCAGCACCGGGACCTTGCGCATGGCGGCCTGCTGGCGGAGCGAACCGTCGCGTTCGCCGGCGTTGATCACCACGTCGACCCCGAAGGCACAGGCGAGGCGCAGGGTCTCCGGATCGTCCAGGTTGGCGCGAATCTGCGGATGGTTCGCCCGGTGGATGGCGCCGGTGTGCAGATCGATGCCGTGGCTGCAGCGATCGAGGATCTCGCGCAGGAAGACGTGGGCGAGGCGCCCGGCGAGCGAGCCGTTGGGCGAGCCGGGGAACGAGCGGTTGAGGTCGCGGCGGTCGGGTAGGTAGCGGGACCCAGCGAGGAAGCCGAAGACGTTGACGATGGGAATCGCCACCAGGGTGCCGCCGAGCCCGTCGAGCTCCGGCGCCGCCAGCAGACGGCGGATGATCTCGACCCCGTTGATCTCGTCGCCGTGCAGGGCCGCGCAGACGAACAGCCGGGCGCCGGGCCGCGTCCCCTGCACGACTTGGACCGGCATGGTCACCGGCGTGTGGTTGTAGAGGCGGCTGATCGGCAGGTCGATGGTCGCCCGGGTGCCGGGGCCGACCTCCAGGCCGCCGATGGCGAAGGACGCAGCCGCGGTCACCCGCGCCCCTTGGTCCGGGTCTTGTTGGGCCCGGCGTTGCGCTCGATGAAGGCGATGATCTGGCCGGCGATGTCCTTGCCGGTGGCCCGCTCGATGCCCTCAAGGCCGGGCGAGGAGTTGACCTCCATCACCACCGGGCCGTGGTTCGAGCGCAGCATGTCGACGCCGGCGACGTTCAGCCCCAGGGTCTTCGCCGCCCGGATCGCCGTCGAGCGTTCCTCGGGCGTGATCTTGACCACGCTGGCGGAACCGCCGCGGTGCAGGTTGGAGCGGAACTCGCCCTCCTTGCCCTGGCGCTTCATGGTCGCCACGATCTTGCCGCCGACGACGAAGGCCCGGATGTCGGAGCCGCCCGCCTCCTTGATGAACTCCTGGCAGAGGAAATGGGCTTCGAGCCCGCGGAAGGCATCGATCACGCTGGTCGCCGCCACGTCGGTTTCGGCCATCACCACGCCCTTGCCGTGGGTGCCTTCCAGTAGCTTGATCACCAGGGGTGTCCCGCCGGCGATCCGCACCAGATCCTGGGTGTCGTCGGGGGAGTGGGCGAAGCCGGTGACCGGCAGGCCGATGCCCTTGCGGGCGAGGAGCTGGAGGGCGCGGAGCTTGTCCCGCGAGCGGCCGATGGCGACCGATTCGTTGAGGGGATAGACCCCCATCATCTCGAACTGGCGCAGGACCGCGAGCCCGTAGAACGTGATCGAGGCGCCGATCCGGGGGATGACCGCGTCGAACCCCTCCAGCCGCTGGCTGCGGTAGTGCACCTCGGGCCGCAGGGACGTGATGTTCATGTAGCAGCGCAGCGTGTTGATGACGTGCATCTCGTGCCCGCGGGCACGCCCGACCTCCACCAGGCGACGGTGCGAATAGAGGTTGGCGCGCCGGGCGAGGATGGCGATCTTCATACGCGGCCTCGCTTGCGAACCGGCGTCGGCCGGCGGCGACCATAGGCTTCGGTCGACAGCGCGCCGATGACGTAGGAGCGGCGGGGATCCACTGCCAGGCGGCCGCTCATGGCGGTCCGGCCGATGAGGAAGCGGAACAGCATGTCGTCACGGTTGGTCAGGGTGATTTCGACCGGCCAGGTGATGTCTCCGAGCGTCAGGGGCGCGGCGATGACGTAGCGCATCTCGCGGTGACCGCCGGAATCGGTCACCTGGCGAAGATCGACGATGTCGGCGGCGCAATCGACGACGATGTCCTTCCGTCCCTGCAAGGGGTGGATGCCGAAGCGGACGCGGTGCAGACCGCCAACCTCGTAGGGGTCGACGTAGAACGCATGCAGGGCCGAGGTACGCGCGCCGGTGTCGAGCTTGGCCTTGATGGCCGGCAACCCGAGGGACGGCAGCGCGACCCATTCGCGCCAGCCGACGGTAAGGGGCGCCGGGCGAAGGCGCGTGCTTGCCCTGGAGTCGACCCTGGCCATGGCCTCACGCTGTTACCGGGCTGCTCGGACACGCAATCTACGGCACGCCCGATAGCCGGTCTACCGCTGCTCGGAGAGCTGGGCGCCGTCGATCAGGTAGGACGCACCGGAGATGAACGACGCCTCGTCGGAGGCGAGAAACGCAAACAGGTTGGCGATCTCCTCGATCCGGCCGATCCGGCCCATGGGCACGTGCGCCGCCATGTCCTTGAAGAAATCGGGCGAGCCGCCGCCGTCGATCATCAACTCGGTCGGGCCGACGTAGCCGGGGGAGACCGCCACCGCGCGGATGCCCTGGTCGGCGAGTTCGATCGCGATCGACTGGGTCAGGAGCACGACGCCCGCCTTCGCCGCGTTGTAGGCGGCGCAGTTCCGCTCGGCGACATGGCCGTTGGCCGAAGCGGTGGACAGGATCACCCCGCCCTTGCCCTGCTTCACCATCGCCCGCGCCGCCCGTTGGCTCAGCAGGAACACGGCGGTCAGCATCACGGCGATGCTGTCGTCCCAATCCTTGCGGCTGTGGTCGAGGAACGACGTCGGCCGCACGATGCCGGCGTTGTTGACGCAGATGTCCAGCCTGCCGAACCGCGCGACCGCCGTGTCGACCAGGGATTGGCAGACGTTTTCGTCCGTCACGTCGCCCGGAACGGGGACGACGTTGCCGAGCGCGGACAGCTCCCTGGCCGAGGCCTCGACCCGGTCCGTGACCTTGTCGGCGATCACCACGCGCGCGCCTTCCTGCAGGAACTTCCGCGCGATGCCTTGGCCGATCCCCCGGCCCGCCCCCGTCACGATCGCGACCTTGCCGTCGAGGCGACCCATCGAGTCCTCCCAAATGTTGATTCTTCGCCGATCGACCTCGACCGCATCGTAGAGGAT
Organism: Alphaproteobacteria bacterium; assembly: GCA_009694045.1. Lineage (GTDB taxonomy): Bacteria > Pseudomonadota > Alphaproteobacteria > SP197 > SP197 > SHVY01. The sequence continues at coordinate 9,174 of SHVY01000007.1, read as the reverse complement.
AGGGCAAGCGCACCGTCGGTATGTGAAGAACCTAAGCCGCCGCTCGCCAGCCGTCAGGGGTTGACGTGAACACCTGACGCCCGCTCTCCCTCGCATCCATGGCGTCCAGGGCTTCCAGGATTTCTCGCACCGCGATTTCGCCGTCCAGAATGTTCCGGTAGATCATCCTGAGCAACCGATCGGCGGGACCCGGGATGCGGTTTTCCCCCTTCTCATAGCGTGCGATCTGTTGCGTGTCGCAGCCGATGAGCCGCGCTAATTCCGATTGGGTCAGATCCATCTGGGTGCGCAGGAATCGGATCTCCTTGCCGCTCAGAAGTATCTTGCGCGCCACGATGTGGAGGCCAATGGCCCGGTGCAGACCGTCGAGATTGGCAACCGCGACACCCGAGCCCTCTGGAGTCAGGTAGCGCTTGTACCCATTTTGCAAAAAGACGTCGTCCAAGCCGCACATGGTGTAGTGAAGCGGCGCCTTGCGCCGCGCTCCGCGCGCCCGCCCCACCTTCCAATCGCTCATCGCGGGTCCTCCCATTCCACGGTCTTCACGAACAGCTTCCCGACATGAAGGATGATCGTTACGACGCCAGCATCCCTCCCACCACGAAGCTTCAACACCATCTTGCACTTCCACTCGTCGTGATGGGTCTGCTCCGGGTCCCCACGGATCGAGCCGGTTCGCAAAATGCGAAGAACAACCACGTCGAAGATGTCGCGTTCGGCCATACGCTCCAGCGCATGGTCGCCGAAGATCACGGCACCCGAGTCCGCCGCGATTTGACGAACGCGCCGTTCTGCGACGGTCGAGGTAAGACGGAATGTCGTGACGTAACCCGGAGCAGCATCCGCCACACACCTATCAATATGATAGGCACGAGAGGATTGTCAAACCCTTTACGAACCGAGATTATTCCCGAGGACGCGCACCCGCTACTGCACCACGCCGTGACAGTGTTTGTACTTCCTGCCGGAGCCGCAGGGGCAGGTGTTGTTGCGGCCGACCTTGCCGAAGGCGGATGGCGGCGCCACCCGCTGCGGCGGCGCGGCTAGGCGGCCCGCGCCGTTGCCGGTTCCCGGCGGGCGGGGGCCCTGGAGGGCGGGATCGGTGCGACCTTCCTGCATGCGGGAGGGGCCCCGGGGCTGCGTCAGGGCGGCCGGATTGTCGACCCTGATCTCGAGGTGGGCGAGCACCATGGTCACGGTCTCGCGCAGGTGGACCAGCATGCCGTCGAACTGGTTGAACGCCTCGCGCTTATATTCGTTCAGCGGGTCCTTCTGGGCGAACGCGCGCAGGCTGATGCCTTGGCGCAGGTGATCGAGCTGCAGCAGGTGGTCGCGCCAGCGCTGGTCGAGGATCTGGAGCAGCAGGCTCTTCTCGGCGATGCGCATGATCTGGGGCGTGAACCGCTTTTCCTTGTCGGCATACTTCGCCTCGACGGCGGCGACGATCCGGGTCCGCATCTCCTCGTCGGCGATGCCCTCCTCCTTCGCCCAATCGGCCACGGGCAGGTCCAGACCGAACAGGCGCCGGAGCTCGGCGTGCAGAGCGCCCGTCTCCCACTGCTCGGCGTAGGCGCGTTCGGGGATGAAGCGGGTGATCAGTTCGGCGATCACCTCGTTGCGCATATCGACCACCGTGGCCGAGATGTCCTGTTCCTGCATGATCTCGCGGCGCTGCTCGTAGATCACCTTGCGCTGGTCGTTCATGACGTTGTCGAAGCGCAGGATCGACTTGCGCGCCTCGAAGTGGCGCGCCTCGACCTTGGACTGCGCCTTCTCGATCGCCTTGTTGACCCAGCGATGGGTGATCGCCTCGCCCGGTTGCAGCCCCAGCTTCTGCAGCATTCCGTCCAGGCGTTCGGACCCGAAGATGCGCATCAGGTCGTCCTCGAGCGAGAGGAAGAACTTCGAGGCCCCGGGATCGCCCTGGCGCCCCGACCGGCCGCGAAGCTGGTTGTCGATGCGGCGGCTCTCGTGCCGTTCGGTGCCGACCACGTAGAGCCCGCCGGCGGCCAGGACCTTGTCCCTGGCCTCGGCGACCTCGGCGCGGATGGCTGCGATGCGCTTCGCCCGGGTGGCCGCGTCGGCATCGGCGGGGATCTCGTCTGCGATCCGCATGTCCTGGTTGCCGCCGAGCTGGATGTCGGTGCCGCGACCCGCCATGTTGGTGGCGATGGTGACGCCGCCCGGCCGACCCGCCTGGGCGATGATGTGCGCTTCCTGCTCGTGGTAGCGGGCGTTCAGCACGTTATGCGGGATATTCCGCTTCTTGAGCAGGGCCGCGAGGTGCTCCGACTTTTCGATGCTGACGGTGCCGACCAGCATGGGCTGGCCGCGCTTGTGACAGTCCTCGATGGTGTCGATCACCGCGTCGTAGCGTTCGCCGGCGGTGCGGTACACCTCGTCGTCCATGTCGGCGCGGATGCAGGGCAGGTTGGTCGGAATCTCGATGACGTCGAGCCCGTAGATCGCCGAGAATTCCGGGCCTTCGGTCATCGCCGTGCCGGTCATGCCGGCGAGCTTGGGGTAGAGCCGGAAGTAGTTCTGGTACGTGACCGAGGCGAGGGTCTGGTTCTCGGTCTGGATCTCGGCCCCTTCCTTGGCCTCGAGAGCCTGGTGCAGCCCCTCGGAGTAGCGCCGGCCCTCCATCATGCGGCCGGTGAACTCGTCGATGATGATGACCTTGTTGTCCTTGACGATGTAGTCGGTGTCGCGGGCGAACAGCTTGTGGGCGCGGAGCGCCTGATTGGCGTGGTAGACTAGGCCGACGTTGGCGATGTCGTAGAGACCGCCCTCCTTCAGCATGCCGGCGTCCTTCAGCAACTCCTCGATCCGCTCGGTGCCGATCTCGGTCAGCGCGACGGTCCGCGCCTTCTCGTCCTTCTCGAAGTGCTCGGCCGAGAGCTTGGGGATCAGCGCGTCCACCTTGAGATACAACCCGGACGAATCCTCGGCCGGACCCGAGATGATCAGCGGCGTGCGCGCCTCGTCGATCAGGATGCTGTCGACCTCGTCGACGATCGCGTAATTGAAGGGGCGCTGCACCATGCTGTTCAGTGAGAACTTCATGTTGTCGCGCAGGTAATCGAAGCCGAACTCGTTGTTGGTGCCGTAGGTGACGTCGCAGGCGTACTGCTCCTTGCGCTGGCCGTCGTCGAGGCCATGGACGATGCAGCCGACGGTTAATCCCAGGTGGCGATAGATCTGGCCCATCCAGGCCGAATCGCGCCGGGCCAGGTAGTCGTTGACGGTGATGACGTGGACGCCCTTGCCCTCCAGGGCGTTGAGGTAGACCGATAGGGTCGCGACCAGGGTCTTGCCTTCGCCGGTCTTCATCTCGGCGATCTTGCCCTGGTGCAGGATCATGGCGCCCATGAGCTGGACGTCGAAATGGCGCTGGCCCAGGGTGCGCTTGGCCGCCTCGCGGACCGTAGCGAAGGCCTCCGGCAGGAGATCGTCCAGGGTCTCGCCCTTGGCCAGGCGATCGCGGAGGGCGTCGGTGCGGGCCCGCAGACCGGCGTCGTCGAGAGCCTGCACCGCAGGCTCGAGGGCGGTGATCGCCGCCGCTCTCTTGGCCAAGTCGCGCACAAATCGGTCGTTGGCGGAGCCGAACAACCGCTTGAACAAAGTCGCCACCATCAGAGGCCCCGCCGCTCTACCGGGCGCTTACCGCCGGCGTCCGGCACGTGTCAGGACACATAGGATGGCGACTTCGGCCTGTCAACGACCCCGACACCCTAGTGGTCCGCCCCAAACACAAGGATCGGGAATCATGCGATTGTGTCGGACCACTAGGGACGTGGCGGAGAACCTATTTTTGGATCCAGCGGCCGGCGGCGTTCATGACGAACTGGCCGGCGGGGGTGCGCTCGATCAGCTCGGCACCGGCCACGGCCTGGACCTGCTCGATGGTCGAGTTGTTGCCGGCGGCCACTTCGGCGTAATAGGCCATGCGTTGAGCATTGACGTCGGCGACCAAGGTGACCACGTCGGCGCCCGCCCCGGGATCGACGGCGCCGACCAGGCCGTCGGGCCGCTCGCCCACGAGACCCGCGACCCGGCCGTTGGGCGCCATCCAGAATTCGACCAGCCCGTCGGTCAAGGGCACGCCCACGTCGATCAGCCCGATCGACAGGGTTTGGCCCGGCGGCAGGGACGGCGGCCACAGGCGATCGAAGGTCAGCACGCCGTTCACCCCATCGACCTTGGCCGGGCCGATCAGCGCCGACAGCCCGTCGAGCAGGACCGTGGCGCCACCGATCAGGCCGGACCGGCTCCACGCCGCGTGCGTGTCCGCCGCCACGGTGCCGGCCGCGTCCGCGACCACGCCGTGCAGGATCGGAAACAGCCGATCGGGCGGGCGCAAGCCGGGCACGAAGGTCACGGGGAACAGCTTGAGGTCGGCGTGCCCGGCCCCGAGGCCGGGGTCATGGGTGGCCGCGATGTCGATCGCCAGCGCGCCCGTGGGATCGTCGATCGTCGCCGTCACGGTGATCGGCGCGCCGGCGACCCGGGCCGCGGCCGTCGCGCGGTCGAGGTCCAGGGCGATCGACCCGAACGCGGCGCTGACCGCGAGGGGCGCGTCCCCCGTCGCCATGGTCCCGGCGATCGCGAACGGCGCCACGGCCGTGCGCAGCGTCCACGCCGAGCGCCAGGTCGCGGAAGCAGAGGTCCAAGGGGCCGTCCGCCGCGAAGCCGTAGGCCGTGACGCGATCGGCGGTGGCCGTGACGCAATCCTGCCCGCGAAGGGCCAGAACGCCAGCGACGACATCGATCTCGGCGGAGCCCGCGAACCCGAGGGCGCCGGCCGCGATACCGTCGGGCAGCCGTGGGTCGAGGACCGCCGCCACGTCGATCGTGCCGGTCCAGTCCCGGGGCGACCCGGCGGCATCGAGGTTAAAAGTCGCCTCCGTGATCGTGGCGCCGGCGACCTCCACGGCACGCACCGTCGCGGCTAGCCATTCGATCACGATTCCGGTCGGCCAGCCGGCGCCGTCAAAGGCCATGGATACGGCGCCGATACGGCCAGCGACGAACGGCACGCCGCGGCTGGTCACGGCGAAGGGACCGTTGGCATGAAACAGCCATCCTTCCGACCCGCGGGTGACGCCGAGCCGAACCGGATCGGCCGCCGAAGGATTTAGGGAGAGCCCGAGCTCACCGCCGAGCAGTGCCGCGAGTTCGGCCGGCACCAGGTCGGCCGCGACCGTGCCCGTGAGGGTCCACGGCGTCGTGGCGGAGATCTCCAGCCAGGGCCGGGCGGCGGCGATCGTGCCCTGCGCCGCCACGGCGACCCCATCGGCGACCCCGGCCATGCCGCCACCGGTCAGGGACACCGTGAACGTGCCGTCCGCCGCCCAGGGCGCGTCCCCGATCGGTGGCGACCCCGCAGGTCGGCCGTGAGCGTCAGCGCCCCCCGGGCCGCCGAGCCCAGGGCCGCGAAGTCGGGGATGTGAACGGCGAGGCGGGCCGCCACGAGAGACCCGCTCGCGAAGGGTAGGGTCGCATCGGCATCGAGCAGCGCGCCACCGGGGCCGGTCGCGTTCAGGGTCGCGCGCAGGTTTGTGCCGTCGCCGGTGGCGTGCAGGGTCGCGCCGATCAGGCCACGTCCACCACGGTCACGAAGGGCGCCTGGAGGTCGGCCCGGTAGGCGAGCCCGCCGTCGGCGGCGAGATCGACGCGTATCCGCCCCGTGGCGCTGGGGATCTCCAGCGACGGGTGGGCGATGCGGACCACGGCGTTGTCCAGGGTCGCCGCGAGCCCGGTGATGGTGACCGAGCGCACGCGGCGCCGTTGCAGGTCGGCGAGGGTGTAGTCGATGTGGACGGGACCGATGACGTTGGTGCCGCCCGCGTCGAGCGCGATCTCGCCGATCGTCGTGCGGTTGAACCCGACGTCGACGGCGCTGACCCGCGCGTCGGGAAACCCGGCCTCGGCCGCCGCGTTCTCGGCCAGCCGAACGAGCATCGCCGGCAACAGCCATTCGAACAGGACGAAGGCGACCGCCAAGACGGCGACGCCCACGACGATCCAGCGAACTCCGCGCCGCATGAGGCGCCCCAGGCAATCGGCGAACGGTAGCACACGGGTTCCGGGCTGGGATGGGGGATGCTATAGAACCCGGCCATGGGCGACCTGGACGGCATCCTGGACTCGTTGCGGACCATCGCGGCGGACGGCAACGCCGGCTGGACGACGCTGCCGCCGGCCGCGTTCGGGTCCGACGCCCTGTTCGCCCTGGAGCAGGAGCGGGTGTTCAAGGCCGGCTGGATCTGCGTCGGCCGCGCCGACCAGGTGGCCCACCCCGGCGACTACATGGCGCTGGACGTGGTGGGCGAGCCGATCGTGCTGGTCCGTGACCTGGCGGGCGAACTCCGGGTGCTGTCCAACCTGTGCCGGCACCGCTGGATGTCGGTCTGCCTCGGCTCGGGCAACGCCAAGGTTCTGTCCTGCCCCTACCACGCCTGGACCTATCGCCTGGACGGCCGGCTGTGGGCGGCGCCGGAAATGGACAGGCACCCGACCTTCGACAAGACCAAGGTCGCCCTGCCGCCGATCCGCCACGCGGTCTGGCAGGGGTTCGTCTACGTCAACCTGGACGGAGGGGCCGAACTGCTCGCACCTCAACTGGCGCCCGTGGACGCGCGGATCGCCGCCTACGACCTCGCCGGCTGGGTCACCGCCGCCACCCAGGATTGCGGCGAATACCCGTGGGACTGGAAGGTGATGCAGGACAACGGCGAGTGCTACCACCACCTCGGCCTGCACCGGGACACGTTCGAGGCCAACTATCCGGGGCGGGCGAGCGGCACCTGGGACAACGGCGGGATCTTCACTTACCTGTGGGCGCCCGCGCGCCCCGAGACGCGGGTGAAGGGCGGGGACGGTCTGGACTACGTGCCGGGGATGGAGTTTCCGCCGATGCCGGGCCTCGACGAGGGGCAGCGGACCAGCTTCCTCCTGGTCTTCGTCCTGCCCAACTTCTTCATCTACCTGCAGCCGGACCTGGTGATGAACATGCGGGTGTTCCCCGTCGCGGCTGGGCGCATCCGCCTGTTCGCCGACTTCATCGTCAGGCCCGAGGCGAGGGCGCTGCCCGACTTCCAGGCGCGGCTCGACCGGGCGATCGCCTTCTTCAACCGCTTCAACGACGAGGACGTGGTCGCCAACTCCGCGATCCAGCGCAACCTCGGCAGCCGTTTCGCCGCAGCGGCGCCGCTCTCCACCCTCGAACACCACAACCGCCACTTCGCCCGGTGGGTGGCGAAGCAATTGACGGGGTAACCATGGCCAAGGCCGAAGCGACCGTCGAAGAGCTAGTCGGTATGATTGAGCGCGGTGAATTGCGACTACCCGAGATGCAGCGGCGCTACGTTTGGCGTTCGACGCGCGTGCGTGACCTGCTTGACTCGCTCTATCGCGGCTATCCCTCTGGCGCGATCCTGATTTGGCAAACCGACGAGTCAGTGCCGCTACAGGAGTTTGCTGTCACGCAGCTGGGCAATCCGTACCAAAGCACACGGCTTCTGCTCGACGGGCAGCAACGGCTCACGTCGTTGTCGGCGGTGATCCGTGGCGAGTCTGTGAGCGTTCGTGGGCGCAGCAGACCGATCGAGCTTCTCTTCAACCTTGAGCACCCAGACCAACTGTCTGTTGTCACTGAGGTGAACGAGGATGGCAGCGGCGATGAGAACGGTGAGGAGCTGAGCGACGACGAAGCCGACTCGAGCGATGACGAGTTGCAGAAGCGTTTTGATCGCATGACCTTCGTGGTCGCGACGAAGAAACTTGAACAGCAGCCGCACTGGGTGAAGGTAACTGACGTGTTCAAGAGCGACAGTGATCGATCGTTCCTGAAGCGCGCGGGCATCACCGATCTCGACGATCCTCGGAGCGAGAGATACAGCCAGCGCCTTGCCAAGCTGCGCGGCATCCGCAAGTACGTGTATCGCATGGACATACTGGAGCGGACTCTTTCCTACGATGAGGTCACGGAGATATTTGTCCGCGTAAATTCGCTCGGAGCAAAACTACGAAGTTCCGACCTCGCTCTGGCACAGATCACCGCGAAGTGGCGCGGCGCGCTGAAGACGTTCCAAATCTTCCAGATTCAATGTGCCGATGCGGGCTTCGACCTCGATCTTGGGCTCCACCTCAAAAACCTGATTGCCTTCGCCACCGGGCAATCACGATTTCTCACGGTGGCAAACCTTCCGGTCGAGACGTTAAAGCAGGCTTGGAAGGAGTGCGTCCCGGGAATGGAGTTCGCGCTTAACTTCCTGAGGAGTAACGCGGGCATTGAGAGCCCGACGCTTCTGTCGTCGCCATTCTTGCTGGTGACGCTAGGGTTCTTCGGGCATAGGCGGGGCTACAAAATTGGTGCGGAGGAAGCGCAGCGCCTCCGGCATTGGATGTTGGTCGCGAACGCCAAGGGACGGTACTCACGTGGGTCTAGCGAAACCCTCCTCGACCAAGACCTTGCGATCTTGCGCCAGGAAGGTGGTGCGATCGAACTGTTGGAACGGTTGCGACTTCAGGTTGGGCGACTCGACATCGCCCCAGAAGAGCTGGAGGGTCGTAACCAGCGCAGCGCGCTTTTCAAAACCATGTTCCTGGCCTTCCGCGAAGCCGGGGCATGTGACTGGAAATCAAACCTCGCCATTGCACTGGGGCATCGGGGAGCGCAACACCGATTGCAATTCCACCACATTTTCCCGAAAGCCGTACTTAAGGGCAGCTATACCGCGCGAGAAGCGGACGACATCGCCAATCTCGCGTTCATAGGCGGGAGGGTCAACCGCGAGATAAGTGACAAGCTACCCATTAGATACTTTCCGACCATTCTCGAAAATTCTGGCCCTGCGGCATTCGAAACCCAGTGCATTCCGACCGGCCCCGAACTACTTGGTGTTGAAGGATACAAAACCTTCCTGATCGAGCGACGGAAAGTTGTGAGCTCACGTCTGAATCAGTTTCTCGAAGTTGCGTCGCTTTGAAGCGCGCCCAGGTACGGCCCGATGATGCAGTTTAAGAGCCCATCCGGGAAGTTTGGAGTCAGGAACATGGTTGTGGCCTGGTGAGCCTGCGGAGCATGAGGCGGATTATGGCGAGGCGGATGAAGGCGACCGCGATCCTGGCGTGACGCTCGAAGTCGCGAACGAGGCGACGATTGCGGCT
>SHVY01000049.1 GCA_009694045.1 Alphaproteobacteria bacterium | reverse complement strand
ATCGGCTCAAGCAGAGCAAGCGCCGACAGCGTGGTGCCAAAGCCGCAAAACCTGCCCAACCAACCCACCCGAGCCATGACCCAGAACGCAGGCAGCCCCCCCGCGGGGCGCCTCCATGCCATCAGCCGTGACGCACTTTAATACTCCGGAACGCCGATGCATTTTCACTCCGGCGTTGACATCGTGACATCTTCGCCACGGCGAACGTGATCTTGAAACGCTACGGCGACACCGCCGCCATCGAAGCCGCCGCCCACGCCGATGAATTCCTCGCCCAGGGCGACCTCGACGGCCAGCGGGTGTGGCTGCGCATCCTCAGGGCCATCGACACGCTGACCGACACGACGCCGAAGGGGTTGATGCATTGAGGGCAATTGGTGATGAGCATCATAAACGGTATGATAGGCCCGCAATTGACCTGCTCGGTAAGCGTGGCACTCGGCTAGTCCTTCGAAGCGGACGGGTGATTGAACGAAGGTCCACATCATTGAGCCGTCAAAGTTACGGAGTTGAGCCCACGAACAGACTGTCGAGCAACTAAGCCTGTTTGGCGACGCAACGAGGTTCCTAATGAGACGCCTGACGTTCACTACTAGCGTCATTCTCACAGTAGCCGCGATCGTATTTTACTCTGAGTACGTATATGACGGGGCAGATGCGAGTTACGCATATACAATGGGCATGATGCTTGCTCTAGGTGTCTTCCCAGGTATTTTAATAGTTGCAATAACAATGTATGATAAAAAAATTAGAAATGCGCGATGGGATATCGTATTTTTTTCGATGACGGCATTTTTTTCTTGATAACATATGAAGAAATTTACCGAACATATGATTTTAGAAAATTTCAGAGTGAGATGAATTCGTCAAAATATGATAATATTCAAGATAAAATTTCTCACTCAGATACATTACTTGCGAATTTAGTAATAAGTTCTTCTATAATCTCCCAAAAAACGAATTCGTATATTGATCGTGAGTTATTGAAACTCAGTGACCCGTGGTTCTCAAATATATATTCTGGAATCACGCACGAATCAGATGTCATTGAAAAACAAAAATTCATCTCTCTTAAAATACAATTAGCAGAATCTTCTATGAAGAACATAGATCAGATAATTCAAAATGAAAAAAGAGAAATAGAGGTGATTGTTGTAAATATGCACTACAGTAAAGAAATTATTGATTCGATCACAAATGGACTATCACAAACAAGAACTTATCTAAGGTCATTTTATCAGAAATATATCAATAATAAATTAGATTATTTTCGAGAGTTACAGTACATGATTGATATCGTAATTTCTCAAAGAGGAAAATATTCGATTATTCCTGATAATGATTTTCCTATAATTTTCGAAGATACAGAAGCTGTAGATGAATTTAACATGCATAACGACAAAATAAATTCATTATATGATAATGAAAATAAAATATTACAGGAATGGAGTCAGTATGTGAAGAAAGTTTCCAGTGAGGAATGGTGGAATGTTGAATAAATTTATGTTGCGGAATGTCGGCATTAATCAGAACAGAGTCTTGTTGTATCATTAGCGATCTACTCGTTGATAACTTGATGTCCATCCTCAGTGAGCCGGCGATCACCCGCCGCCGATCCTCGGTTAGCCGACGCGGCATGGTAGCGACGAACCCCAACGCATAGGCCACGTCGAAGACCAGATCGACGCGGGTGACCGGATCGCCGGCTGGATATGGTAGGGATCACCCATGACCGACCACGAAGCCGCCGCCATCGTCCGCTACGTCGCCCACGAGGCCCTACGGCGTGCCCAGGGCGACCGCCGCGTAGCCCAGGAGATCGTCCAGGTCTCCGTGAAGGCTCAGCCCCCACGTCAGGGCCGCGTTCGCGCGTGTCGCCGCGCTGCGGGCGCTCAGGGAGGCCGCGCGGGAGTCGGGCGCGCCGCTGGTCGCGTTGGACCTGGATTTGATGCTTTGCGGGTGGACGAAGCCGGACCTTCCTTGCCCAACCCTCGGAGTGCGACGATCCACCCGGGTGACGTCGCCACGAACCTGTCACCCCAGTAGTCACCCCAGACCATTTTTAGCCCAAGGACGCCATGCCACTGCACTTCTCAACCACAGAATTTACTAGCCGCAAGAGCAAGTTACTGACCGCCATGGCGGCCGCCGAGCTCGACGGCCTTCTGATGTTCAAGCAGGAGAGCATGTTCTACCTGACCGGGTACGACAGCTTTGGGTTCGTGTTCTTTCAATGTCTGGTGCTGGGCGCCGACGGGCGATTCACCTTGCTTACCCGCGCGCCGGACCTGCGCCAGGCGCAGCACACGTCGATCCTGGACGACATTCGCATCTGGGTGGACCGCGCCGGCGCCACGCCGGCCGAGGACCTGAAGGACGTGCTGCGCTCCCGCGGGCTTCTCGGCAAACGGCTGGGGATTGAGCTGGAGGCTTACGGCCTTACGGGGCGGAGCTTGCGCATGGTCGACGCCGCCCTGGCCGATGCGTGCACGCTGGAGGACGCTTCGAGCCTGGTGGATCGGTTGCGGTTGGTGAAAAGCCCTGCCGAGCTCGCCATCGTACGGAGGGCCGCCGTCCTCGCCGACGACTCGTGGGACGCCGCCATCGCCACCACCAAACCCGGCGCCTTCGAGGGCGACATCCAGGCCGCCATGCAATCGGCCGTGCTGCGGGGCGACGGTGATCCGCCGGCCAATGACCCGATCATCGGCTCGGGACGCGGCGCCCTCCTCTGCCGTTACTTCACCGGCCGGCGCCGCCTGGACCCGGAAGACCAGCTCATGCTGGAGTTCGCCGGCAGCTACCGCCACTATCACGCGGCCATGATGCGGACGATCTGCGTCGGCCGCGCGACCGACCGGCACCGTACCCTTCACCGGGCCTGCGTCGAGGCGCTCGGCGCCTGCCAGGACGCTCTTCGCCCAGGCCGCCCGATCGGCGAGGTGTTCGACGCCCACGCCCGCGTCATGGACAAGGCGGGGCTGAAGCAGCATCGCCTGAACGCCTGCGGCTACAGCATGGGCGCCACCTTCGCCCCCGTCTGGATGGATTGGCCGATGTTCTTCCACGGCAATCCGGTGCTGGCCGAACCCGACATGACTTTTTTCCTGCACATGATCCTGATGGACAGCGACAGCGGGACGGCGATGGCGCTTGGGCACAGCGTCGCGGTAACCGGTTCGGGATGCCAGGTGCTGTCGCGGTCGTCCACGGACCTTGTGGTGGCCTGAGCCGACGGCCGGTTTGCATCGGCGAAGTCCGTTTGTTACAAGACGCCCGCGCCGCCGCCGGATACCTATCCGGCGCGGAAGCCGCGACGTTCGCGGCGGGGGACCCAGCCCATGATCGTGCTGTCCGGTAACAGCAATCGGCCGCTCTCCGAGGCCGTCGCCGCTTGCCTCAAGATGCCGCTCGGCGATGCGGTGATCCGGCGATTCTCGGACCTCGAGGTCTGGGTCGAAATCCACCAGAACGTGCGCGGCAAGGACGTCTTCGTCATCCAGTCGACGTCCTACCCGGCCAACGACAACCTGATGGAGCTGCTGATCACCATCGATGCCCTGAAACGGGCCTCGGCGCGGCGCATTACGGCGGTGATGCCCTACTTCGGCTACGCCCGCCAGGACCGCAAAGTCGGCCCGCGTACGCCGATCTCGGCCAAGCTGGTCGCTAACATCCTGGCGGTGGCCGGGGCCGGCCGGGTCCTGTCGATCGATCTGCACTCGGGGCAGATCCAGGGCTTCTTCGACATTCCTGTCGACAATCTTTACTCCGCGCCGGTGTTCGCGAAGGACATGCAGACGCGCTATCCCCAGGAAAATCTCATGTTCGTCTCGCCCGACGTGGGCGGGGTCGTGCGGGCCCGGGCGATCGCCAAGCGGCTTGACGCCGATCTCGCGATCGTCGATAAGCGCCGCGAGCGCGCAGGCGTTTCCGAGGTGATGAACATCATCGGCGACGTCGAGGGGCGTCACTGCATCATCATCGACGATATCGTCGATTCGGCCGGAACCCTGTGCAACGCGGCCGAGGCCTTGGTGAAGGTCGGGGCCAAATCGGTTGGCGCCTATATCATCCACGGCGTTCTGTCGGGCGGCGCCGTCGACCGGATCGAGGCCTCGGTCCTGAACGAAGTGGTGATCACCGACAGCATCCGGCCGTCCGAGGCGGTCCGGATGGCGCAGAAGATCAGGGTGTTGACGATCGCGCCGCTCATGGCCGAGGCCATGCGGCGGATCAGCGAGGAAAGTTCGGTATCGAGCCTGTTCGATTGAGGCCGCGATGCAACGGAGGACGAAGAGATGGCTGAAATTGTGACCCTGACGGCCGAGCCGCGGCCCGCCGCGGGGACCGGCAATGCCCGCGCCCTGCGCCGCAGTGCAAAGGTGCCGGGTGTCGTCTACGGACCTGGGCAGGAAACGATGGCGATCGCCATGCCCTTCGTCGAGATCACGCGCGAGATTCACAAGCGCGGGTTCTTCCAGCATTTGTTCGACCTCAAGGTCAACGGGACCACGCATCGCGTGTTGCCGCGCGACGTGCAGTTCCACCCGGTCACCGACTCGCCGATGCATGTGGATTTCCAGTTCGTGTCCGGCGCGGCGCGCATCCGGGTGCAGATCGGCGTTCAGTTCGTCAACGAGCTGGGATCGCCGGGCTTGAAGCGGGGCGGCGTACTCAACATCGTGCGCCGCGAGATCGAGGTAACCTGCCCGGCGGACGCGATCCCCGAGGCGATCATTGTCGATCTGACGGGTCTGGACATCGGGTCGAGCGTCCACATCAGCCACATCGCGTTGCCCGAGGGCGTCAAGCCAACGATCACCGGGCGCGACTTCACGGTGGCGACCGTCGTCGCGCCGACGGTGCAGGTGGTCGAAAGTCCGACCGAGGCAGCGGCGGCGACCGTCGAGGGTGCCGAAGGGGCGGAGGGTGCCGAGGCTGCGCCGGCCGCCGCCGGTGGCAGGACGCCGGCCGCTGGCAAGGCTCCCGCCGACGGCAAGGCGGCGGAAGGCGGCAAAAAGCAGAGCTAGTCCTGACGCCATGCTCCTGTGGGTGGGCCTGGGCAACCCGGGTCCCGCATACGCCAAGAATCGTCACAATGTCGGGTTTCTGGCGCTCGAAGCGATTGCCGCGCGGCATGGCTTCGGAGCCTGGCGCAAGACCTTCCACGGCGTTGCCGCCGAAGGCAGCATCGATCAGCAACGGATCATCGCCCTGAAACCCATGACCTTCATGAACGACTCGGGCCGCGCCGTGGTGGCGGCGTCGGGGTTCTATCGCCTGGAGCCGGGATCGATCACCGCCTTTCACGACGAGCTCGACCTTGCCGCCGGCAAAGTGCGGGTCAAACGTGACGGTGGTAATGCCGGCCACAATGGATTGCGCAGCATGGACGCCCACATCGGCCCAGATTACTGGCGCGTGCGCCTCGGCATCGGCCATCCGGGAGACAAGGATCGGGTGACCGGGCATGTGCTGGGCGATTTCGCCAAGGCCGACGCCCCATGGCTCGATCGCATGATCGATGCGATCGCCGATTCTGCGGCGATGCTGGCCACCGGTGACGCGCAAGGGTTCATGACCAAGGTCGCGCGCCTGGCGCCGCCGCCCCTGCCCGAGGAATCGTAGAGACGCGTCATGGGCTTTCGCTGCGGCATCGTCGGCCTGCCGAACGTCGGCAAGTCCACCCTCTTCAACGCCCTGACCGCCACGGCGGCGGCGGCAACCGCCAACTATCCGTTCTGCACCATCGACCCGAACGTCGGGCGCGTTCCCGTGCCCGATTCCAGGCTGGACCGGATCGCCGCCATCGCCAAATCCGCACGGATCGTGCCGACCCAGACCGAGTTCGTCGATATCGCCGGGTTGGTGAAGGGCGCCAGTCGCGGCGAGGGACTGGGCAACCAGTTCCTAGGCCATATCCGCGAGGTCGACGCCGTCGTTCACCTGCTGCGCTGTTTCGAGGAACCCGACGTCACCCACGTGGAGGGCAGCGTCGACCCGTTGCGCGACGCCGAGATCATCGAGACCGAGCTGATGCTGGCCGATCTCGAGAGCCTCGAGCGCCGGCTCGACGCCACGGTCAAGCGGGCCCGCGGCGGCGAAGCCGACGCCAAATTCGAGCTTCCCCTGATGGAGCGGGTCGCCGCCCTGCTGCGCGACGGCAAGCCCGCGCGCAACCTCACTCCCACCGCGGAGGACCTCGCCATCTTCCGCCGCCTTCAACTTCTGACGGCGAAGCCGGTGCTCTACGTCTGCAACGTCGATGAAGGCTCGGCCGCCAGCGGCAACGACCTGACCAGGAATGTTGCTCGGTTGGCCGCGGCCGAGGGCGCCGGCGTGGCCGTCATCTCGGCCAAGATCGAGGCCGAACTCGCCCAGCTCGCCGACCCAACGGATCGGGCCGCCTTTCTCGCCGACCTCGGGCTCGTCGAACCCGGGCTCAACCGCGTGGTGCGCGCGGGCTACGAGCTGCTCGGGCTGCTCACGTTCTTCACGGCCGGACCGAAGGAATCCCGGGCCTGGACGGTGACCCAGGGCGCCACGGCCCCCGAGGCCGCCGGTGCCATCCACACCGACTTCCAGCGTGGCTTCATCGCCGCCGAGGTCATCGCCCACGACGACTACATCGCCTGCAACGGCGAGCAGGGTGCGAAAGCGGCCGGCAAGATGCGCCAGGAGGGGCGCGCCTACGTCGTCAAGGACGGCGATGTGATATTGTTCCGGTTCAACGTTTAGCGCCGGTTCGCCAGATGGGCACCTGGATCGAGTTGACGGCGGCGGATGGGCATCGTCTGACCGCTTATCATTCGCCGGCACGGGGCCAGCGGCGGGCCGGGCTCGTGGTGCTGCAGGAGATCTTCGGGGTCAACCGGCACATGCGGCGGGTGGCCGACGAGTTCGCGGCCGACGGCTACGAGGCGATCGCACCGGCGCTCTTCGACCGGGCCGAACGCGGCGTCGAGCTGGATTACGCGGCCCCCGACATGGACCGGGGGCGCGCTCTGCGGGCCGCGATCGCGCTCGATGGCACACTCGGCGACATCGCCGCGGCGGCGGCGCAGCTCGCACCCGCCGGCAAGGTCGGCGTGGTCGGCTACTGCTGGGGCGGCTCGCTCGCTTGGTTCGCCGCGACCAGACTCCGGGTCGACGCCGCGGCCGGGTACTATGGGGCGATGGTGGCGCAGCACACTCGGGAGGCGCCACGCTGCCCGGTGATGCTGCATTTCGGGGAGCACGACAAGGGCATCCCCCTGGCCGACGTCGCCACGGTGCGGGCCGCCCAGCCGGGCGTGCCTATTCACGTCTACCCGGCCGACCATGGCTTCAACTGCGACGACCGCAGGCAGTACGACCCGCCGGCCACGAAGCTCGCGCGCGAGCGCACGCTGGCCTTCTTCGCCCAACACCTCGTCTGACGGGCGCGTTCAGCGCGCCGCGACGAACTCGATCAGGACGCCGCCGGCGTCTTCGGGCGCGACCACCAGGCCGGCACGGCCATCGCGTTCGTAGGCGACGCTATGATCGGACAAATGCCGCATGGTCGTGGCGAGGTCGCCGACGGCGATCGCACAGGCCACCAGCGCGGGCGCCTGCACGGTGGTCGTGTCGAGGTCGGGATGGAGCTCGGCGATGTCCCTGGGCGTGGCAAGGAGGATCGTCGCCGAGCCCAAGCGTACGCTCACCATGTCGTCGGTGCGTCCCACCGCCGCGACACCGAACAACCGGGTGCAGGTTTCGACCACGGCGTTCGGCTCGGCAACCGCCGCGATGACCGAGCGAACCCCGACCGCGGTGTTGGGGTGGACGAGCCACGCTGGCCGCCGCACCAGCTCCGGCGACAGATGCTGGCACAGGAACATGGGAACCTGGGGCGTCGCGGCCGGAGGCAACTGGACCAGGCTGAAACGCGGGGTCACGGTGCCCTCGGGCAGATCGAGGGCGCGGCCGAGGGACCGGACCGGTTCCGGGGCGACCCCGGCGGCGCCGAGCTCCCTGAACGCCGCCTCGGCGTCGGCGGTGGCCAGGGCGACTCCGATCAAGCCATCGCCCCGCTCGGCGATGCGCCGCTTGATCGAGCTTGCCGGTTGCCCTGAATCGACGACGCCGATCAATTCGAGGTAGTCGGTCGGGAACATGATGCAGTAGTTGCCGGTGCTCCAGCCGATGTGGCGGCCGCGCGGGGTGATGGTGAAGCCGAGCCGCACGTACGTGTCGCGGGCCGCCTCCAGGTCGCGCGCGCCGATCAACAGGTGGTCGATTCCGGTGATGCCGTTCGCCATGATCCTACCGCTGCCCGTAGGACGCGAACTTGGCAAGCACGCGCCGCATCTCGGCCGGCGCCAGCAGCTTGGGTTTCCCGATTTGCAGCGCATGCCAATACTGGGCCGCCAGGGATTCGACCTCGATCGCGAGCGCGAGCGCCCGGTCGAGATCGGCCCCGGCCGCCACCATTCCGTGGTTCGCCATGAGGCAGGCACGTCGATCGCGCAATGCGGCCAGCACGTTGTCCGATAGGGCTTGCGTCCCGAACGTGGCGTAGCGCGCGCAGCGGATCGAAGCACCTCCGGCCACGGCAACCATGTAGTGAAAGGCCGGGATCGCCCGCCGCTGGCAGGCAAGGGCCGTGGCAAACAGTGGATGGGCATGGACCACGGCGCCCACGTCGGGCCGCGCCGCGAGGACATCGCGATGGATCCTCCATTCGCTGGAGGGGCGTTTCTGTCCCGCCCGTGCCCGGCCGTCCCAGTCCAGCGCGACAATGTCGCCGGGCGCGAGCTTGCCCGCGGGCACGCCGGTGGGGGTCACCAACAACCCGGAGCCGGTCCGCGCACCGACGTTGCCCGACGTGCCGCGGTTGAGGCCGGACGCGTCGAGCATCCGGGCGGTTCGCACCATGGCGCGGCGCAGCGCTGCCTCGGACACGGTTCAATGGCCCGCGTAGGCGACGAGCGACAGAACCCGGTGGCCGAGATCGCGAAGCTTCCGGCTGCCGCCCAGTTCGGGCAGGTCGATGACGAAGGCGCAGCCCACGATCCGGCCACCCAATTGCTCGATCAACTGGATCGCCGCCAGGGCCGTGCCACCGGTCGCCACGAGGTCATCCACCAGGAGGACCCCCTGGTCGCGGGCCACGGCGTCGGCATGAATTTCGATGCGCTCGCTGCCGTACTCCAGTTGATAGTCCCGGCCAACGGTCTCGCGCGGCAGCTTGCCCTTCTTCCGTACGGGTACGAAGCCGGTCGCGAGCTGGTGCGCGACCGCTCCCCCAAGAATGAACCCGCGCGCCTCGATTCCCGCGACCCGGTCGATGCGCTGCCCGGCGAAGGGCTGCACCAACTCGTCCACGGCCCGCCGGAATCCGCGCGCGTCCATCAGAAGCGTCGTGATGTCGCGGAACATGATCCCGGGCTTGGGAAAATCGGGGATCGTGTGGATCAGGGCGCTGATTTTTGGATCCATGCTACGCCCGCGCGCCCAGGATGCGCCCGGCGACGGCACCCAGCTTTGCCGCGAGCACCGGGTCACGCGCCTCGGGCGGCGTGACGATCGCGGTATCCAGCACCCGATCGCAGCCGTGCGGGCAGGGATGCGGCCGGCCCGCGAGGCCACCAGGCAGACGCGCCACGACGCCGCGCGCCCGGTCCGCGTTCGCCCCGAGCACGCGCACGATATCGGCGACCTGCACGTGATCGTGATCCGGATGCCAGCAGTCGAAATCCGTCACCATGGCGACCGTCGCGTAGCAGATTTCCGCCTCTCGGGCGAGCTTGGCCTCAGGCATGTTGGTCATGCCGATCACGTCGCAGTCCCACGACCGGTAGAGGTTCGACTCCGCCAGGGACGAGAACTGCGGCCCTTCCATCGCCAAGTAGGTTCCGCCGCGCCTGACCGCGACACCGGCGGCGGCGGCGGCGGCCAGGACGGTATCGCCCAATCGCCGGCACACCGGGTGCGCCATCGACACATGCGCGACCAACCCGGGACCGAAGAACGTCTTCGCCCGCGCGAACGTCCGGTCGATGAACTGGTCGACCAGCACGAACACGCCCGGGGCCAGTTCCTCGCGAAACGAGCCGCACGCGCTGAACGACACGAGATCGGTGACGCCGAGCCGTTTCAGGGCGTCGATGTTGGCGCGGTAGTCGATGTCGCCGGGCCCGAGTTTGTGCCCGCGCCCGTGACGGGGAAGAAAGGCGACGTCGATCCCGTCGATGCGACCCGTCAGGATTTGGTCGGAGACTCTGCCGAAGGGCGAGTCGACACTGACCCAGCGGGGCGCCGCCAACCCGTCGATGGCATAAAGCCCACTGCCGCCAACGATGCCGAGCACGGTCTAGTGAAGCTTGGACCAGATCCTTCGCTTCGACACGTATAACAGCCCGGTCATGAGCGCCAGGAACAGCATCGACTTGATGCCCGCGTTCTTGCGCTCCTCGAGCGTCGGTTCCGCCGACCAGGCAAGGAACTGGACGACGTCGCGCGACATCTGTTCCACGGTTGCCGGAGTGCCGTCGGCGAAGGTCACCTGGCCTTCGGTCAGGGGTGGCGGCATGGCGATCTGATTGCCGGGCATCGCCAGGCTGTAGTTCATGCCTTCGCCCAGCACGACGTCCGCCGGCGGGTCGCGGTAGCCGGTCAACAGTGCGTAGACGTAGTCGGGACCGTGGGCTCGGGCCTTGGTGATGAGCGAAAGGTTGGGCGGCAGGGCGCCGTTGTTCGAGGCCCGCGCCGCCTGATCGTTGGCGAAGGGCGCCGGGAACTGGTCCGAGGGCCGGCCCGGTCGGGTGAACATGTCTCCGGCTTCGTCGGGACCGTCGGCGATCTGGTATTCGGCGGCGATCGCCTTGATCTCCTCCTCGTTGAAGCCGAGGTCCGCGAGGTTGCGGAAGGCGACGTACTTCAACGCGTGGCAGGCGGCACAGACTTCCTTGTAGACCTGGAATCCGCGTTGCATGGCATGGCGGTCGTACTGGCCGAAGATCCCATCGAACGACCAGGACTGGGCAGCCAGATCGCCTTCGCCCGAGGCAAGAGCGGCGGGCGCGCCGAGCGTGAGGGCCGCGACGGCGGCCAGGACGATGCGCTTCATCAGGCCTTCCCCCCCTTGAGCACGACGGCGGCGATGCTCTGCGGCAAGGGCCGCGGGCGCTCGATCTTACCGACGACCGGAGTGAGGATCAGGAAGTGGAAGAAATAGTACGCGGTCAACGCCCGGCCGATGTGGATCCAGATGCCCTCAGCGGGCTGCGAGCCGACGTAGCCGAGCAGCACCACGTCCGCCAGGAGGAACCAGAAGATCACCTTGTAGATCGGCCGAAACCTGGCGGAGCGCACCCGCGAGGTGTCGAGCCACGGCAGCACAAACAGCACCAGGAGCGACGCGGCCATGGCGATCACGCCGCCCAGCTTGTCGGGAATGGCGCGCAGGATCGCGTAGAACGGCAGGAAGTACCATTCGGGCACGATGTGGGTGGGCGTCACCATCGGATTCGCCGGAATGTAGTTGTCCGGATGCCCCATGTAGTTCGGCGCGTAGAACACGAAGCCCGCGAGGACCAGCAGGAACAGGCCCATGCCGAAGTAGTCCTTGGACGTGTAGTAGGGGTGGAACGGCACCGTATCCTGGGGGCCGCGCACGTCGATGCCGAGCGGGTTGTTCGACTTCACCGTGCGCAGCGCCCACAGGTGAAGAAAGACCAAGCCGAAGATGACGAACGGCAACAGGTAATGCAGCGCATAGAACCGGGTCAGCGTCGGTCCGCCGACGGCGAACCCGCCCCACAGCCAGGCCACGATCTCTTGCCCCAGGAGCGGGATGGCCGAGAATAGGTTGGTGATTACCGTCGCCGCCCAGAAACTCATCTGGCCCCAGGGCAGGACATAGCCCATGAACGCGGTCGCCATCATCGCCAGGACGATGACGATCCCGATCCACCACAGAATCTCCCGGGGAGACTTGTAGGAGCCGTAGTACAGCCCACGGAAGATGTGGACGTAGACCACCAGGAAGAACAGCGCGGCCCCGTTGGAGTGCAGATAGCGCAGCAGCCAGCCGTAGTTCACGTTCCGCATGATGTGCTCGACGCTGTCGAACGCGAAACGCGCGTCGCCGATGTAATGCATCGCCAGGAAGATGCCGGTGACGATCTGCAGCACGAGGGCGACCAGCGCCAGCGAGCCATAGTTCCACCAGTAGTTCAGGTTGCGCGGCGCGGGGTAATCCCGCATCTGGTGATCGAGGAAGGTGAAGATCGGCAGCCGGTCGTTGACCCAGCGGACGACGGCGCTGCCGCGGTAGCTGTTGCTCATCCTTGGCTCCCGTCAACCGATCACGATGCTGGTGTCGGTCGTGAAGGTGTATGGCGGCACCTTGAGGTTTTCCGGCGCCGGCCCGACGCGGATCCGGCCGGAGGTATCGTAGTGCGAGCCGTGGCATGGGCAGAACCAGCCGTTGAAATCGCCCTTGTATCCGATCGGAATGCAGCCAAGGTGCGTGCAGATGCCGATCAAGATGAGCCATTCGGGTTTCTGGACCCGATCCCCGTCGGCCTGGGGATCGCGCAGGTCCTCGATCGCCACGTCGGCCGCGGCGGCGATCTCCTGGTCCGTGCGATGGCGCACGAAGACCGGCTTCGATTGCCACACCACCGTGATCGCCTGGCCCACCTCGATCGGCACCAGGTCCACCTCGGTGGTCGCCAGGGCAAGCACGTCGGCGGTCGGGTTCATGCTGTCGACGATCGGCCAGCCGACCGCCCCGACCCCGACGACGGACACCGCCGCCGTCGCCACATACAGGAAGTCGCGCCGCGTTTCGCCCGTGTGGACGGCCGCGGTTCCGTGTTCAGCCATGCCGTTTTCCCCCTCCGCGCCCTTCCGAACGCGGGCGTTGTTGTGGCATTAATCCCCCGCCCTGTCCAGCCGGCGACCCGGTCTAGGGGCCGGGCACTGCTTATACATTTGACCCTACGATGGCAAGGGTGGGAAAGGCGGACGCATGAGCGACGCGACGAAGGAACGAGCCGCGGCCTGGTTCGCCGAGCTCAGGGACCGAATCTGTGAGGTATTCGAGACGATCGAGCAGGACGCTGCCCCAGGGCCCGCACCCTTCCGGTTCGAGCGCAAATCCTGGGATCGGCCCGGCGGCGGCGGCGGGGTCATGGCGGTCATGCGCGGATCGGTGTTCGAGAAGGTAGGGGTCAACGTCTCGACCGTCTGGGGCGAATTCTCCGAACCGTTCCGAAAACAGGTACCCGGCGCCGCCGAGGACCCGCGATTCTGGGCCGCCGGCATCAGTCTGGTGGCGCACATGCGCTCGCCGCTGGTCCCGGCGGTTCACATGAACACCCGCCACATCGCCACCACACTTGCCTGGTTCGGCGGTGGCGCGGACCTCAACCCGAGCCATCCCGATGCGGATGACACGGCCGATTTTCACGCCTCGCTCCGCGCCGCCTGCGACGCCCACAACCCGCGTTACTACACGGACTTCAAGTGCTGGGCCGATGAGTACTTCTTCATCCCACATCGCGGCCACGCCCGGGGCGAGGGCGGTATCTTCTTCGACGACCTGAACACAGGCGACTGGGAGAAGGACTTCGCCTTCGTCCGTGGCGTCGGCCTGGCCTTCCTCGACGTCTTTCCCCGACTCGTACGCCGGCGCATGGCCGAGCCTTGGACCGAGGCCCAGCGCGCCCAGCAACTGGCCCACCGGGGCCGCTACGCCGAGTTCAACCTGGTCTACGACCGCGGCACCCGATTCGGGCTGATGACCGGCGGCAACCCGGAGGCGGTGCTCATGTCCCTGCCCCCGGTCGCGACCTGGCCCTAGCGCGCCCTCAGGCGAAGTGGGTACCGGTTCGCCGCCCGGAGAGCGCGCTAGGTTTCGCCACGAATGCGCCGGCCAAGCTCCGCGAGACAGGCCGCGCGGTCGGTCGGGAAATCGCCGTCGATCCACCAGGCCTCCAGGGCCTTCATCAGGGCGCTGACCCTGGGCCCCTGGGGCACGCCGAGCCTTATCGCATCCGAGCCCCTGAGGGGAAACCCTGGCCGCGTCCACGACCCCGCGTCATCGAGCAGGCGGCGATAGCCGTCCCTGTCGGCCTCGGACGAGCCATCCGCGATGCGCTCGGCCCACGATGCCAGCAGCGCATCGACCACGGCCACGGGACCATCGCGATAGAGCCTTCGCCGGAGAGCCTGGATTGTCGCCGCCGGCCCGATATCGCCGCCGAGCCCAAGCCGATCGCGATCAACGTTGGCTAGGCGCAATCGCTCGGCGACCTCGCCCGGGTCTCGGGTGACGAGCACTGCGAGCCGTCGCAGCCCGTCGCCGTCATCGATCCGCGTCAAGGCCGCCAGCCGCTCCAGCCCGCCGGCCTCTGGCAGGACGATCGCCAGCACTCCCACACCTTGCATCGCCGTGAGCGCGGGCAGGGGATCGGGCGCCGCCAGAAGCTTCAGCAGCTCGTTGCGGATGCGCTCGCCCGACAGCCGGCGGAGCTCGGGGGCCGCGGCTCGGGCCGCCGCGAGGGCGTCCGGGTCCGGCGCCTCGCGGCCGAAATGGGCAAGGAACCGGAAGTAGCGCAGGATTCGCAAGTAGTCCTCGGCGATGCGCTGCTCCGGCGTGCCCACGAAGCGGACGCGCCCTGCGGCCAGGTCCTCGCATCCGCCGAAGTAGTCGTGCAGGTCGCCGTCCGGACTCGCGCTCATGGCGTTGAACGTGAAATCGCGGCGCGCCGCATCGGCCCGCCAATCGTCGGTGAAGGCGACCTCGGCGTGCCGGCCAAAGGTTCTGACATCCCGGCGCAAGGTCGTGACCTCGAACCCACGACCGCCTGCCACCGCCGTGATCGTGCCATGCGCGAGCCCGGTGGGAACCGCCTTCAGCCCCGCCCGGGCAAGCAGCGCCACAACCCGATCCGGGGGATCGGGGGTCGCCAGATCAACGTCCTTGACCGCGCGGCCCGCCAGGACGTCGCGCACGCAACCCCCGACGAAACGGACCTCGGCGCCGTCGGCCCCCAGGGCCGCGACCACGGCCCGCGCCGGCGCGTCCGCCATGGTCGGTGCGAGCGCGAGGCGACGGCTTCGCCCGCTACTCGGTGCGTCCCGGGACGACTTGGCCATCGACGTAGCTGGGCGGGATATAGCGGCTGCCCGGCGCGGCGCCGCCGACGAACACCAAGGCGAGGACGCTCGCCACCGCGAGGCCGATCCCGGTGACTACGAGCCAGGTCCATGGCGCGTCCTGCCATGACGGGAGGGCCCCGGCCGCGATCAGCTCGGCCTTGCGCCGGGCGAAATGCAGCCAGATGCCATAGCCGACGAACGGCAGCAACAGCGGCAGGATGACCTCGAGAAGGATGCGAATCATGCGTCTGCCAGGAGCTTCGCGAACCGAACCATCATGCCCGCCGTCGCACCCCAGATGTAGCGGCCATTGTAGGGCACCGCGTCGTACCAATGCACCTCGCCGCGCCAGATCATCGAGTCGCGCCGATGGTTGGCGGGATCCAGCAGGAAATCGAGCGGCACCTCGAACACCTCGGCGACCTCGCGCGGGTCGGGTACGAGCGTGACGGGTGGCGCGACGAATCCGACGATCGGCGTGATGCTGAACCCCGTGCCCGTGTTGTAGACCGGCAGACGTCCGACGATCTCGACCCGTTCCGGCCCCAGGCCGATCTCCTCGTTCGCCTCGCGCAGGGCGGTGGCGACGGCGTCGGCATCGCCCGGGTCGCGCCTGCCGCCGGGGAAGGCGATCTGGCCCGCGTGGCTCTTGAGCTCGTCGGACCGCCGGGTGAACAGCATTGTCATCCCCTCGGGCCAGGCGACGATCGGCAGCAGCACCGACGCCGGCGTGAATGTGGCCGGCGAGTCGGCCTCCTTCGCGATGGCCCGGAGCCGGCGGGTGATTCGGTCACGCATCGTCGGTCAGGGGCCCCAGCGGAAAGAAACGCCCCGTGCTCCATACGCCGAGCAGGGGGACACCGTCGACCATCTCCGCCACGCCGAGATCGACCAGACGGTAATAGACGGCGCGGTTGATCCGGGCTTCCAGCCGACCGCGCACAAGCAGATAGGGCGACGGTTCTGCGCGCGGCCCGTGGAACGTCACCCGAATCGGATGATCGGCGTCGGCCGTCACGATGTCGTCGACGTTGGTGCGGAACACCAGGCGCTGATCGCGGCCAAGGCCCTCGCGATCGACGTCGACGGCGATGAAGGGGGCGTCGTCGACGCGAATGCGCGCCCGCTCCACCGGGGTTACCAGCCAGAAATCGCCCGCGTCGTCACGCTGCAACACGGTCGCGAACAGCTTGACCAGGGGTTTACGGCCGATCGGCGAGCCTTCGTGGAACCACGTGCCGTCGCGCGCGATGCGAATGTCGATGTCGCCGCAGAACATCTGTCGGAACGCCTTCGCGGCGGCGGGATCCGGCGCGGGTTCCCGATCACGCGGACGTGTTGGATCCAGATCACGCCGAGGTTCCGTCATCACGTGCCGATCCCTATACTCCCGGGACAGAACAGGGGATCGATCATGGCGGAGACCACCGTTCGACGTTCCGATCCTAACGAGCTGGCTGGCGACGTCGAGGCCTTGGGTCGAAAGCTCGCGTCGGTGCGCGCTTGCATCGGGCGCGTCATCTTTGGGCTACAGGAAGTCGTCGACGAATCTCTTATCACGCTGCTCGCCGGTGGTCACGCCCTGCTCATCGGCGTCCCCGGTCTCGGCAAGACACGGCTGGTGGAGACCCTGGGGGCGGTGTTGGGGCTGGACGACAAGCGCGTGCAGTTCACCCCCGATCTGATGCCCGCCGACATCCTGGGCTCGGAAGTGCTGGAAGAGGCCGAGAGCGGCCGGCGTTCCTTCCGGTTCATCAAGGGGCCGGTGTTCTGCCAGCTGCTGATGGCCGATGAGATCAACCGCGCGAGCCCGCGCACCCAATCCGCGCTGTTGCAGGCGATGCAGGAGCGCACGGTGTCGGTCGCCGGCCTGCGCCACCCCCTGCCCAGCCCCTTCCATGTGCTGGCGACCCAGAACCCGCTGGAGCAGGAGGGCACCTATCCCCTGCCCGAGGCGCAGCTCGATCGCTTCCTCATGGAGATCGACGTCGGCTACCCGGGCCGCGACGCCGAAC
The DNA here is from genome assembly GCA_009694045.1 of Alphaproteobacteria bacterium. Classification (GTDB taxonomy): domain Bacteria; phylum Pseudomonadota; class Alphaproteobacteria; order SP197; family SP197; genus SHVY01. The sequence continues at coordinate 7,730 of SHVY01000049.1, read as the reverse complement.
GCGACATGTTGATCGCCACGACCGGCGCGCCCGAGGCTCCGGTCGTCCAGGTGATGACGGCCGAGGAGTTGCAAAATGCTCAGGCGCTGGTTCGGCGGCTCCCGGTCGGCGACAGTGTCGTCGAGGCGATTCTCAACCTGGTCCGCTCGGGCCGGCCCGAGGAAACGGGGATCGACGAGGTCCGCCGCCATGTGGCCTGGGGTCCCGGTCCGCGGGCGAGCCAGGCGCTCATGCTCGCGGCGCGGGCGCGGGCGCTGCTGGATGGCCGTCTGGCTCCGTCGATCGATGATGTCCTGACGTTGTCGGGCCCCATCCTGCGGCATCGCATGGCGCTGTCCTTCGCCGCTCGGGCCGACGGCATCACCATCGACCAGGTGATCCAGCGACTGAAGGCGCCGATCGGCTGAACCCGGCCATGGCCGTCACCCAGGCGAATTTCCGGCAGCGGGCCGAGCAGCTCGCGGCGCATCTGCCGCCCCTGCTGGTCGCGGCCGAACGGGTCGCGGCGGTGGTGGCCCAGGGTGTCCATGGCCGGCGCCGGGTCGGTGCCGGCGAGACGTTCTGGCAGTTCCGTCCCTACCATCCCGGCGACGAGGTCAACCGCATCGACTGGCGCCAGACCGCGAAGTCGACGCGGGTCTTGGTCCGCGAGAACGAGTGGGAAGCCGCCGAGAGCGTGTGGCTCTGGCACGACACCTCGGCGTCGATGCGATTCGCCTCCCATCCCGCCGTCGAAGACAAGGCGGACCGCGCCCGCCTGCTGCTGCTGGCCCTGGCCGTGCTCCTGGTCCGCGGTGGCGAGCATGTGGCCCTGCTCGGCCACGACCGCCGCGCCGCGACCGGGCGCGGCACGCTCGCCCGCATGACGGCGGCCTTGACCCGGGACGATGGCCCCGGCGCCAGCCTGCCGCCGCGCATTCCGCTTCCGCGCTACGCCCAGCTCGTGATCATCGGCGACCTCCTATCGCCGATCGAGGATATCGCCGCCACCATCCGTCATTTCTCCGGCCAAAAGGTGCGCGGACATCTGTTCCAAATTCTCGATCCGGCCGAGGAGACGCTCCCCTTCGCCGGGCATACCCTGTTCGAGGGCCTGGAGGACGAGGGCGTTCTGCTGGCGCGGCGGGCCGAGGATCTGCGGCGCGACTACACCCGGCGGATGGCGGCCCATCGCGACGCGATCGCGGGCCTCACGCGGGCGGCGCGCTGGCGCCTCGGACTGCACCACACCGATCAGCCGGCCCAGGCCGCGCTGTTGTCCCTTTACATGTCCATGGCTGGCCACGCGAGCGGCTAGGCGATGCTGTCCCTGGGACCCCTTGCGTTCACCGCGCCCTGGCTTCTCGTCGCCCTGGTCGCGGTGCCCTTGCTGTGGTGGCTGCTGCGCGTCACCCCGCCGGCACCCTTGCGGGTCCGTTTCCCGGCGGTCCGCCTCCTGTTCGGCCTGGTCGCGCCCAACGAGACCACGGCCAAGACGCCGCCTTGGCTGATCGCGCTGCGGCTCCTGTTGGCGACCCTCGCGATCGTCGCGCTCGCCCATCCCCTGTGGCGGCCGCAGGCGCCCGTGATCGGGACAGGCGCCCTGGTGCTGGTGATCGACGACGGCTGGGCCGCGGCGCCCGACTGGCCACTGCGGCAGGCCGCCCTCGACGGCGTGCTGGCGCACGCCGAACGCGGTGACCGTCCGGTCCTGTTGCTGACCACCGCGCCGGACGACCGCGACGGCAAGGTCGCGGCCAAGGGCATGATGGGGGCGGCGGAAGCTCGCGCCGTCGTGCGCGCGTTGGCGCCGAAGCCCTGGTCGGTCGATCGCGCCCGTGCCAGGGAGGCCCTGCGGGACGTGACGATCGCCGGTGCCGCCAGTGTCCTGTGGCTGAGCGATGGTCTGGAGGACGGCGGCAGCGCATCCCTCGTGTCACGGCTGATGGAGCTCGGTCCCCTGACGGTGCAGATCGCGCCGCCGGGGCCGGGGCCCTTCGTCCTGCTGCCGCCCGCCAGTCGGACCCGCGACCTCGAACTCGTCGTCCGACGCCTCGGCGATGCCGGCACGTCGCTGTCGGCCTGGGTCCGTGCCAGCGGCGAGGACGGCCGCCTGCTCGGTCGGGGCGAGGTCGTCTTCGCGGAGGGCGAGGACGCCGCGAGCGCGACCCTCGCGCTGCCCGCGGAGCTGCGCAATCGGATCGCCCGCCTCGACATCGAGGACGAGCGCAGCGCGGCCGCCGCCGTGCTGCTCGACGAGCGCTGGCGGCGCCGTCCCGTTGGACTGGTCTCCGGCGCGCCCATCGAGCGCGATCAGCCGCTGCTGTCGGACGTCTACTTCGCGCACCGGGCGCTGGAACCGATCACCACCCTGCGGCAAGCGGAGCTGGCGGAGTTGCTCGAGGATCCCCCGGCGGTGATCGTGTTCGGCGACGTGGCGAAGGTGCCGGGCCCCGACCGGCCGGCGCTGGACGTCTGGCTGGAGGCGGGCGGCGTCCTGGTCCGGTTCGCCGGGCCCCGCTTCGCCGAGGCGGCCGATGACCTGGTACCGGTCACCCTTCGCGGCGGTGGGCGGACCATCGGCGGCGCCATGTCGTGGGAGAAGCCCGCGCGCCTGTTGCCATTCGGCGACGCCAGCCCGTTCTTCGGGCTGGCGATTCCGAAGGACGTGCTCGTTGCCCGCCAGGTCCTCGCCGAACCGAACCTCGATCTGCCGGACAAGACCTGGGCCCAGCTCGAAGACGGAACCTCCCTCGTCACCGCCGAGCGACGCGGACAGGGGTGGCTCATCCTGGTCCACACCACCGCCAATACCGCGTGGTCGAATCTCGCCCTGTCGGGCCTGTTCGTCGAGATGCTGCAGCGCCTGATCGAGCTGAGCGCCGGGGTTCCGGCCGACGGCAGCGGGGCGCCGCTGCCGCCGCTGACGGTGCTGGACGGATTTGGCGTGCTTGGAACGCCCCCGTCCTCGGCCCAACCGATCGCCGCCGACGCCTTCGCCGAGGCGACTTCCAGCCCAGCGAGCCCGCCCGGGTACTGGGGCTCCAAGGCGGGTCCGCGCACCCTCAATCTCGGGCCACGGGTGGCCGAGACGCCGGCGCTCGACGCGCTGCCCGACGCCGCGGCCGTCACCACCTACGGCGTCGTCGAGGAGCGCGACCTGCTGCCCTGGCTGGCGGCGGCCGCCATCCTGCTGGGGTTGGTGGAGCTGTTGGCCAGCCTGCTCGCCCGCGGCCAGCTCCTGCGCCGCGCGAGCGCCGTCGCGGCGGCGACACTGGCACTCCTGGTGCTTGCCGCCGCCTCCGCCGAGGCGGTCGACGATGCCGAAATCCTCGCGGCGATCGACGACCTCCACCTGGCGTACGTCATGACCGGCAACCCCGAGGTCGACCGCATCTCGGCCGCCGGCCTATTCGGGCTCGGCACGATTCTCCGGAGCCGCACCTCGGTCGAACCGGCCGATCCGATCGGGATCGACCTCGAGAGCGACGAGCTCGTGTTCTTCCCCATGGTCTATTGGCCGATCACCCTCGACCAGAGCGAGCTGTCCGACTACGCCCGCGCCAAGGTCGACCACTACCTTCGAACCGGCGGAATCCTGGTGCTCGACACCCGCGATCCGGAGGCGTCCCTGGCCGGGGGCGCGCGATCCGGCAACCTCGCCCTGCGCCGGCTGCTGGCGGGCCTCAGCATCCCGCCGCTGATCCCGGTTCCGCCCGATCACGTCCTGACCCGCGCCTTCTACCTGATCGATGAGCTGCCGGGCCGTTGGATCGGCGATCAGGTGTGGATCGAACAGGGCGATGGCGGCATCAACGACGGCGTATCGTCGATCGTCATCGGCAGCCATGATTGGGCCGCGGCCTGGGCCATGGACGCCCGGTTGCAGCCTCTTCTTCCGGTGGTGCCGGGTGGCGAACGCCAGCGCGAAATGGCTTACCGCTTCGGCGTCAATTTGGTGATGTACGCGGCGACCGGGAATTACAAGACCGACGCGGTCCACGTCCCGGCGATTCTCGAGCGACTGGGCGAATGAGCGGTATCCTCACCGGTATCGGCCATGCCCCGCTGCTGCCCTGGGCATGGATCGCCGGGCTGGCCGCGGCCAGCCTCGCGGCCATGGGCTACGCCGGCTTGCGCCGTGCCCGCGGGCTCGTCTGGCGCGGGATGTTCCTTGCGGTCTTGCTGCTCGTCCTCCTCAACCCCTCCCTGGTTCGGGAGGAACGCCAGGGCCTTCCGGATGTCGTTGTCCTGATCGACGACCAGTCGCCCAGCCAGGCAATCGGCACCCGACGCGAGCTGGCGGCGGGCGCCATCTCCGCGCTCGAGAGCCAACTCGACACAATCCCCGATCTCGAGGTCCGTATCGCCGTGGTGAGGGGCGGCATCACGTCGGCCACGGCCGAGGACCCCGGTACCGCGGCCTTCGCTACGCTGGCGCGCGAGCTCGCGGACGTCCCGGCCGACGCGATCGCCGGGGTCATCATGGTGACCGACGGCCAGGTCCACGACACGCCCGAGGACGCGGCCAAGCTGGGCTTCCAGGCACCCGTCCACGTCCTGCTCACGGGGGCGCCCGGCGAGATCGATCGGCGGTTGGTGATCGAGGACGCTCCGGCCTATGGCCTGGTCGACACCGAGATGCAGGTGGCGATCCGCATCGAGGACGTGGGCGGCAACGAGACCGGCGCGCCGGTCAAGGTGGAAGTGCGCAAGGACGACGGCGCTCCGGCCGTCGAGTTGCTGCCGGCCGGCCAGCGTTCCTTCATCCGGGTCACCCTCGACCACGCCGGAACGACAGTGCTGCAGATCGCGGTCGAGCCGCTGGCGAACGAGCTCGCCTTGGCGAACAACCAGGCGGTCATCGCCCTCAACGGCGTGCGCGAGCGGCTGCGGGTGCTGCTGGTGTCCGGCGAGGCCCATACCGGCGAGCGCGTCTGGCGTAGCCTGCTGAAGGCGGACCCCTCGGTCGATCTCGTGCACTTCACCATCCTGCGCCCGCCGGAGAAGCAGGACGGCACGCCGATCCGCGAATTGGCGCTCATCTCCTTCCCGGTCCGGGAGCTGTTCGAGATCAAGCTCAACGAGTTCGACCTCATCATCTTCGACCGATATCGCCGCCGCGGGATCATTCCGCAGACCTACTTTCAGAACATCGCCGACTATGTGAAGCAGGGCGGCGCCCTGTTCATCGCCACCGGACCCGAGTTTGCCACGCCCTTGAGCCTGTTCCGCACCCCGCTTGGCCTCGTCATGCCCGGGGTGCCGAGCGGCGAGGTCTTCACCGAGGGGTTCCGGCCGGAGATCACCGCGCTTGGTCGGCGCCACCCGGTGACCGCCGATCTCGCGGGTGCCTCGCCCGACGCGCCCCGCTGGGGCCGTTGGTTCCGCCAGATCGGCGTCGAGTCGATCGAGGGGTCGGTGCTTCTGAGCGGCGTGCAGGATCAGCCGCTCCTGATGCTCGACCATGTCGGCAACGGCCGCGTGGCCGAGCTGCTGAGCGACCATGCCTGGCTGTGGGCCCGGGGGTTCGAGGGTGGTGGACCCCAGGCGGAGCTGTTGCGTCGCACCGCCCATTGGCTGATGGAGGAGCCGGACCTCGAGGAGGACGCGCTCCGCGCCGTCGCGCAAGGCGACCAGCTGCTGATCCGCCGCCAGTCTCTGGAACCCGAGACGACGCCGGTGACCGTCACCACCCCGTCGGGGCAGACCCGGGGCGTCACCCTCGTGGACGACGGACGCGGCCTGGCCGAGGGCGCGCTCGCGATCGACGAGGCGGGTCTCTATCGACTGACGGACGGGATCCGCGCCGCGCTCGCGGTCGTGGGCGACCTCAATCCCAAGGAGTGGACCGACCCGCGGGCGACAGCGGCCGTTCTCGAACCGATCGCGAACGCGACCGGCGGGGGCATCGCCTGGCTCGCGGAATCCGGCGTCCCCAGCCTCAGGCGGGTGGAGGCCGAACGCGATCGTCACGGTCAGGGTTGGCTCGGCCTGGTGCGGAACCGGCGTTTTCTCGTGACCGGGATCGCGCAATTCCCGCTGCTGCCGGCGGGGATCGCCCTGCTCCTGGCGCTCGGCGGGCTGGCCCTCGCTTGGCGGGCCGAGGGGCGTTGATCAGCGGGCGGCTTCGGCGGTTCCGAACCCGTCGGCGAAGCCCACTCCGATGGCGCGCGCCTCGGCCAGGATCGCCTGCCGCGCCACATCGTTCTCGAGCGATCCGTAGAGCAGCCGCAGCCGACCATCGGCGATGCCGCAGTAGTGCAGGATGCCTTGCTCGAGCTGGACCTGCATGGCCTTGTCGTAGCCGCGCCTGGCGTACAACTCGGCACCGGTGGCGGCGATGCCCAGCATCAGCGCCTTCTTGTCGGTGAGCTTGCGCGAGCCGTAGGCCCAGTCCTTGTTCCACACGCGATCGATCCAACCCTTGAGCAACCCGGGCATCGACCACCACCAGACCGGAAAGACCAGCGCCATGGCGTCGTTGCGCGCGATCCGCGCCTGCTCGGCCAGGACCGCGGCGGAGTAACGCTTGTCGTGGTGGTCCCAGTCCGGCTCGTCGGCCTCGGGCATGTCGGGATCGAACCCTTCGGCGTGCAGATCGGCGATCTCCACGCCATGGCCCGACGCCGTCAACCCCTCGGCCAACGCCACCGCGACCGCCCCGCAGAACGCTGCCCGTCGCGGATGGACCAGGACCACGAGTACGCGCACGCCACCTCCCAGTCGCTGGTTGGGCCAGCCGCCGGTTGGGGCGCCTGGATTCGAACCAGGGGTCACGGAATCAAAATCCGTCTCCGGGGTAGGAACCCATGGCGAAATAGTGAATAGAATTAGGCATTTGATCAACCGATCGGAACTGATGCTGGCTCCTTGGCAATCACCCGGTAAGCACCGCACGACGTTTCGACTCTATATATGAGGCCGTGCGTATCCCCGCAAGCGAAGCCGGCTTCGGCGCGCAGACGATCGAGGGTCGGGCCCTCGGCTGCGGTTGGCGGTAGGGATTCCCTGTTGCCATCCCCTGGGTCCCTCAATGGGGCCCCCTTCGGCGTCAGGGTCCACTATCGGGAGCGTTCATCTGCCGCGCGCTCAATGCCCAACGCGCAAGGGACTCCCCTAAAAATACGGGGCCGCAAAATCCAGGGATTCGGCCCCGGCAATCGCCAACGCCCTTCCACGCTCGCACTCGTCCGCTCCCGTGCGTACCATGGCTGCATAGCCGAACCCGTCACCCGCGACGAACTCGTCTTCGATGTGGCCTATGCGCTGGGTTTCGTCGCGACCCTGCCGCGTGGTCGCCGGCCCACCGAGGACGAAAGGCGGTTGATCGCGGGGCAGGTGGTTGATCACCTACTACGGTGCCGGCTCGTGGTTGAACGGTTGCCGCCGACGACGATGCACACGACGTTCGCACCGGGGCAGCCGAGCGGTTAGTTCGTCGGCCCCTTCGGCGTCGCGTTGGTCAGCGTGTCAAAGGCCCTGCGGATGTGCGGCCATGTCCGCTTATTGAGCCTGAGCCGCCGCTCTCGTGGCCCTGGTCGCAGGTCGGTTTATAGCCAAGAGCAGCCGTGACCGGGGTCCCACAGCGGCCTCTCTCCTGCGCGTCGTCCGCCTAAACTGGCATTGCCCGAGGCAGTCGCGCACTGGTCGCTGACCAGCCTGCGGGAGAAGCTCGTGAAGATCGGCGCCAAGATCGTCACGCGTGCCCGCTACGTCACGTTCCAGATGGCCGAGATCGCGGTGCCGAG
>SHVY01000048.1 GCA_009694045.1 Alphaproteobacteria bacterium | reverse complement strand
CATAGCAAGCTTGGTCGCCGGATGCAATCAGAACGGCTTCACGATCACGACGACGACGAGGGCGATCAGCAGCAGGGTCGAAACCTCGTTCCAGAGGCGATAGAACCGGGCGGGCCGGGTGTTGCGGTCGGCCGCGAAGTCCCGGAGCCAGCGGGCGAAGAGGCCGTGGACCCCGCCCAAGCCGAGCGCGAGTGCGATCTTCGCCCAGACCCAGCCCTGGTCCCACGCGTCGAGGACGATCAGCAGCAGGCCGCCGAGGACGAAGCTCGCGATCATCGCCGGATTGACGATCGCCCGCAGCAGGCGACGTTCCATCACCTTCAGCATCTCGGCAGCTTCCGACCCGGGGGCCACGCCGCAGTGGTAGACGTAGAGCCGGGGCAGATAGAGCATCCCCGCCAGCCAGGCGATCACGGCGATGACATGGGCCGCCTTGAGCCAGAGGTACGCGCCGTTCATGCCTGGTCTCCCGCCATCGCGCATGCCCGGAAGTTGGCCGTGCACATCCGCCGGCCCTGGCCGGATGCGACCCCCGTGGCGGCGCCCCGCGCCATCGTCGCCAGGGCGGCGACGAACTCCGGAGCCGTGCCGAGGGCCGGGACCCGTACATAGTTCGGTACCCCGCAGCCCTTCGCCAGCGCGGCGTAGGTGAGATCCAGCTCGACCAGGGTCTCGGAGTGCTCCGACACGAAGGCGATCGGTACGAGCACGACCGCCACGCCGGCGGCGCCGGCGCGTTTGATCTCCTGGTCGGTCGCCGGCCCGATCCACCTCAGGGGACCGACCCGGCTCTGGTAACTCACCACCCAGTCGAGATCGGCGATGCCAAGAGTGGCAACGACCGAAGCCGCCGTCTCCTCCACCTGCCGCTGGTAGGGGTCGCCGCGCCGGATCACCTTTTCGGGCAGCCCGTGGGCCGAGAACAGGACGCGGTAACGCTTCTCGAGCTGGGCCGGCAGATGGCGGCGCAGCAGCGCCGCATGGGCGGCAAGGAAGTCGGGTTGCGACGGATAGCAGCAGATCACGCTCGTCGGCACGGACAGTCCGATGGCCGCGGCCGCCCGCCGCCAGTCGGCCACGGACGACGCCGTCGTCGTCGTCGAATACTGCGGGTAAAGCGGCAGCAGCACGATCCGATCCGGCCGCCAGGACGCGACCTCGATGGCGACCTCGTCGCTCATCGGGTGCCAATAGCGCATGCAGACGAAGACCCGCGCGTCGGGCCCCAGCGCCTCGCCCAGCGCGTGCGCTTGCCGCCAGGTCTCGGGAAGGATCGGTGACCGGCCGCCGATTCGGCCGTAGATCGCGCGCGCTTCCTTTTCGCGGCGGCGCGAGATGGCGCCGGCGAGGAAGCGCCGCAGCAGGCCGGGCAGGCCGATGATCGCCGGATCGCTGAACAGGTTCTGGAGAAACGGCTGGATCGCCTCAGGCCGATCCGGACCTCCGAGGTTGCAGAGCACCACCGCGGTCCGTGTCATCGCCCCGCCCGGACCAGCGCGACCAGCTCGCCGACGTGCTTGGGTGGGGTCCGCGGCAGGACGCCATGGCCAAGGTTGAAGATGAACGGACCTTGCCCCAGCGCCTTGACGATGCGGCGGGTATGGGCGCCGAGGACATCGCCCCCCGCCAGAAGGGCAATCGGATCCAGGTTGCCTTGAACCACCACGGAGCGCTGCAATTCCGCCGCATGGGCGAGCGGCACCGTGGTATCGAGTGAGACGGCGTCAACCCCGGTCGCGGCGACGTAGCGGCCGAGGTTCAGGCCGGCTCCGCGCGGAAAACCGATGATCGGCAAGCCCGGAGCCTTGGCCCGGACGCCGGCCACGATCCGCTGCATCGGCTCGATACACCAGCGGTCGAAATCGTCATCGGGCAGGACTCCGCACCAACTGTCGAACACCTGCACCGCATCGACGCCGGCTTCGGCCTGTGCGGCGAGGTGGGCGATGGAGGTCTCGACCAGAATGTCGATCAAGGCGGCGAACGCGGCCGCATCGCCATAGGCCCAGGTCTTGGCGCGCACGAATTCGCGGTCGCCCGAGCCCTCGATCATGTAGGTTGCGACGGTCCACGGCGCGCCCGCGAAACCGATCAGCGCGACGTTTTCCGGTAACTCGCGTTTCACGCGCCGCACGGTCTCGTACACCGGGGCCAGTCGTTCGACGGCCACTGGCACCCGCAGACGCGTCAGCTCCCTCGCCGTCTCCAGCCGCTCGAGCAGGGGACCTTCGCCTTCACGGAACGTAACTTTCATGCCCAAAGCGTCGGGAACCACCAGGATATCCGAGAACAGGATGGCTGCATCGAGACCGAACCGGCGGATCGGTTGCAGGGTGATTTCGGCCGCGAGGTCCGGGCTGTAGCAGAGCGCAAGGAAGTCCGGCGCCTTGCGGCGGATCTCGCGATACTCGGGAAGATAGCGTCCCGCCTGCCGCATCAGCCAAATGGGTGGCGGCGATACGAGCTCCCGAGAAAGAGCTCTGAGCAGGTCGAGTCTCGGTGTGATCAGCGGTTTGCTCACGGAGACTCCTATTACATCACTCTCTAGAAAAGGTTGGAGTAGATAGTAGGAGGGGGGCGAATCGGGGATGCGGAATCGATTCCCTCTCGACGTTCGAGTTAACGCAGGGGAACTGGTGGACCCGCGTTCGCTGGGCAACCATGGGGGTGGGTTCGAATCGACCAAGTCATTGGCGGCGGGAGAAAAGCGGGGACCGACGGGATAACCCGCGGGGCGTGATGACTATATCCCCGCGACTCACAGGCCGTCATCGGATTGTCCCCATGGGGATGATCGCTCGAACCAAAGTCGAGTTACGGTGAGGAATCTGCTATGTCCGAAAGCGACCACAGGGTCGTCCACAGGACCGGGTTCATGGCCGAGGGCAAGCGCTTTCACCTTCATCTGATCTCGGACGCGACTGGCGAGACGATCAACAGCGTCGCCCGGGCGGCCCTTGCCCAGTTCGATGGGGTCGAGGCGACCGAGCACATGTGGCCGCTGGTTCGCAGCCGACGCCAGCTCGACAAGGTGCTGACGGCCGTCGAAGCCAACCCCGGCATCGTCATGTTCACCCTCGTCAATAAGGAGCTGCGGGAGCACTTGCAGGCGACATGCCGATCGTTGCAGGTGCCCTGTGTCCCGGTCCTCGAACCGCTGATTGCCATGCTCAGCAGCCATTTTGGGGTGCCAAGCCGCGACCAACCGGGACGACAGCATGTCCTGGATGCCGAGTACTTCGCCCGGATCGACGCCATTCACTTCGTCCTCGCCCATGATGACGGGCAATCGACCCAGAACCTCGACTACGCGGACGTCGTTCTCGTCGGCGTGTCGCGCACGTCGAAGACGCCCACCTGTTTCTATCTGGCGAATCGCGGGATCAAGGCGGCAAACGTGCCCATCGTACCGGGGATGACCCTGCCGGCATCCTTGTTCTCCGCCCGGAAGCCGCTGATCGTCGGGCTCACCAACAGTCCGGATCGGCTGGTGCAGGTCCGTCGCAACCGGTTGCTGATACTCAATCAGGCCGAGGATACGGACTATGTGGACCTCGATCAGGTGCGGGCCGAAGTCGCCGCGGCGCGCCGGCTGTTCGCCGAGCACCGCTGGCCGGTCATCGACGTGACCCGGCGGTCGATCGAGGAGACGGCGGCGGCGATCCTGCAGCTCCATCAGAATCGCCAGGAAGGCCTGCGCTGAGGCCATGGTGGAGAGGGTGATCCTCGCGTCACGAAGCCCGAGCCGGGCCGCGATCCTGCGCGGCGCCGGGCTGGACTTCGACGTCATGGTCGCGGCCGTGGATGAGGCGGCGGTCAAGGCCGCGCTGGGGGCGGAGGGCGCGGATTCGGAGCGGGCCGCCGAGACGCTGGCCGAGCTCAAGGCGCAGCGTATCTCCACACGGCATCCCACCGCCCTGGTGCTGGGGGCGGATCAGATCCTCGACTGCGAGGGTCGCTGGTTCGACAAGCCGGCCGATCCGGCCGACGCGCAGGGACAGCTGTTGCGTCTTCAGGGCCGCGGGCACCAATTGGTGTCGGCGGTCGTGGCGGTACAAGGCGGGGTACGCCAGTGGCACCATATCGATCGAGCCGAGCTGGCGATGCGACCCCTGAGCGACGCGGTGATCGCGCGCTACGTCGCCGCGATCGGCGACGCCGCCATGACCTCGCCAGGCGCCTATCAGGTGGAGGGCCGGGGAGCCCAGCTATTCGCGAGCATCGCCGGCGACCATTTCGGCATCTTGGGACTGCCGCTCTTGCCGCTGCTTGCCTTCCTGCGCGAACGCGGGATTGGGCTGCCATGATTCCGACCGGCAGGGCGAGAGTCGCGGGCGTCATGGGCTGGCCGGTGGCCCATTCGCGGTCGCCCCGCCTGCACAGGTACTGGCTGGACCACTACGGGATCGACGGCGCCTACGTGCCGCTCGCCGTGCCACCCGAGCGGTTCGGCGAGGCCTTGCGCGCGCTTCCTGCCCTGGGTTTCGCCGGGGTCAACGTCACCGTCCCGCACAAGGAGGCCGCCGTGGCGGCGGTGGACAGCGTCGAGCCGCTGGCGCGGCGGATCGGCGCCGTCAACACCGTGGTCGTCGGGCGCGATGGGACGCTGCGGGGCAGCAACAGCGACGCTCCAGGGTTCCTGGCCCATCTGCGGGCCGCCGTGCCGGATTGGCAGGGGGCCGATGGACCCGCCGTGATCCTCGGCGCCGGCGGGGCGGCACGTGCCGTCATCGTCGCGCTCCAGGATGCCGGCGTGCGGGAGATCCGGGTCGTGAACCGGACGCGGGAAAGGGCCGAAACCCTCGCCCGCGACCTGGGCGCGACGATCGGGGATTGGGCTGAACGGGCGGCGGCGCTCGAGAACGCGACGTTGCTGGTCAACACCACGACGCTCGGCATGGCGAACGGGCCGCCGCTGGATCTCGCCCTCGATCGCCTGGGTGACCGCGCCATCGTCTACGACCTGGTGTACGTGCCCCTGGAAACCCAGCTGCTGGCGGCGGCGCGGGCCCGCGGCCTGCGGACGGTCGATGGCCTGGGCATGCTGCTGTACCAGGCGCGGCCAGGCTTCGCCGCCTGGTTCGGGGTGGATCCGGCCGTGACGCCCGAGCTGCGGGCTTTCGTGATGGCGACGCTCCAGGCGTGATCACCCTCGGCCTCACCGGCTCGATCGGCATGGGGAAGTCGGTCGCGACGCGTACCTTCCGCGAGCTCGGGGCCGTGATCTTCGATGCCGACGCCGAGGTCCACAAACTGCTGGCGTCCGGGGGTGGGGCGGTCGCCGCCGTGCTCGCGGCCTTTCCCGATTGCGGCCGGGCCGGACCCGAAGGGGCCGCCATCGACCGCGCCGCCCTCGGGCACGTGGTGTTCCGGGGCGGGCCTGGCCTCGAACGACTGGAGGCGATCCTGCATCCCCTGGTCCGCCGCGCCGAGGAACGGACCAAGGGACTTGCCCGCCGCCGCCGCGCCTGGCTGGTCGTGTGTGACATTCCGCTCCTGTTCGAGACGGGTGGCCAATCCCGCTACGATGCCGTCGCCGTGGTCGACGCGCCGGCCTTCGTGCAGCGGACGCGCGTCCTCCGGCGACCGGGCATGACGGCGGCGCGGCTCGCGGATATCCTCGGGCGGCAGATGCCGAGCCGGGTGAAGCGCCGGCGCGCCGATTTCGTGATCCCGACCGGACTCGGGCGCCGGACGTCGCTCCTGGCGGTGCGGCGGATCGCCCGGCGCTTGCGCCAGAAGGGGACCTAGTACCATGCGCGAGATCGTGCTCGACACCGAGACCACCGGGCTCGACCCGGCGAAGGGGCACCGGATCGTCGAGGTTGGCTGCTTCGAGCTGATCAACCACATCCCCACCGGCCGGACGTTCCAGGTCTTCGTCAACCCGGGCATGCCGATGCCGGCGGAGGCCGAGGCGGTTCATGGGATCAGCGACGAGCAGCTGCGCGACAAGCCCGAGTTCGCGGCGATCGCCGGCGACCTGATCGCCTTTCTCGACAGCGCACCTCTGGTGATCCACAACGCCGAATTCGATCTCAGGTTCCTGAACGCCGAGTTCGCGCGGCTGGGGCTCGCGAACATCGCGCTGGAGCGGGCGATCGACACCGTCACCTTGGTGCGCCGCAAGTTTCCCGGGGCGCCGGCGAGTCTCGATGCCTTGTGCAAGCGCTTCGGGATCGACCTTGGCGGCCGGACGCGGCACGGCGCCCTGGTGGATGCCGAGCTCTTGGCGCGGGTCTACGTCGAGCTGATCGGCGGTCGCCAGGTGAGTTTCGATCTGGCCCGCCAGGAGGAAGCGCGGGCCCTATCGGTCGGCGTCACCCACCGACCGGCACGGCCGCACGCGCCGACGGCCGAGGAGATCGCCGCCCACGACGCCTTCCTCGCGCAGCTTGACGACCCGATCTGGTCGCGGCCCTGACGTCAGGCGGGGGGCGAAGGCGGGGCGGTCTCTTGCGCCTTGGGGGCTTCCTGGGCGACGCGGGCGCGGTAGAGGGCCAGGAAGTCGATCGGATCGATGAGGAACGGCGGGAAGCCGCCGTCTTGTACCGCGTCGGCCGCGATGTTGCGGGCGAACGGAAACAGCAGCCGGGGGCATTCGACCAGCAGCACCTGACCCAGCAGATTGTTGGGAAAGCCCGCGATCTCGAACAGGCCGCGGTAGTCCAGCTCGACCAGGAACGCGGTCTCGGTGCCGCGCTTGGCGGCGGCGTTGATCTTCAGCGCCACCTCGTAGCGGTTGGGCACGTCATTGGCGCGCCGGGTCTCGACGTTGACGGACACGTCGACCTGGGGCCGCGGCTCGCCTTCGCCCTGGGGCGGGATGCCGCGCGGGTTCTCGAAGCTGAGGTCCCGGACGTATTGGCCGATCACCCGCAACCGGGGAGCGCCGTCGCCGGTCGGGGGGGGAGTCGGAGGGGTAGCCGTCAAGTTCTCGGTCATCGTCGCCTCGCGGATGCGGGTTTGACGGTGGCTAACACGGAACGAGGGCCGCCAGCAACCCGAGGTCGTGTCATTGCGTTCACCCGCCGCTCGGCCTATCTAAGGTGATCGGGGTAGCGCGAAAGCTCGGGGCGCATGTCGGACGGTTCGTTCATCGAGATCCTGATTCTTGCCGTGGTCGCCGGGTTCATCGGCCTGAAACTGTACGGGACCTTGGGACGGCGGACCGGCCATGAGGACTCGCCGCCGCGTCCAACCGGCCCGCGCGAGCCCGGGACCGACAAGGTGGTGCCGTTGCCAAGGGCCGCGGCGCCGGAGGGCCGCGTCGCGGACGACGATTCCGGCCTTACCGCGGCCCTGACCCAGATCAAGATCGCCGACCCGGGATTCGAGCGCGAAACCTTCCTGGCCGGCGCGAAAGCCGCGTTCGAGATCATCGTCAATTCCTTCGCCAAGGGCGACCTGGACGCCATGAAGGGGCTGGTCTCGGGGAGTGTGCTGGCGAGCTTCGGCCACGCCGTGCGCGAGCGCCAGGAGGCCAAGCATACCCGCGAGATGACGCTGATCGCCGTGGACGACGCGGTGATCCTCGAAGCCGAGCTCGATCGGCGGGTGGCGCGGATCACGGTTCGCCTGCGCAGCGAGCAAACCGACGTTACCCACGACGCTGGCGGCACCATCGTCGACGGTGATCCCAGGGGGCCCCGTCGGGTCGAGGACATTTGGACCTTCGAACGCGACACCCGGTCGCGCGATCCGAACTGGGCGCTGGTCGCGACCCGCAGCCCAAACTGATGACGGCGGCCCGCGCGCGGCCCCTTCTCCTCGTCCTTGCCTTGCTGGCCAGCTGCGTGACGCCGGAAGAGCCGCCGCGCGAGGATCGCCTGGAGCTGGAGCCGATCGGGTTCGACGCCCTGCCGGGCTGGGGGGACGACGATCAGGCCGCCGCGTTGGTCGCCTTTCGTGCCAGTTGCGATCGCCTGCGGGCGCGTGGCGCCGACGCGAGCGTTGGTCGGAGCGGTGTCGGCGGGGCGGTCGCCGACTGGCTGCCGGCCTGCGATGCGGGTATGGACGCGGCCGACGGCGACGCGGCGGCGGCGCGGGCGTTCTTCGAATCCTGGTTCCAGCCATACGCGGCGAGCAACGCCGGCGATCCGACGGGGCTCTTCACCGGCTATTTCGAACCGCTCCTGCACGGCTCTCGGGAGCGCTCGGAGACGTATTCCGTGCCGCTTCATGCCAGGCCCGAGGACCTGGTCACCGTCGATCTCGCGACCTTCGCCGAGGATCTCGAGGGCCGTTCGATCGCCGGGCGGGTCGCGGGCGGCACGCTCGTGCTCTATCCGGAACGTGCCGAGATCGTGGCGGGCGCCTTGGATGGGCAGGGTGCGGAGCTGGTCTGGGTCGATGATCCCGTCGATGCGTTCTTTCTCCAGATCCAGGGCTCGGGCATCGTCGAGCTGGCCGAGGGCGGGCGCATGCGGATTGGGTACGCGGCCAGCAATGGACGTTCCTACCTCGCGATCGGCAAGCCCCTGATCGAACGCGGCGCGATCCCCAAGGACCAGATTTCGATGCAGGCGATCCGGGCTTGGCTCGCGGACAACCCGAACGAGGCCGCTGCGGTGATGAACCTCAACCGCTCCTATGTGTTCTTCCGCGAAATCGACGGTCCCGGTCCGATTGGCGCCCAGGGCGTGGCCCTGACGCCCGGCCGCAGTCTGGCGGTCGACCGGGCGTTCCTGCCGCTGGGCGTACCCCTGTGGCTCGACATCCTGATTCCCGGACCGACCGACGACGCGCCCGACGAGCCCATGCGCCGCCTTGTCGTGGCCCAGGACACGGGCGGCGCCATCAAGGGCCCCGTCCGGGGCGACCTGTTCTGGGGCACAGGGGAAGAAGCCGGATCGCGCGCCGGCAGGATGAAGCACGAAGGGCGGTACTTTCTGCTGCTTCCCAAGGTTCTGGTGGTCGCGGGCCCATGACGGGAGGGCTTGCGCCCAGCCTCGGCCCAACCCATTCTCCCCCGTGCAAGCAGGGAGGCCGTCGTGACGAAGGGTCGCGTGGGACTGTTCGTGACCTGTCTCGTCGATCTGTTCCGGCCGACCGTCGGGTTCGCGGCGGTCAAGCTGATCGAGGACGCGGGATATGCGGTTGCCGTGCCGCCGACCCAGACGTGCTGCGGTCAGCCGGGATTCAATTCGGGCGATCGGAACAGCGCCCGCCGGCTGGCGGAGGCGGTGGTCACGGCATTCGAGGAGTTCGATTTCGTCGTGGTGCCCTCGGGTAGTTGCGGCGGCATGATCAAGGTCCACTACCCGGAGATATTCAAGGGCGACCGGGTGTGGGAATCGAGGGCCGCCAAGCTCGGGGCCAAGACCCACGAGCTTCTGGGTTTCCTCGCCGACGTGGCCAAGGTCGAACGCCTTCCATCCCAATTCTACGGCCGCGTGGCGTATCACGACTCCTGCTCGTCTCTGCGCGAGATGAAGGTGAGGGAGCAGCCGCGCCGGCTGCTCGGCCTCGTCGCGGGCGTGACGGTGGCCGAGCTGCGCTCGCCCGAAGTGTGCTGCGGCTTCGGCGGTACCTTCTGCGTGAAGTACCCGGACATCTCCCTGAGGATGGTGAGCGACAAGGCCGCCGAGATCGTGGAGACCGGCGCCGACACCGTCCTGGCCGGCGATCTCGGCTGCCTGATGAACATCGCCGGCAGGCTGAAACGCGAGGGCCGGGCGATCACCGCGCGCCACGTGGCCGAGGTCCTGGCGGGCATGACCGATGGCCCCGGCATCGCCGAGCCGCGAGTCATCGCCGAGCCGCGACCCTGACGCCCATGGAATCCTCGGCCCACGCCTTCCCCGCCAACGTACGCCACGCGCTTGCCGACCCGCAGTTGCAGCGGGCCATGGGGCGACTGAAGGGCCACTTCATCGACAAACGCGCTCACGCCCGGGCGCGCCTGCCGGAGTTCGATGCCCTGCGCGATCAGGCCAAGGCGATCAAGGACCACACGCTGGCCTACCTCGATCTCTACCTGGAACGGTTCGAGACCGAGGTGCGCCGCTCCGGCGGCCACGTTCACTGGTGCCGCGACGCGGCCGAGGCGAGGGGTGTCGTCCTCGGCCTCTGCCGCGAGGCGGGCGCGCGCACCGTGACCAAGGGCAAGACCATGATCGGCGAGGAGATCGGGCTGAACCCGTTCCTCGAGGCCAACGGCATCCGCCCCGTCGAGACCGACCTGGGCGAATACATCATCCAGCTCGCCGGCGAGCCGCCGAGCCACATCATCGCCCCGGCGGTCCACAAGAACAAAGAGCAGATCAGCGACCTGTTCGTCGAACACCACCATGGCGGCGATCGGTCGCGGCGTCTCGACGGCATCCCGGAGTTGGTGACCGAGGCGCGCGAGACCTTGCGCGCCCGCTTCCTCGAAGCCGACGTCGGCATCACCGGCGCCAACCTCTTGATCGCCGAGACCGGCCAGACGGTAATCGTCACCAACGAGGGCAACGGCGATTTGACCCAGACCCTACCGCGCATGCACATCGTGCTCGCGAGCTTGGAGAAGGTAGTGCCCACCATGGAGGACGCGACCACCATCCTCCGGATCCTCGCCCGCTCGGCCACGGGTCAGGAGTTCTCGACCTACACCACCTGGTCCGCCGGGCCGCGCCGGCCGGGCGATCTGGACGGACCCGAGGCCTTCCACGTGGTGCTGCTCGACAACGGCCGCTCGGCTCTGCTGGGTTCCGAGTTCCAGGACATCCTGCGGTGCATCCGCTGCGGCGCCTGCCTGAATCACTGCCCGATCTATGGGTCGGTCGGCGGGCACGCCTATGGCTGGGTGTACACCGGGCCGATGGGCGCGGTTCTCAGCCCGGCGCTGATCGGGTTGGACGAGGCGCACCACCTGCCGAACGCCTCGACCTTCTGCGGCCGCTGCGAGGACGTCTGCCCCATGCGCATTCCCTTGCCCCGGATGTTGCGCCATTGGCGCGAACGCGAGTTCGCTTCGGGCAAGGCCCCCGCCGCCGCGCGCTGGGGCCTGGGCGTGTGGGCCTGGTTCGCGACCCGGCCCTGGGCCTATCGCCTGGCGACCGGCCTCGTGGCCCGGGTGCTCGGGTTGGCGCGCCGGGGCCGGTTCGCCGCGCTGCCACTCGCCGGAGGCTGGACTCGCGGCCGCGACTTCCCCTCCCCCGAAGGCCGCACCTTCCACGCCCAATGGGCCTCCCGGCGCGGGCGATGAGCGAACCCCGGACCGAGATTCTCGGCAAGCTGCGCCGAGCGCTCGCGCGGACGGACTCCGACGCGGCCGCCGTCGATGCGCGGATCGCGGCGCACACGGCGAACCTGGTGCCGGCCCGGGGGCAGGTGCCGGAGCCCGAGCGGGTGGCGATGTTCCGGGCCATGGCCGGGGAGGTGGGCGGCACGACGGAGGAGCTGGCCGGTCCCGCCGAGGTGCCGGCGGCGGTCGCGCGCTACCTGGCCGGCCAGAACCTGCCCGCCAGGGCCGCCATGGCGCCGGACCCGCTGCTCCAGGGGCTGCCCTGGACGACCACGGTGCTGGAGCTTCGCCAGGGCCGGACCCATGGCGACGATCTGGTGGGCATCACCGCGGCCTTCGCCGGGGTGGCCGAGACGGGGACCCTGGTGACCCTCTCCGGTCCCACCCATCCGACGACGCTCAACTTCCTGTCCGAGACCCACGTCGTCGTGCTTCCGCGCCGGCGCCTTGCCGGCGCCTACGAGGAGGTATGGGCGCGGCTGCGGGCGCTGGGCGCGGACGTGCCGCGCACCGTGAACATGATCACCGGGCCATCGCGCACCGCCGACATCGAGCAGACGATCCAGCGCGGTGCCCATGGCCCCCGCCGTCTCCACATCCTGATCGTCGATGGGCTCGACTAGAGCCCGGACCCCGCGCGGCTCCCCCGACGACGCGATCGCCTGGTGGTGGATTACCCGCGACGTGACGCCCTTGCCGGGGCGCAGGAAACCGGAGCGGCCTGAAGCGGCCCGCGAAGCAGCGCCGAAACCGCCGCACCCCGCGCCGCCACCCAAGCAAGCAAAAGCGGTCGGTGGGGATTCGTCGCAGCGGCCGGCGCTCAAACCCGGCGAGGCCGCCGGGCTGGATCGCGCGACGTTGCGCCGCCTCACGCGCGGCCAGTTCGCGATCGATGACACCCTCGATCTGCACGGTCATACGCGGGTGCAGGCGCACGCGGCCCTCGTGTCGTTCCTCGCCTCGCGCCGGGGCGCCAGCCGCACCTGTGTCCTGGTCGTCACCGGCCGGGGCCGCGAGGGGCCGGGCGTCCTCAAGGACCTGGTGCCACGCTGGCTGAACGAGCCCGCGACCCGCGCCCTCGTCCTCGGCTTCGCCACCGCCCTACCCCGCCACGGCGGCGCCGGCGCGCTGTACGTGCTGCTGCGCAAGCGGGGGTGACGGGCGCTCCTTGATTGGTTTGTGCGGTGCCGCCGCTGTAATATTTTGAAGTATGATAATCTGAATATCCAAGAGTTGGAGTTCCGATATGAAGAACGACTCGGCGATCGCACGGATCGGTCCGCGCAGCCAGATGGTGATCCCGAAGAAGGTGCGCGAGCGATTGGGCGTGGCACCGGGAGACCTGGTGCGGTTTCGGGTGACGTCAAAGGGGATCATGATCGAGCGTCTGGTCGTCGCGGGGGAACCGGACCCCTTCGCCGCGTTCGAGGAGTGGACTTCGGAGGCCGACCGACGTGGCTACGCCGATCTATGAACGGTGGGACATCGTTGCCGTCCCGTTCCCCTACACTGAGGGCGACCGCGCGCAGCGTCGCCCGGCCCTGATCGTCTCCGGTCGGGCTCTGGCGCAACGCCATGGCCTCTACTGGGTCGCCATGATCACGAGCGCCGAGAACACGCCCTGGCGGGACGACGTAGCCATCCGCGCCGGAGCCGAGACGGGTCTGCCGATCGCGTCGGTCGTCCGCGCCGCGAAGATCGCGACGGTTCGAGGCGACCGAATCGAGCGACGGCTCGGGATGCTGCGGAGCCACGAGCGAGCCCTCGTGCACGCGGCACTGCTCCGATATCTCGGGGGCGTCCCTACAAAATGAACTTCGCCAGGTCGGTGGATTTGGCCAGGGCGCCGACCTTCTCCTGGACGTAGGCGCGGTCGATGATGTGGCCGGTGTCGGGACGGTCGGGGGCGGAGAAGCTGATCTCCTCGACCAGACGTTCCAGCACCGTGTGCAACCGCCGCGCGCCGATGTTCTCGATGCCCGCGTTGATGTCGGCGGCGAGCGTCGCGATCTCGTCGATCCCGTCGGTGGTGAAGGTAAGGGTCACCTTCTCCGTGCCGAGAAGCGCCGTGTACTGCTTGATCAGGCTGTTCTCCGGCTCGGTCAGAATCCGGACGAAGTCCTCGCGTCCGAGCGCGGAGAGCTCCACCCGAATCGGCAGGCGGCCTTGCAGCTCGGGCAGAAGGTCCGAGGGCTTCGCCAGGTGGAACGCGCCCGAGGCGATGAACAGGACGTGATCGGTCTTCACCGGACCGTGCTTGGTGGCGACCGTGGTGCCCTCGATCAGCGGCAGCAGGTCGCGCTGCACGCCTTCGCGGCTCACGTCGGCGCCGACGCGCTCCGCCCCACGCCCGGCGATCTTGTCGATCTCGTCGATGAAGACGATGCCGTTCTGCTCGACGGCCGTGATCGCGTCCCTGACGACCCGGTCGTTGTCCAACAGTTTATCGCTTTCCTCGGCCAGCAGGATCGCGTGGCTGTCGGCGACCTTCACGCGTCGGCGCTTGGATCGGCCGCCGAACGCCTTGCCGAAGATGTCGTTGAGGTTGAGCATCCCCATTTGGGCGCCGGGCATGCCGGGTACCTCGAAGGTGGGCAGGGCCGCGCCGCCGGTCTCGCGTACCTCGATCTCGATCTCGCGGTCGTCGAGGGCGCCCTGGCGCAGCATGGTGCGGAACTTGGCGCGGGTTTCGGGTCCGGCGTTGTCGCCGACCAGGGCGTCGACCACCCGCTCCTCGGCGGCAAGCTCGGCGCGGGCGTTGACCTCCTTGCGGCTCGACTCGCGGATCATGCCGATGGCAACCTCCACGAGGTCGCGGGCGATCTGTTCCACGTCGCGCCCGACATAGCCGACCTCGGTGAACTTGGTGGCCTCCACCTTGATGAACGGGGCGCCGGCGAGGCGGGCGAGGCGGCGGGCGATCTCGGTCTTGCCCACGCCCGTCGGGCCGATCATCAGGATATTCTTGGGCAGAACCTCGTCGCGCAGCTCGGGCGGAAGCTGCATCCGACGCCAGCGGTTGCGCAGCGCGATGGCGACGGCCCGCTTGGCCGCGCCCTGGCCGACGATGAAGCGGTCGAGCTCGGAGACGATCTCGCGGGGGCTGAAGGCGGTCATCGGCTCTCCAGGCTCTCGAGCACGACCCGGTCGTTGGTGTAGATGCAGATCTCGGCGGCGATCGCCATGGCCCGGCGGGCGATGGCCTCGGCATCCGTCTCGCCGGCGGCGGCGAGGGCGCGCGCGGCGGACAGGGCGAACGGCCCGCCCGAGCCGATGCCGATGATCCCGTCCTCGGGCTCCAGCACATCGCCGGAGCCCGAAACCACGAGCGAGACGCGGCCGTCGGCGACCGCCATCAGCGCCTCGAGCCGGCGCAGGTAGCGATCGGTCCGCCAATCCTTAGCGAGTTCGACGCAGGCGCGGGCAAGCTGGCCCGGGTGGCGCTCCAGCTTCGCCTCCAGGCGCTCGAACAGGGTGAAGGCATCGGCGGTCGCGCCGGCGAACCCGGCCAGGATGTCACCGGCGCCCAGCCTGCGGATCTTGTTGGCGTTCGACTTCACGACCGTGGCGCCCATGGTGACCTGGCCGTCGCCGGCCATCACCACCTTGCCGCCGCGGCGGACCGATAGCACCGTCGTGCCGTGCCAGACAGCGTCACTTTGGGTCATCGATCGACTCAAGGGGAATCCGGGGGGACAGGAAGCACCGACACCATGTGGGCAGGAACTCTCCACGGTCAAGGGATTGCCGGCCGTGGGCTCGTCCAGCAGCATCAACCGTGGGGCCCGTGCCGCCACCATGGCGATCTCCAGCCACTGCTTCTCGCCATGCGACAGTCGCCCCGCCGGCGTGTCCCGCCGTCCTTCGAGGCGCACGCGGCGCAGCAGCGCACCGATCTCCGCCCCTGGCGCCTGGCGCGTCATGAGAGCATAGGGATTGGACCCGGCCAGCAGCGGCACGGTCATGTTCTCCGCCACCGTGAGTTCGGCGAAGATCCTTGGCACCTGGAACTTGCGACCGATGCCCGCCCGCGCGATCGCCATCGGCCGCAGGCCGACGAGGCCCCGCCCGCCGAAGCCCGATGCTGCCCGACGACGGCTGCAGCACCCCGGTCAACAGGTTGAACAGAGTCGTCTTGCCTCACCCGTTGGGGCCGATCAGGCTGAGGAGCTCACCCTCGGCCAGGGTCAGGTCCACGCCGGCGAGCACCTGGACGCCGTCGAAGTCCTTGCCGAGACCGGCGACCTGCAGCAGGGCTGCCAAGGGACCAGGCCGGCAGCCGGACCTCGCCGACGATGCGGGCCCCGCGCGATGCCATGAAGTACAGCCCCATGTGATGCGTCGCCTCCTGGGGGTGCGAGGCGGTCGCCCCATAGCCCAACTTCTCCGCCGTCGCGCGCGGCAGGTCGAAGGTGGCGCAGCCGGGCTCGTGGACGATGATCTCCTTCAGGGTCGGCATCAGGTCGTGGTTGCGGGCCGACAGCGTCGTCAGGACGAAGTCCATGACGCAGATGTCGGTGCAGATGCCGACCACCAGGATGGCGGACAGCCGGTTGGCGTTGACCCAATCGACGATCCGGTTGCGGCCGTCGCCGGCGATCGCGCCGACGAAGCCGTTGATGCAATCCTTGCGCACCAGGGTGGTGTGCGGGTCGGATTCCAGCCACGTCAGCTCGGGCACCAGCTCTTCCTCGCCGCTGCCCTGCTCGCAATGGGGCGGATAGGGCGGCTCGGGCTTGCCGGGCACGTGGGTGTCGAGGAACGCCAGGATCTTCCAGCCTCGGCCGCTGAAGGACCGGGCCAGGCGGTTGGTCTCGACCACCATGCGGCCGACCTGGGCGTTCGGCACCGGTGGCGCCAGGTTGCCGGCACCCACGGTCGCGAACCCGTTGACCTCGTCGACGATGACCAGGCCCGTGCCGGGACGGTCGAGCGCGAGCGTGCCGATCGCGATCGGCATGGCCTCGCGCAGGCCCGCGACAAGGTCAGGCGCCATGGATCACGCGCAGCCGGCTTCGGGCGCGAGGCTGCCCAGGGCTTCGACCACTTGCAGCCCGGGGCCCTCGGTCTTGGCGAGGTACATGTTCAGGGTGACGTGATGATCGGCCGCCCCGATCGATACGTCGCCGGTGGGGCTGGCGATCGTCAACCCCTCGAGCCCGGCGATCACCGCCTCGCGGTCGGCGCTGCCCGACTTCTCGATCGCCGCCTTCAGGGCGTTCAGCGCGTTGTAGTGGGTCATGACGTAGTGCGAGATGACCACGTCGCCGTCGGCGTTGGCCTTGATGCGGCTGGCGAAGTCCTGGACGCCGGCCTCGTCCGAGCCCGAGACCAGGGGCACGGTGACCCACATGTTCTGGCCCTTGCCCTCGCCGAAGGCACCCAGGTAGGCCTCGGAGAAGCCGAGGAACGCGACGGTGACATTGGCGAGCAAGCCGAAATCCTCGGCCTGCGGATGAAGGTGATGCCGTCCGCGCCCGGCAGGGCGAACACCAGCACCTTGGCCCCCGAATCGGCGACTCGGCGGATAACCGGGGCGAATTCCTTGACCCCCCAGGGCGTGAACTCGACCCCGGCGGTGGTGCCGCCCAGACCCGAGACGATGCCCTGGGCATGCTCGAACATTTTCTGCGGCCAGACGTAGTCGGCGCCAAACATGTAGTAGCTGTCGCCGAAATTCGCGTTCATGTGCGGCAGCAGCTTGGCCAGCTCCTGGTTCGGCATGGTGTTGAAGCAGAAGATGTTGCGATCGCAGGCGCCACCTTCGTAGTTCGTGGCGTACAGCAGCGGCGTCTGGAACTTCTGATGGGCCGGCGCCATGGCGTCCCGCGCGTTCGACGTGATCGGGCCGGCCACGGCCACCACCTCGTCGCGCTGGATCAGCTTGGTGGTCCGTTCGACCGCGGTCTTCGGGTCGGTCTTGTTGTCCTCGTACAGGATCTCGACCGGTCGGCCCAGGATCCCGCCGCCGTCGTTGATCTCCTTCGCCGCCAGATCGAGCCCGAGCTTCGCCTGGTTGCCGAACAATTCGAGCCCGCCCGACAACTCCAAAACCGCGCCGACCTTGATCGGATCGCCGGCGCGTGCAATGCGCGCGCGGAACTGGGTGGCCCCGGCCGCGGCCAGGCCGGTGGCGACGAAACGGCGACGGGATGTGCGGTTTATGGCGAGGCCTCCCCAGGGGAATCCTAGGGCACGATCTTCGTCCGCGCCTTAGGGGCTCGCAACCACTTTTCGAGCTCCACGGCCCAGAACACGACGGTCGAAAGCGCCAGGCACAGGCCAAGCTCGGAAAGCGTCAGCGGCTGGGTGTCCAGGAGGAGGTTCATGACCGGTGCGTAGATCGCGGCGAGCTGCAATCCGACCGTCAAGACGACCGCGCCGAGAAGCGGCCGGTTGGACAGCAGGCCCTGCCGGAACAGGGATTGCCGTTCCGAACGCACGGCGAGCGCGTTCGACCGCACCATGCGGTGCGCGCCCAGGGCGAGCAGTACGGTCACGACCACGGGAATCGCCGCGACCGCAACCGAAAGCGCGGTCATGAACATGAGCAGCGGCGGTTCGCCCCGCAGCAGGCCCACGGCGAAGATCACCACGCAGATCGCCGCCGCCAGCATGGCCAGACGCTGGCCCAACGTCGCCAGCCGCCGTTGCAGGGGGGTGGTCGTCTCGCCCGTGCCGACCAGCATATCGGCGATCCGACCGGTCTCGGTCGCCATGCCGGTCGCGACCGCCAGACCGCGTGCCCGGCCGTAGGTGACGACGGTACCCTTGAAGGCCAGGTTACGCCGATCCCCCAAGGGAAGATCGGCTGCCGCGAGAACGGCGATGCGCTTGTCTACCGGCACCGATTCGCCGGTCAATGCGGCCTCATTGACCCTGAGCCCCGCGAGCTCGGCCAGCCGCAGATCCGCCGGCACGATGTCCCCGGCCTCCAGCAGAACGACGTCGCCGACCACGAGGTCCGCCGCCGGCACGTCGGTCACGACGCCGCCGCGCGCGACCGTCGCCTTGGCCGCACCCAGGCGGCGCAGGCTCGCCATGGCCTTCTCCGCCCGCCAACCTTGCGCGAAGCTCACCACGGCGTTCAGCACGACCACGGCGACGACGACGGCCACGTCCTCGACCTCGCCGATCAGGCCGGAGACCACGGCGGTTCCCAGCAGCACGAAGATCATCACGTCGGCGAACTGCCGCAGGAACAGGGCGATGGGCCCGCGCCTCCGCGCCTCCACCAGGGAGTTGGGCCCGTCGCGCGCGAGCTGCGCCGCGGCCTCTTCCGCGGACAGCCCCGTCGCCGGATCGACGGCCAGCGCGGTCGCGGCGTCGGCGACGGATCGGCTGTACCAGGATTCTCTCACCGTTTATCCAAGACGAAGAATCGCCCGCGCCGCCGCGCGCGCGTCGTCCGGGGACTTGGCGGCATCGATCCGATGCCAGCGGATCTCGCCGGGGTCGTACGTCGCCTGCGCCGCGACCACGCGGGCGTCGGCGTCGGAGGCATCGCCGAAACGGCCGGAGACCCGGACCGCCAACGTGACGGGATCGGCGTCCAACCACAGACCGGTGAAGGACACGCCGGCTTTTCGCGCCACGTCCTCGATCTGCGCCCGCTCCTCGCTCCGCGCGAAAACCGCGTCGACGACGGCGCCGTGGCTGGCGGCGAGGGCTTGTTCCGCCCGCGCCAGGAGGGCCGCGTAGACCGCCCGCGAGCTTTCCCGCGAATAGGCCGACTCCGGCAGCCGGTCGGTATCCGACACCCCCGCCCGCTGCTTGCGGATCACATCGCTGCGGCACATCAAGGCGCCGGGCGCGCGCCCCAACAGCGGGGCGAGGGCCCGGGCCAGGGTGGACTTGCCGGTTCCCGACAGCCCGCCGATCGCCACCAGCCGTGCCGGCTCTGGTTCCAAGGGGGACCGCGCGAGATCGAGATAGCGCCGGGCTTCGGGGCCGTCGCCGGCGAGTGCGGATACCTGGGCGCGTACCGCCGCGCGCAGGCCCATGAAGAGGGGCAGGGCGGCGATGAGCCCGAGGTCCCCGGTTCGATCGAGGTAGCGGTTGAAGACAATGTTAGCAGCGGAACGGAGCCCCCGGTGTTCCAGGTCCATGAGCAGAAAGCCGAGGTCGTAGGCCACGTCGATCACGGCCAGGCGGTCGTCGAACTCGATGGCGTCGAAGAGAATCGGCCGGTCCTTGGTCAGGCAGAGGTTCCGCAGATGCAGATCCCCATGGCAGACGCGGACGTAGCCCGCCCGCCGCCGGGCCTCCAGATGCCCGTCGATCCGCTCGAGCCACCCCGTGGCGCGCACGCACACGTTCGCGACCTGCGCGGTGGGAAGGTCCATCGTCGCCATCTCGCCGGCATTGTCGGCGATCACCCAACGCAAGGCGGCCAGGGCATCGGTGTCCGCTCGCGGCTCGGCGCTCGCATGGAACGCGGCGACGACATCGGCAAGCTCGCGGGCGAGAGCGTCGGTCAGCCCCCCCCGCGTCGCGCCAAGCGGTCGAGTTGGTCCTCCTGGCCGAACCGGCGCATCACCACCACCCAGTCGATGGCGGAATCGGGCGCCGCGCTGATCGCGCCCAGATGCAAACGGCCTCCTGCCGTGACGACGGGCGCGACCCCCAGATAGAGCTCCGGCGCGGTCCGCCGATTGATGCGCACCTCCGCCTCGCAGGCCGTACGACGAAGCGCCGATGTCGAGAAGTCGACGAAGGGGTAGCGCACGCTCCGCTTCAGCTTGTAGGCGCGCGAGCCGGCGAGGAACATCTCGCTGATATGGGTCGTGATCCGCTGCACGGGCGCGCCGCCGTGGGTCGCGGGATCGGCCAGGAGATCGATGGTCGTGCTCTGGTCCATGGCGGCGGAAGTCTATCCGGGTCGGCGACGGTCGGATTGACCCAGGTCACGGCCCTCGCCCAGGCGGCGGAAGCCTTGCTAGTGTGGCTCTCGTCACAGCGGGGGGCGGATCATGGCCAAGGCGAAACCGACCAAACGGATGGGCGAACTACCGCCCTTCAATCGCGCCGAGTTCGAAGGGCGCCTGGAACGCGCACGGGGATTGATGAGCAAAGCGCGGCTCGACGCCATGCTGCTCACCTCCGAGGCGAATCTCGAATACATGTCGGGGTTCTCGACCCAGTTCGCCTGGAACACCCCGACCCGTCCCTGGTACCTGGTGATCCCGCGCATCGGCCGCGCGGTGGCCGTGATCCCGGAGACCGGGCTGACCAATTGGATCGCGACCTCCTGGGTCGAGGATGTCCGCACCTGGCCGAGCCCCCGGCCCGAGAACGAGGGGCTCGACCTGCTGGCTGACGCCTTGATGGACGTGCGCCGGCGGTTCGGCCGGTTCGGCGCGGAGCTTGGCGCCGAATCCCGGCTTGGGATGCCGGTGGGCGATCTGCTGCGTCTCAAGCGGACCCTCGCCGGCTTCCAGCTCGCCGATTGCATGGGGGTGATGCGGTCCTTGCGTCTGATCAAGTCCGCGGCCGAGATCGCCCGCATCCGCCGCATGTGCGGCATCGCCGGCGACGTGTTCGACGCCATGCCGAAGCTCCTGACTGTCGGCGACACCGAACGGGACCTGGTGCGGACCTTCCAGGCGGCGATGATGCTGGGCGGCGCCGACAAGACCCCGTACACCTCGATCGGCTCCGGCCCGGGCGGCTACGACAGCATCATCATGGGCCCCACCACCCGGCGCATCCGCAAGGGCGACGTGTTCCTGATCGACACCGGCTCGCGCTACGACAGCTACTTCTGCGACTTCGACCGCAACTACGCCGTGGGCCATGTCCCCGACGCGGCGAAGCGGGTGCACGAGCTGCTGTGGTTGGCGACCGAGGCGGGAATCGACGCGGCCCGACCGGGCAATACCGCGGCCGACGTGTTCGCGGCCCAAGCCAAGGTGCTGGTGGACGGCGGCATCGACCTCGGCAACGTAGGCCGCTTCGGCCACGGGCTCGGGCGGGTGATGACCGAGCCGCCGTCGAACAAGCCGGGAGACTTGACCGTACTCCGCCCCGGCACGGTTCTCACCATCGAACCCAGCGCGATGTACGGCCGCGGTAAGATCCTGGTCCACGAGGAGAACCTGGTGGTCACCGAGGACAAGCCGATCCTCCTCACCCGTCGCGCCCCGCGCGAGATCCCGGTGATCCGCGCGTGATCCCCACGCCGCTCGAAGGCTCCCTGTGGCAGGCCCTGGCGCCGCCGCCCGAGGATAACCCGCCGCTGGACGGTGAAGCGACCACCGACGTGGTGGTGGTTGGCGCCGGGTTCTGCGGGCTCTCCTGCGCCCTGCACCTGGCGGAAAAGGGAATCGCGGTCACCGTGCTGGAGGCGGAGGAGCCGGGCTTCGGCGCCTCGGGGCGCAACAATGGCCAATGCACGCCGGATTGGACCTATCGCTTGCCCGACGAGCTCGAGCGCTGGTTCGGACCCGAACACGCCGAGCGCGTCAATGCGCTGCAGGGCAAGGCCGCCGATCTGGTCTTCTCGCTGATCCGTGCGCACCAGATTTCCTGCGACGCGGTGCAGTGCGGCACCCTCAACGTGGTGCGCCGGCCCGAATCGGCCCGAATGCTCGCGGCCAAGCACGCACAGTGGACCCGGCGAGGGTTCAAGGTCGCGTGGCTGGAGGGCGCGGACTTGCGCGACCACGTGGCCAGCGATCGCTATCGCGCCGGCGTGGTCTACCCCGACGGGGGACACCTGAACCCGCTCGGCTACGCCCGGGGCCTCGCCCGCGCGGCGCGAAACGCCGGTGCCAGGATCCACGGCCGCAGCCGGGTCACGTCGCTGGCGCGTGAAGCCGACGGCTGGCGCGTGTCCACGGCGCGCGGCGGTTTGCGTGCCCGTGCCGTCGTCCTCGCGACCAATGCCCACCGCGGCGGCCTATGGCCCGGGCGGGACGAGGCGTTCTATCTGGTGCGGGCCTTCGGGCTTACCAGCCAGCCCGTGCCGGCCGACGTGCGGCGGCAGGCGCTGCCCATCGACCATGCCTTCGCCGAGACCATCGAGGGCGAGCTGTTCTTCTTCTTCGATCCGTCTGGGCATCTGGTGACCGGCGGCGGCGTGGGGCTGCTTACCAATGACACCCTCGAGCGGGCGGCCGCCCGGTTCCGCCGCGTCGTCGGGCGGGTCTTCCCCGCCCTTGCCGACCTGACGTTCGACCGCTACTGGCAGGGCTGGCTCGACATGGTGCCGCGCAAAGTGGTGGGCGTATTCGAGCCGGCGCCCGACCTCTACGCCGCGCTCGGCTTCTCCGGCCGTGGCGTCCCCACCGCCACCGCCGTGGGCCGCGACATCGCCCTGACCATCGCGTCGGGCGACAAGCGCACCTCCAGCTTCCCCCTCGGCCCGCTGCCCCGCGTCCGCACCCCCCGGCTCGGCGAATTCCTCATCGAGTCGATGGTGATGCCGTACCACGACCTCATGAGTCGGGTGAGGTGACATGACCGCAACAGTGATCCGCAACGGCCGTGTCCTCGACGTGGCGCGACGGGCGGCGGAACCCAAGGACATCCTGATCGACGGCGACACGATCCGCGAGGTGGGTGCGGCGGGGATGCCGGCGCCGGCCGGAGCGCGCGCGATCGACGCAACGGGGCGCATGCTCATCCCTGGGCTCGTCAACGCCCACACCCACGGGCACGGCAGCCTGGGCAAGGGGCGGGGCGACCGTGCGAACCTGGAGATGCTGCTCAACTCGGCACCGTGGATCAACGGCGGGCGCAACCACGACGACCGACGGCTCGCCACCCTGCTCAACGCCGCCGAGATGGTGCGGCGCGGTTGCACCGGGGTCTACGATCTGACCTGGGAGATGCCGGCGCCCAGCCGCGACGGCATCGCCGCGGTCCGTAGCGCCTACGAGGCGATCGGCATGCGGGCGGTGATCGCACCGATGCTCGCCGACCGCACCATGTTCGAAGCCGTGCCGGGCCTGATGGCCGCGCTGCCGGATGCGGCTCGGCGCGACGTCGAGCGGCTCGGCCTGCCGCCTTTCGCGGGCGCTCTCGCCGTCTGCCGCGACATCGCGCGAGGCTGGCGGGGCGGCGACCGGCTGGCCTTCGCCATCGCGCCCACCATCCCGCATCACTGTTCCGACGATCTGCTACGGGCCTGCGGCAGGCTCGCGGCCGAACACGGCCTCCGGCTGCACACCCACCTGGCCGAATCGAAGGTCCAGGCATTGACCGGCCTGCGCACCTATGGCCGCACCCTGCTCGCCCACCTCGACGCCCTGGGCCTGGTCGGCCCCGGGTTTACCGGCGCCCATGCGGTGTGGCTCGACGACGACGACATTCGGCGCATGGTCGATCGCGGCGCCTCCGTCGCCCACAATCCGGGCAGCAACCTGCGCCTCGGCAACGGCATCGCCCCGGTGCGACGGATGCTCGATGCGGGGCTGACCGTCGGCATCGGCTCCGACGGCTCGAACTCGTCGGACAACCAGAACGTGGTCGAGGCGATGCGATTCGCCTCCTACGTCAGCCGGGTTCGCAGCCACGATGTGAGCCAATGGATCGGCGCCGACGAGGCGATTCGCATGGCGACCGAAGGCGGCGCCGCGGCGATCGGGCTCCGCGGCCGGCTCGGGTGCATCGCCCCGGGCTACCTCGCGGACATCGCGTTTCTCGACCTCGACGACCTCGCCTACGTGCCGCTCAACGATCCCGTCAACCAGCTGGTCCACGCCGACGACGGCGGTAGCGTCGCCTCGGTGATGATCGGCGGCCGGATGGTCTACGACAACCGCCGCTTCACCACCATCGACCTGGACAAACTCCGCCACGAGGTGGCGACCGCCATGGACCGCCTGAACGCCGCCACCGAACCCCAGCGCGCCATGGTCAAGCGCCTGGAACCCCTGGTCGCCCACTTCTGCACCTGCTTCGCCGCCACCCCCTACCACGTGCGGCGGATGGGAACTCCGCCCTATGAAGATAATTAAGACGCTATATCAATGGTTTGAAAAACGTCTGTTTCTCTGCCCACAAGTCTGCCCACAAGGCTGAGTCCGCTTGGTGACGGCAAAACGTCGAGTTTCGAGGGGCGTGGGGATCGAACCGTGGGATCACGCCGTCACGTCGGCGAGCGTCACGGGCAGGCCGAACAGCCGGCCGGCGGCATTGGCGAGAACCTGGCGGGTGTAGGCATCCAGGCGCGGATCGTCCAGGCCAATGACAAGCACCCTCTGGCGTTCCCAGGCTTCGCGGCGAAGGGCCTCCCAGTCGATGGGCGTGGGCTGGTAGGGGGCGAGGCTTGAGCCCGCATTACCCAGGTGAACAATCAATTGGATGCCTTTCTCGTCAAAATATTGTATAAGAATCAATATCTTATGCCGATTGGAGGGCGGCTTGGATGCGAAACCCGGAGGGTGAATCGGATCGCGGTCTACTGCGGCCCGTTTTTGACCGCCGCCTGAAACTGGAATTCCACGGCTCGCGGGTCACGTCCGACGCCGGCTTGCTGGCCTACCGAGAACTCGATGATGCCCTCGGGCTGACCGTATCGGCCGGGAATGTCCTGGCCGACAGCCGGACCGGCAAGAACGGCTGGCATGGCGTCGTCGGACTGCTCCGTCAGTCCGTCTTTGGCCGCCTCGCCGGCTACGAGGACGTGAACGACGCCGACCGGCTGGGGCGCGATCCCGCGATGCGCTGGATCGTCGCCGCCATCTTCGTCAG
>SHVY01000047.1 GCA_009694045.1 Alphaproteobacteria bacterium | reverse complement strand
GGTGCGGGCGTCGAGCCCTCTGTCGACAGCGTCGGCGACTCCTATGACAACGCGCTGGCCGAGACCATCAACGGCCTCTACAAGGCAGAGGTCATCCATCGGCGCGGACCATGGCAGAGCTTCGAAGCCGTCGAGTTCGCGACGCTGGAATGGGTGGACTGGTTCAATAATCGCAGGCTGCTGGAGCCCATCGTCAACATCCCACCGGCCAAAGCCGAGGAACGTTACTATGCCGCCCTGAAGCACCAGGAATCGCAGCGTGACTCAAACAAAACAGCCTCCAACAAACCCGGCGCGGTTCAGTTATCACTGCACGCGCCGTCGAAAGGAATTACAGGTGGGGCATGCCTGGAATTTCATCGGTGCTTAACGAGTGACGCCTCAGTGTACCGGACTGACGCGGGCCAAAGCGATGTCCCCATCGGAGGCTGTGCTGGTGCCAAGTCATGCTCAATCGCCAAATCGCAGGCCCGTTGGTTACCGCGCCCTTCATGCCGATCGGCGTGGCGCCGTTGCCTTGTATGTCGCGCTCGCGGGGAGCTTGCTGGTTGGCTCATTGGTCCTCGCCGTCGATGTCGGCCGCACCACGATTCTCCGCACCGAGATGCAGAACGCGGCCGATTCCGCGGCGGTAGCGGCCGCGACCCAGCTTGATGGCAGCGAAGATGCCCGCTCGCGCGCCGAGGGCCTCGCCCGCGGAACCGCACTCGACAGTTCGTCCCTCGCGGGTGGTGAGCTGACGGTTTCCCAGGTCGAGTTCTTCTCGGCCTTCGGTGACGGAGGAACCACCGCCGCGACGAGCGATTCCGATGCCCGTCTCGTGCGCGTCACCATGGATACCCAGTCGATCCACATGATGTTCGGGCCCGTCATCAACGCCCTGACCGGCAGCGACGGCAACAGCGCCAAGAACCTCGAGGCCGTGGCGGTCGCCACCACCGCGCCGATCATCTGCAACGCGCCGCCGTTCATGATTTGCGACCTCACCGAGAACGGCAACAACGCGGTCGACGTGATGGACCCGGACAATGCCGGGCGGCAGGTTCTTCTCAAGGAAGGCGGTGGCGGTGGTGTCGCGCCCGGCAACTACGGCCTGCTGTGCGTCGATGGCGATTGCGGGGCCAATGCCGTCGAAGATGGGCTCGCCGATCTCGAGAACGGTGCCTGCGTCGGCACGGACGTGGAAACCTCTCCCGGGTCGAAGACGAACAAGGTTCGCAACGGCGTGAATGCGCGGTTCGACACCGGTACCTTCAGCCCCAAGAACCCGGCGCGGAACGTCATCAATTTCCCGCGCGACACCGGCCTGACCGGCTCGGCGATCATCGGCGGCGGCAATTGGAATCGCGCCGGCTATTGGTCCGCCAAGCATGGCGGCGCGGCCCTGCCGGCCGAGCTCAATGGGGCGACGCGCTATCAGGTCTATCTCTACGAGCTCGGCGAAACGTTCGGCCGCAGCAACGGCGGCACGGGCAAGTCGACCCAGTATCCAATCGAAAACGCCTTGCTGGCGGGATATGCCCTGATCGATCCGCCGCCGGCCTCGGTGCCGGTCGCGGTGTCGAACGCCAATAAGAACAACAACAACTTCGACGGAGTCCCCGCGAGCAATCCAGTCGCCCAGGACCCCGAACGCCGCATCGTCGTCGCCGCCATTCTCCGCTGCAAGGCGCAGAACGTGAAGGGCCACGGCGAGTTCGATACCGACGGGCGTTATGTCGACCTATTCCTCACCGAGACGGTCTCGGCTCCGCCCGTCGCGGACGTGTACGCCGAGATCGTCGGGCCGCTCAATTCCACCACGTCTGCGGACTTCCATATCAATGCGCAACTGGTTCACTGATCGCCGCGGCGTCTCGGCCATCGAGTTTGCGCTGGTCGTCCCGCTCCTGGTGTTGCTCGTGGTCGGCGTGGCCGAGGTCGGCCGTCTGATCGTCCAAGCCGACGCCGTCGAGAAGTCCTTGCGCTCCGGCGCGGTGTTCGCCGCCCATAGCGACCTGCCGCTCGACGGTCCGACCCAGACGACCATCCAGAATCTGGTCAAGACCGGGACCACCGACGGCAGTGGAAACTTCCTGGTGCCCGGTTGGGCCGAGGACGGTGCCTTGCTGACGATCGAGCCGATCACGGTCGATGTCAACGGCACGGAGGTCACGGTGATTCGCCTGACCGCCACCGTTCCCTTTGCCGCGTTGATGCCGGGGTTGATGTCGACGCTCGGCATGGATGACCTGACGATTGAGAGTTCGCATGAGCAGACCTACCTTGGCACGTAGCCTTGCCCGACGGATCCGGCGCCTCGCCCGTGATCGGCGCGGCGTCGAAGCCGTCGAGTTCGCGCTCATCGCGCCGATCCTGGTCATCGTCACCGTGGGCGTGCTAGAACTCGGCCTCATGGTGTTCGACTATCACCGGGCCGGCGAGGCGACCCGGCGGGGTGTGCGCACCGCCATCATCAACCCGCCGATCGCCAGCATGTCCGACCTGAAATCCGGCACCATCAATTGTGCGGGCGCGGCCGACGATTCGATCACATGCGGCGCCTCCGAGATGTTCGGCGAAGCGTCGTTCCCGCTGATCGTCCAGGACATGCAGGGCATCCTTCCGACCATCGGTAGCGAGAACATCGACGTCTCCTATGCGCCGAGCGGCATCGCGTCCGACGATACTCCCGGCATGGTCACGCCGCTGGTCACCGTGACCCTGGTCGGCTACGAGCACGAGTTCGCGCTGCTGGATATCATTCCAGGGATTCCTGCTTCGGTCACGTTCCCGCCGTTCTCGACCACCCAGGTGGCGCCCGCCGCGGCGATTCCAATCGAAGACTAAACCCCGTCAAGCCGCCGTCTCGTCGCTTTCATTCACTTGGGCGAGGTTCGAGACGCTGGTCAGGACCAGGGACACCAGATCCGTTTGGCGATTGGTCGACGTTTTCGCGAACGCCTGCTTCAATTGATTGCGCACCGTGTTCACGCTGACGTTCAGCGCCGCCGCCACTTCGCTCAACCGCTTGCCCCGCGCCAGCTCGGTCACGACCCGTGATTCGGCCTTGGTCAGCCCATACAACTGCCGCAAGAGTTCGGGCCGGATCTCGGTCTGGCTTTCGGAGTCGCGCAGCATGATCGCGGCGACGGGATAGCCGCCGGTACCCTCGGTCATGCGCAGGGGTGTCACCACGGCATGCACGGGAGGCATCCCGGGCGCCGCGTACAGGTTCATGGCACCCGAGCCCAGGGGGAAGCGACCGTTCACCGCCAGGGCCCGAGCGATCAGCGCCTGCAACTCCTTGTCGTTCCAGGGCGCTGCCGCGCGCAACACGCTGCCCTCGCGCCGCAGCAGATTGCCACACGCCAGGATCTGCTCGGCGCTGCGATTGGCCAGCAGAACGTGGCCCCCCTCGCCGACCAGAATCATCCCCGCGGCAAGTAGATTCAGGGTCTCCTCCGCCCGCCGTGCCTCGGTGACATCGCGCAGGATCGCGATGAAGATCGTCCGGTTCTCGATGCTTGACCGGGCGACCGAGGCCTCGAGCACGAACGTCCCACCGTTCCAGCGGCGCCCAAGAACGTGGCGCCGTTCGATCGAGCCTTCGCCCGAGTGGTCGGCCAGGCTCTCCAGCGCCACGGTGTCGGGCATGGCGTTCGCCACGTCCACCGTCCCATCGATCGGGGCCAGCAGGATGGGGAAGGGCCGTCCGACGAGCAGATCGGCGGACGCGCCGAACAATCGCTCGGCGGGGGCGTTGATCGAGCTGATCGTCCGCCTCTCGTCGGCGACGACCACGCCGTCGGTCGCGTTGTCGAAGATCGCGCGGGTCCGACGCTCGCTGGCATCCAGGGCCCGGTTCTGCTCCTCGGCGTGCCGTGCGTCGTCCTTCGAACGGGCGATCGCCGCGGTGACCCTGCGCAGGAACACGATCAGCAGCCCGACGGCCGCGAGTACGATGGCGGCCAAGGGCAGCCATAGTTGACCCATCAAGGCGCCGTCCGAGGCACGCGGCACCCAAACGATGTTCTTCACGTGGCTCCCATCCGCGCTGGCCACGGCCAGGTGGCCCTGTGACATGCCATCGGGCACGTCATCCACGACTCCCAATCCGGAAAGTCTGATCGTTTCTCCCAAACCGTCCGTGACATCCGGCGACAGGCGGTGCGCGAGGATCAGCACGCCGTGTTGCTGGCCGGAAATCTGGCCATTGTTGTATTGCGGCGTGATCGCGCTGGCGGCGGCCAAATAGAAGGCGCCGTCCACGACGATGATGACCGTCGCCGGTTCCGGTTCGTCCGCCGAACTCGACCGGGTCGCGGCGATCAGCGCCCCCAGGCCGCCGGCAACGCGCGCCAATCCCTCCTTGGTGCTGGCGCGCCCATCCTCGGCCAGGAAGACGTCGCGATCGCTGGCATCGACCACCAGGGCGAAATCAACCCCGTGATTCGCGTGCAGATAGTAGGCGATGGTGTCGCGGGCGAACACACGATCGAAATTGACCAGCAGCTTCTCGACGGCGATGTCGTACCAACTGAAGGTCTTCGACAGGCGGGTGAGGTCGGCGAACTCCCGGTCGAGGTTGGCCTGGACAACCTGGGTCTCGATCGCCAAGGCCGGCGATCCTGGTCGCTGCTCGCGTACCAGGCAACCCAGGGACCGTCGCCACCGCCAGGCCGATGATCAGAACGACTGGGGCGATTAGTCGCGACGCCCTGACCGGGGCTCGCTCCACTCGGATCAACGGTCCTGTTGACTCGACAAGACTTGCAGCCAATGCCCCCAAACTCTCTCGTCTGCTACGGCACAAAACCATTATGGGCCGCACCGAGACCACTGCAACGATCCAATTGGATTGGGGAGAAGTCGGGCGTCTAGCCGCCCGTCACGCTCATGTGCCGGGTCACGGCCGGGCGATTGTGCCGGCGATCGATCACGAAATCATGGCCCTTGGGCTTGCGCCCGATGGCTTCGTGGATTGCGTCGATCAGGATGTCGTCGCTCTCGCTCGCCCGAAGCGGCGTCCGCAAATCCGCCGCGTCGTCCTGACCCAGGCACATGTAAAGGGTCCCGGTGCAGGTCAGGCGAACCCGGTTGCAGGATTCGCAGAAGTTGTGGGTCAGGGGGGTGATGAAGCCCAAGCGCCCGCCGGTCTCCTTGATCCTGACGTAGCGTGCCGGGCCTCCGGTCTGGTAGTCGATGTCGTCGAGCGTCCAGCGTTCCCTGAGGCGTGCCCGCACCACCGAAAGAGGCAGGTATTGGTCGGTGCGATCGCCGTCGATGTCGCCCATGGGCATGGTTTCGATCAGGGTCAAATCCATGCCTTCGTCACCGCACCAGGAAATCATGCGGTCGAACTCGTCTTCGTTGACGCCCTTGAGGGCGACCGCGTTGATCTTGATCCGCAGTCCGGCGGACTTGGCGGCGGCGATGCCGGCCTTGACCTTGTCCAGGTCACCCCACCGGGTGATCGCCCTGAACCGGTCGGGGTCCAGGGTGTCGACCGATACATTGATCCGGCGCACCCCGGCCCCCACCAATTGCGGGGCGTAGCGTGCCAACTGGCTGCCGTTGGTGGTGAGCGTCAGTTCGTCGAGCGATCCGTCCGCCACATGGCGGCCAAGGCTTTCGATCAACCACATGATGTTGCGCCGGACCAGCGGCTCCCCGCCCGTCAGGCGAAGTTTCCGGACGCCCTGGGCGATGAAAGCGACGCACAGACGATCGAGCTCCTCGAGGGTCAGCAGCTCGGCCTTCGGCAGGAACGTCATGTGTTCCGCCATGCAGTAGACACACCGGAAATCGCACCGATCCGTCACGGACACGCGCAGGTACGTAATGCGGCGCTGAAATGGATCGATCAGTTCAGGCATGCGACCTTTGCTCGTGCTGCACGAACTCGTCTACTACTACACATAGTCGAGGTCCCGGGACAATTCGACCCGAATCTACGAAGGGAGATCGTTCTGTCAAATCGCGATCTATTGACCGTGCGCGAGGTCGCGGACTATCTGCGCATCAAGCAGCGCACGATCTACGACCTGCTGAAGGCGGGCAAGATTCCGTGCACCAGGGTGACGGGAAAATGGCTCTTTCCGCGCCCCTGGATCGACGCCTGGCTGCGGGATCACGGCGAAGGCAGCGGGCTGGGCGGCGCTGCCCGCCCGCCCGCCGGTCGTCGCGGGGAGTCACGATCCCTTGCTCGAGTGGGCGCTTCGGGAATCGGGCTGCGGACTCGCCTTGAACACGGGAGGCAGTCTGGATGGCCTGCGCCGCCTGGCGGCGGGCGAGGCCATGGTCGCCGGCATGCACATCTTCGATCCCGATGCCGGCGCGTACAACGTTCCCTGGGTCGCGCGCGAACTCGGTAACCGAGGCATCGTCGTCATGACATGGGCGTGGCGGCGGCAGGGCCTGATCGTCGCCCCCGGCAACCCGTTGAACCTCAGCGCGGCGGGCGACCTCGCGCGCCCCGGGGTCCGGGTCTGTGTGCGCCAGGCCGAGGCTGGAACACGCCTTCTCTTCGAGCGTCTCCTCGGCGAGGCGGGCCTGCGTCTCGCGGACCTTGCCTTGGCCGACCGTTTCGCCCGCACCCAATCGGAGGTGGCTCAAGCGGTGCTGGAGGGCAAGGCGACCTGCGGGCTGGGCGTCGAGGCGGCCGCGCGGCCGCTCGGCCTGGGGTTCGTGCCGCTCGTGCGCGAGCGCTACGACCTCGTCGTTTCCCGTCACGACGCTTTCGATCCGCCGTTCCAGCGCCTCCTCGGGTTCGCCCGAACCGATGAGTGCGCCCGGCGCGCGGCCGAGCTCGGCGGGTACGATCAGGCCGAGCTCGGATTCGTGGTCTACAACGGCGCCTGAGGCATGTTCGTCTGGTCGAGCGTCCCTTGGATCAAGCTGCCGCGTGAACGGAACATGCCTTACGAGCCGGCGGGCGGCGCGGCGAAGAACACCTGCTGGCCATCGACGCGGAAGCTCGCGATCGCGGCGCGGCCCTCCGGCCCGGTAAGCCAGTCCATGAAGGCCCGGGCATCGGCTTCCTTGACGTGGGCATGCCGCGCCGGATTGACCAGGATCACGCCGTACGGATTGAACAGCTTGGGGTCGCCCTCGACCAGGACCTCGAGGGTTCCGCGGTTGCCGAAGCTCGCCCAAGTCGCGCGATCCGCAAGGGTGTAGCCGTCCATCGCGGCCGCGGTGTTGAGCGTCGCGCCCATGCCGGATCCAGCCTCGCGGTACCACGTTCCCGATGCCGGTTTGGGGTCGACGCCGGCCGCCTTCCAGTGGCGCAATTCGGCCTTGTGCGTACCGCTGTCGTCGCCGCGACTAACGAACGGCGACGCGACGGCGGCAATGCGGCGAAACGCCTCGGCCACGTCGCGCAGGCCGGCGATCCCCGCGGGGTCGGCCGCCGGGCCGACCACGACGAAATCGTTGGCCATGACGTCGCGGCGATCGATCCCGAACCCATCGGCGACGAACTTGTCCTCGGATTTGCGGTCATGAACCAGAAGGACGTCGGGATCGCCGCGCTCGGCGATCTTCATGGCCTGCCCGGTACCCACGGCGATGATGCGGACGAAGATGCCGGTCTTCTCCGTGAACTTCGGGATCAGGTGCGAGAACAGGCCGGAGTTCTCCGTCGAGGTCGTCGAGGCCAGGGTGATGAACCGGTCCTCGGCCCGGGCTCCGCCCGCGAGCAGGGTCAGCGGCAGCAGCAGAAAAGCGCGACGCAGGCAATTCACAGCAGGTTACCTCCGAGAAAGGCCGCGGCCTCGGCGGATCGTGGCGCGGTGAAAAAGTCGTCGACGGCGGCCTGTTCGATCACCCGGCCGCGATGCAGGAAGATGATGATGTCGGCCAGCCGACGCGCCTGGCCGAGGTCGTGGGTCGTCATGACGATCGTCGTGCCGGCCCGGTGAATGTCCACGATGGCGGCCTCGATCAGGCGGGTCGCGGCCGGGTCCAGGCTCGCGGTCGGCTCGTCGAGGAACAGGATTTCCGGCTCAAGGGCCCAGGCCCGGGCGAGCGCCGTGCGCTGTTGCTCGCCGACGGACAACACCCGCGCCGGCCGGCCGGCGAAGGCGGCGAGGCCAACCCGTTCCAGGGCCGCGCGCGCCCGCCGCGGACGCTGCCGTCGCGGCACGCCGTGCAGGGCCAGTCCGTAGGTTACGTTGGCCAGCACCGATCGGCGCAACAGGATGGGGCGCTGAAAGACCATGGCTTGGCGCGGTGGCGCCACGGCGGCGGCCGGCCCGCGCCAGCGGACGTGACCGCGATCCGGGCGCAGCAAGCCGTGACAGAGCCGGAGCAGAACGCTTTTTCCCGCGCCATTTGGGCCAAGGATGATCGTCCGACGACCCTGCTCGAAGCGCAGCGTCGTCGGCTCCAGGATGATCCGCGATCCGCGCGCGAACGCCACGCCCTCCAGATCGAGGGGAAGGCACTCGGTCATCGCCCGCGCGGCGCCGTGGTGGCGCCGACCAGGGACGCGGCCCCGTTGACCGCCATCGCCAGCAGCAGAAGGACCATCCCCAGAGCGAGCGCCAGCGCGAGATTGCCCTTGCTGGTTTCGAGCGCGATGGTGGTCGTCATGGTGCGGGTGACATGGTCGATGTTGCCGCCGACGATCAGCACGGCACCCACTTCGGCGATGGCGCGCCCGAATCCGGCCAGCACGGCGGTCAGGAGGCTCGCGCGGTTGTCCCACAGCAGGGTCGGCACCGCGCGCCAAGGGCCGGCACCCAATGACCTGAGCTGTTCCTCCAGCTCGCGCCAGGAATCGGCGATGACCTGGCGGGTCAAGGCCGCGACCAGCGGTGTGACGAGCACGACCTGGGCGATGATCATCGCGCTCGGCGTGAACAGGAGGCCCAATACGCCGAGCGGCCCGGAACGTGACAGCGCCAGATACACCATCAGGCCGACCACGACTGGCGGCAGGCCCATCAGGCCGTTCAGGGCGATCACGACGGCGCCGCGCCCGCGGAAGGGGACCAAGGTCAGGACGGCGCCCGCCGGAAGCCCGACGAGAGCGGCGAGGACGACGGCCGTCAGGCTGACGTGTAAGCTCCGCCCAATGATCTCGATCAGGGCGGGATCGCGTTGGACGAGAAGCTGTGCCGCCATGGCGGCGGCATCGCCGAACTCGGTCACCGTGACTGTCCTTGAATCAGAAGCCGTTGAATTCGTGCAAAAATATGCAATCAACTCCACAAACGCAACAAAGAGCGTGAATTCTCCATGATCGCGCGCCCAAGCATCGTCGGTGTCGTTCTAGCCGGGGGCTTGGCGCGACGCATGGGAGGCGGCGACAAGGGGCTCCGCCTGATCGGCGGACGGCCGATGCTCGATCGGGTGATCGAGCGCGCACGGCCTCAGGTCGATACGCTGATCCTGAACGCCAATGGCGATCCCGGCCGGCTCACCGCGTACGGCGTCCCGGTCGTCCCCGACGTGATCGCCGGGTTCGCCGGACCCCTTGCCGGCATCCTCACGGGCATGGAATGGGCCGCCGTCCACCGGCCCGGCTGTGCCTGGCTTGCGAGTTTCGCGACCGACGCGCCGTTCCTGCCCAGGGGTCTGGTCGATCGCCTGCTGTCGGCGGCCGACGATGCCGACCTAGTCTCGGTCGAAAGCGGCGGGCAAAGCCATCCGGTGTTCGGCCTGTGGCGTATCGGCCTGGCGGCCGACCTGCGCCGCGGATTGGTCGATGAGGGCATCCGCAAGATCGACGCCTGGACCGCGCGCCACCGGCTCGCCATGGTGTCCTACGCCACCCTGCCCTACGATCCCTTCTTCAACGCGAACGCGCCGGGGGACCTGGCGGACGCGGATCGGCTGGCCGCCACGATCGACAACGAGGGTTGACCATGAAGACGTCGGATTTGATGCAGGGGTTCCCGCCGAAGCCGGAAGCGCAGGTCACGCTTTCCAACTGGCGCCAGGCACCCTTCAACCGGTGGGCCCTACACAACATCCGGCAGATCCTGCCGACGGCGCCGATCGAGCGGAACGGACCCGGGGTTCCCCTGCCGCGGGCGGTGCGGGCCGTCGATCGCATCGCCCTGCCGGGCCGGAACCTGACCGTCGCCGACGTGCTCGCGCGCACCTACACCGACGGGTTCCTGGTGCTGCACAACGGCCACCTCGCCTACGAGACCTACGCGACCGGCATGCGCCCGGTGGATCAGCACATCCTGTTCTCGGTCACCAAATCGGTGACGGCAAGCCTGGCTGGCATCTATGTCGATCGTGGTGCCCTGGACCCGGATGCGCTCGTTACCCGTTACGTGCCCGAGGCGAAGGGATCGGCCTATGCCACCGCGACCATCCGGCACGTGCTTGACATGACCGTGGGGATCGCCTTCGACGAGGACTACACGGCCCAGACCGGCGATTTCGTGCGCTATCGCGAGGCCTCCGGCTGGAACCCGGTGTTCGACCCGGCGCGGCTGGGAGACAACATCCGCGCCTTCGTCACCACCCTGCCGCCTTCGGGCGAGCACGGCCACACGTACCACTACGTTTCGCCGAATTC
Source organism: Alphaproteobacteria bacterium (assembly GCA_009694045.1). Taxonomy (GTDB): domain Bacteria; phylum Pseudomonadota; class Alphaproteobacteria; order SP197; family SP197; genus SHVY01. The sequence goes on along the minus strand of SHVY01000047.1, from coordinate 14,545 downwards.
CGATCTGCTCGGCTGGATCATCGAGCGGGCCACGGGCACGCGCTTCCACGAGCTAATGAGCCGGGACCTGTGGGGGCCGCTCGGCGCCGAGCACGACGCCTATATCGGCGTCGACCGCATCGGTACGCCGCGCACCGCTGGCGGGCTGTGCACGTCCTTGCGCGATCTCGCGCGGTTCGGGCAGATGATGCTCGAACGCGGCGTCGCCAACGGCCGTCAGATCGTGCCGAGCGCCTGGGTCGACGACATCCGCGCCGGCGGCGATGCCGAGGCGTGGAAGCGTGGCGGCACCTGGCTTCCCGGCGGCCGTTATCGCAGCAAGTGGTACAGCGTCGGCAACGCCTCGGACGCCTTCCTCGGCAACGGCATCCATGGCCAGTGGCTGTACCTCGACCCGGCGGCCAGCGTGGTGATCGCCAAGTTCTCGTCGCAGCCCAAGGCGGTCGACGACGCCATGGACGAGATCTGCCTGCTGGCCTTCGACGCGATCGCCCGCGGGCTTTAGACGACGACCGCGACGACCACGTCGCCGGCGGCGATGACGCCGGCCGCGACCGCGGCGACCACGGAGTAGCCCGCCCCGTCGCCGTTGGCGTCGAAGTACAGGGTCTTGTCGGCGACCGAGAAGACCAGGGCCGCTTCGCCGGCGGTGTGCGCCGCATTGGCGCCGGCGTTGGTGCCGTTGAAGGCCGCCGCGATGGTCGAGAACGCCACCCCTTCGATCATGGTTCCGAGGTCGAGGCCGGGGACGGACGCGGGCGTGAACGAGATGCCGTCGATCCCCGCGACGAAGTCGGCCAGAAGATCGCGGGCCGCCGCGCCCGCGGGCCCGTTGGCGGCGACGACGGCGAACTCCTTCGCTTCGGCGAACCCGAACCTATCGGCCCCGGCGCCACCGAACTGCACGTCGATTCCTTCGCCGCCGAACAGGCTGTCGTCGCCGTTGCCGCCGAACATCACGTCGTCGCCGATGAACCCGACCAGGGTGTCGTTGCCGTCGTTCCCCGAGATCCTGTCGTCCGCGCTACCCCTGACGATGATGTTGGCGCCGCTATTGCCGATGACCGTGATCGGCGTGGTGCTGGCGAAACCCGCCACGATGCTGTCGCCGGTGCCCAGCAGCACGACCTCCTCGACGTTGGGCAGCACCACGACGTCGCCGATGGCGGCGATGGTATCGAACCCCTCGCCGGGATCCTCGGAGACGTCGTCGTCGGGATTGTTTGCGAAGTAGAGGTCGTCGCCCGGCCCGCCCAGCATGAGGTCGTCACCGGCCCCGCCGTCGAGAACGTCGTCGCCACCGCCGCCGAACAGTTCGTCGTCATTGCCGCCGCCGATCAACGTATCGGCGCCCGACAAGCCGAAGATTTCGTCGATCCCATTGGTGCCGACCAGCGTGTCGTCGGCCACCGTGCCGAAGATGAAGTTCTCGTCGTCGATGGGAAGCAGCACAACCCGGCCGTCGATCACGATCACCAGGAAGGAGGGCAGGTTCGGCGCCGAGATGACTCCGAGAACCCCGATACCCAAGCCGAACAGCGAGACGAACGTGGGTTCAGGCGGTGCCAGGACGGTAAACACGATGGCGGTGTCGTCCGCCGGGTCGAACGTGACCTTTGTGGCGTGGTGCGCGCCGTAGAGGTCATCGTCGAGCGCCAAGGCTTCGGGGCCATCGGTCACCACGTCGTCGGCGTGGTTCGCATCCACTGCATCGTCCCCGAGCCCAAGTCCCAAAACCGCGAGCACCTGGCTGTAGAGCAATACGAGGGTCTCGGCGTCGAAGATCTCGGGCCGCAGCGGGGGAACATCGGCGTCGGCGACCAGGGTCGTCTCGCCGCTTTCGTCGAGCACGACGCTGGCCGCGGCATTGGCGATGACCGCGCGACCAAGATGACCATCCGGGTCGGGCAACAGGCTGATCGCCGTGTCGGTGGTACCATCGCCGATCCGCACCGCGATCGCGGTGCCGCGCACGCCGATGGTCGCGACGGGCGTGGATATGGCCATGGCGTCCGCCGACGTTTCCGCGATCGCGCCGGCGACGAAGACGAAGGTGCCCTCGATCAGGTCGAACGCGGCCGCGGCGGCTCCGCTGGATGGGTCATAGACCAACTGATCGATGGTCATCGTGGCATCGGCGCCCAGGGCAAAGACCGTCCCATCCACGAACGTGATGGCGAGCGCGCCGGCGGAACCCGTCGTCACGGTGTCGCCCTGATGGATTTCGGAGCCGGTGACGAGAGTCGCGACCGACCCGTCGACCCGCTCGACCGAGGCGGCACCCGCGGCCGTGGTCACCCAGCCGATGACGTCGCCCGCCGTCGCCTGCGCCAGGTGCAGCGCGCCCGCCAGGGCCGGCCGTGGCGGGCGCGCGATCATGGATCAGATGGGCGGACGCTGCATACCCATGGGCTGGGCGGATTCGAACGCCCGCGCGGCCCGCAGCACGAGGGCATCGGCCGAACGCGGCCCGACGATCTGCAAACCGACCGGCCGCCGGTCCCGGGTGAAGCCGCAGGGCACCGAGATCGCCGGCTGGCCGGTCAGGTCGAACGGGAAGGTCAGGCCCATCCAACGGTCCGCCTGGCGACGGTTCCAGCCCTCGGGGTAGTCCTTGCCGGCGGCGAAGGGCGCCACGCAAACGGTCGGGCAGATGAGAAGATCGTAGGTCGCGTGGAACTGCGCCATGCGGGCGGTAAGGTCCCGGCGGGCAGCCTCGGCGCCGATCAGGTCGAGCGCGTCCAGCCGGCGGCCGAGGCGAATCGAATCGATCAGGCCAGGCTCCGTCAGGCGCGCGGCGCGGCGCCCCAGACCCCGGGCAATCCGCGTAGCAAGGCTGTTGAAGAGCACCTTCGACGCGTCGGTGGGGTCGCCGATGTCCAGCCGCACGCGCTCGACCTTGGCGCCGAGATCGGCGAACACGGCGCAGGCCTCCGCCGCGATGCGGGCCATGACGGGGCGCGTCCCGGCGAATCCGAGGTCCGGGCTGTAGGCGATCCTCAGGCCCTTCACGCCGCGCTCCAGTCCGCGCAAGAAGTCGGGCGCCGGCTCGGTCAGGCAGTAGCCGTCGCGCGGGTCGGGTCCTGCCATGACCGCCATCGCCAGGGCCGCGTCCCGCACGGTGCGAACCAGGGGGCCGCAGTGTTCGATCATCATCATCGGGCTCGCCGGCCAGACCGGCACCCGGCCGAAGCTCGGCTTGTAGCCGACGATGTTGCAGAAGCTGGCCGGCGCCCGAATCGATCCGCCGGAATCGGTGCCCGTGGCGATCGCCGCCATGCCCGAGGCGACCGCCGCCGCGGCGCCGCCGGACGAGCCGCCGGTTGTCAAGTCGGGGTTCCACGGGTTGCGCGTGATGCCCTTCAGCTTGCTATGGGTCACGCCCTTCCACGCGAATTCGGGTGTCGCCGTCTTCCCGATCAGCACGGCGCCATGGGCCTTCAGCCGCTCGACCACGATGGCGTCCTCGCGCCAGGGCCCCCGGCGGTCGATCGCCAGGCTGCCGTTCAGCGTCGGCCAGCCTCGGGTCTCGGTCACGTCCTTGATCGCGGTGGGAACGCCGTCCAGCAGCCCCATGGGTCGCCCCTTGGCCCATCGCAGGGCGGCGGACCGGGCCGCTCGGCGCGCCCCCGCTTCGTCGACCAGTTGCCACGCGTTCAGCACCGGCTCGAGGGCCGCGATGCGGTCCAGCACGGCGTCGATGACCTCGGACGGCGAGAAGCGTTTGCGGCGATAGCCGGCGATCAGATCGTGGGCCGAGAGAAAGACGAGCTCGCTGGTCATCGATGATCCCTGATGCGATCGCGGACCATGAATGGGTAGCGCGAAGCGGGGGCCCTTGTCACCAACCGACGAAGATCGGAGCGTCTACTCCGCCGCCGTCGTCAGGGGGATCTTTTCGAGCCTGGCGGCGCAGAACTTGAATTCTGGGATCTTGCCGAACGGGTCCAGCACCGGGTTGGTCAACATGTTGGCCGGGGCTTCGGCGAAGCAGAACGGCATGAAGACCATGCCGCGCGGCACCGCGCCATCGACCCGCGCCTTGGCCTCGATCAGACCGCGGCGTGTGGCGATGCGCACGCGCTCGCCGGGTGCGATTCCCAGACGCCCGGTGTCCTCGGGCGACAGCAGGACCACCGCCTCGGGCTCCAGGCTGTCGAGCACGCTGGCGCGGCGGGTGATCGCGCCCGTGTGCCAATGCTCGAGTTGCCGGCCGGTGGAAAGGATCATGGGGTACTGGGCGTCGGGCAGCTCGGCGGGCGGAATCACGTCGGCCGGAACCATCTTGCCGCGGCGCGAGAGGGTCGGGAATCCATCGCCGAAGACGACCGGCTGGCCCGGATCGTTCTCGTTCGCGCAAGGGTAGGTGACCGCGCTGTCCCGCACCAGGCGATCCCAGGAGATGCCGGCGATCGACGCCATGGTCGAACGCATCTCCTCATAGGCGTCACGCGGATGGGTGTAGCGCCAATCGAGGCCCATGCGGCGGGCGATCTCCTGGATCAGCCACCAGTCCTGGCGCGCGTCGCCCGGAAGGGGCAGGGCGGCGCGGCCCATCTGCACCTGCCGGTTGGTGTTGGTCACCGTGCCGTCCTTCTCCGGCCAGGCCGACGCCGGCAGCACCACGTCGGCGTGATACGCGGTCTCGGTCAGAAAGATGTCCTGGACGACCAGATGATCGAGCTTCGCCAACGCCTCGCGCGCGTGGTTGGCGTCCGGGTCCGACATGGCCGGGTTCTCGCCCATGATGTACATCCCGCGGATGGTTCCCGCGAGGATCGCATTCATGATCTCGACCACCGTCAGGCCGCGCTTAGGATCGATCTTCATGCCCCACAGGGTTTCGAACTTGCCGCGCAGTTCGGCGTTCTCGACCGATTGGTAGTCGGGCAGAACCATGGGGATGAGGCCCGCGTCGGAGGCGCCCTGGACGTTGTTCTGGCCGCGCAAGGGGTGCAAGCCGGTGCCCGGCCGGCCGACGTGGCCGGTGAGCAACGCCAGGCTGATGAGGCAGCGGGCGTTGTCGGTGCCGTGCACGCTCTGACTGATGCCCATGCCCCAGAAGATGATGCTGCGCTCGGCGCGGGCGTAGGACCGCGCGACGGTCTTCAGGGTTTCGGCGTCGATGCCGCACACCGACGCCATCGCCTCCGGCGAGAACCTGGCGAGATGCGTCTGCAACGCGGCGAACCCTTCGGTGTGGGCCTGCACGTACTGCTGGTCGTGCAGGTTCTCGGTCACGATCGTGTGCATGATCGCGTTCAGCATGGCGACGTCGGCACCGGGCTTGAACTGCAGCAGGTGCGTCGCGTGCCGGCGCAAGGCCTGGCCGCGTGGGTCCATGACGATGAGAATCTTGCCGGCCTTGGCGGCGTTCTTGAAGAAGGTCGCGGCGACCGGATGGTTCTCGGTAGGGTTGGCGCCGATGACGATGATGACGTCGGCCTTGGTGGCGTCGTTGAAGGGTGCGCTGACGGCGGCCGAACCCACTGTCTCCATCAGGGCCGCGACCGACGAGGCATGGCACAGCCGGGTGCAGTGATCGACGTTGTTGGTGCCGAACCCGGTGCGCACCAGCTTCTGAAACAGGTAGGCCTCCTCGTTCGAGCCCTTCGCCGAGCCGAACCCGGCCAGCGCGTTGCCGCCGTGGCCGTCGCGGATGCGCCGCAATCCGGATGCCGCCCGGTCCAGCGCCTCGTCCCAGGTCGCCTCGCGGAAATGGGTCCAGGGGTTGGCCGGATCGAGGTCGGCGGTTGCCGACTTCGGCGCGTCGTCGCGGCGGACCAGCGGCTTGGTCAGGCGATGGCGATGGCTCACGTAGTCGAAGCCGAAGCGGCCCTTCACGCACAGCCGGCCGAGGTTCGCCGGGCCCTCCCGGCCCTTGACCGAAACGATCCTGTCGCCCGCCACCTGGTAGGTGATCTGGCAGCCCACGCCGCAGTAGGGGCAGACGCTGTCGATCTCCGTGACCGGGATCTTGCGATCGACGCCGCGCTCGTCCACCCGGGTCGCGGGCATGAGGGCGCCGGTGGGGCAGGCCTGAACGCATTCGCCGCAGGCCACGCACGTCGACTCCCCCATGGGATCGTCGAAGTCGAAGACGATCTTGTTGTGGGCGCCGCGGAACGCCATGCCGATCACGTCGTTGACCTGAACCTCGCGGCAGGCCCGGACGCAACGAGTGCAATGGATGCAGGCGTCGAGGTTCACCGCCATGGCCGGATGGCTCGAATCCGGCTGCGGCCGGCCCCGCGCCGGGAACCGGCTGGTGGTCTGGCCCATGGCGGTCGCCCAGCGCCACAGCTCGGAGCCGGAATCGTGGGCCTCCGCCCGTTCCGGCTGGTCGGCGACCAGCAGCTCCATCACCATCTGGCGCGCGGCCTCGGGCCGGGGACCCTGGGTGTTGACCTTCATGCCGGCCGCGGGCGCGCGGACGCAGGACGCGGCCAGAGTGCGCTCGCCCTCGATTTCGACCATGCACAGGCGGCAATTGCCGTCGGCCCGATAGGTCGCGGCGGTGGTGAAGCACAGGTGCGGGATCGTGGTGCCCTGGCGCTGGGCGACCTGCCAGATCGATTCGCCCGGCTCGGCCGTGACCTCGCGCCCGTCGAGGCTGAAGGTGATCGGTTGGATCAACGGACGTCCTCCGCGAAATGGTCGAGCACACTCAGCATGGGGTTCGGGGCCGCCTGGCCGAGGCCGCAGATCGAGGCATCGCGCATGGCGCCGGCGAGTTCGCGCAGGAGCGGGCCGTTCCACGGCCCATGGCCCATGAGCTTCACCGCCTTCTCGCAGCCGACCCGGCAGGGGGTGCATTGGCCGCAGCTCTCGTCCTCGAAGAAGCGCATCAGGTTGAGGGCCACCATGCGCATGTCGTCCTGGTCGGACAGCACGACCACGGCGGCCGAGCCGATCAGGCAGCCGTGCGGCTCCAGGGTACCGAAGTCCAGGGGGATGTCGGCCTTGGACGCCGGCAGAATGCCGCCGGAAGCGCCGCCCGGCAGGTAGCCGCGGAAGACGTGGCCGTCCGCCATGCCGCCGCAGTACTCGTCGATCAGCTCGCGCGCCGTGATCCCGGCCGGCGCGAGCTTTACCCCCGGCTGCCGCACCCGGCCCGAGACCGAGAAGCTGCGCAGGCCCTTGCGGCCGTGCCGGCCCGCCGACGTGAACCAGTCCGGACCCTTCTCGATCAGGTCGCGCACCCAGTACAGGGTCTCGACGTTGTTGATCAGCGTTGGGCGGCCGAACAGCCCGACCTGGGATGGGTAGGGCGGCTTGTGGCGCGGCTCGCCGCGGTTGCCCTCGATGCTCTCCAGCATCGCCGACTCCTCGCCGCAGATGTAGGCGCCGGCGCCGCGGCGCAGGTGCACCCGGGCATGGCGATCGAGACCGGCCTCGTGGAGGAGGGCGAGCTCGTGCTCCAGGAGGTGGCGGATCGCCGGGTACTCGTCGCGCAGGTAGATGTAAACGTCGGGCGCCTCCACGACCCAGGCGGCGATCAGCATGCCCTCGAGGAAACGATGCGGATCGCTCTCGAGATAGACGCGATCCTTGAAGGTTCCCGGTTCGCCCTCGTCGGCGTTGACCGCCATCAGGCGCGGGGCCGGCTCGGCCAGCACGAAACGCCACTTCCGCCCGGTCGGGAACCCGGCACCGCCGAGGCCGCGGAGGCCGGAGTCCTCGAGCCCCTTGAGGATGGCTTCGGTCGTGCGCCGGCCTTCCAGGCAATCGGCGAGCAGGCGGTAGCCGCCGTCCTGGCGATAGGCGGCGAAGCCGACGGCGTCGGGTGCTTCGGGATCAAGGTCGCCGGCGGCGACGGCCCGGCGGATGCCATCGACGCTGGCGTGGTCGATGTGGCGATGGCCGACCTCGACCGCCGGGGCCGTATGACAGCGGCCCATGCACGGCGCCCGCACGACGCGCACGGCGGAACCCAAGGATTTCGGCAGGGCCGCGAGAAGGTCGTCGGCGCCGACCAGCGCGCAGCTCAAACTGTCGCAGACCCGGACGGTGAGGGGCGGCGGCGGGGTCTCGCCCTCCTTGATCACGTCGAAGTGGGCGTAGAACGTGGCCACCTCGAACGCCTCGGCGAAGGGGATGCGCATCTCCTCGGCCAACGCCGCCAGGCGGGGGGCCGAGATGTGCTGGTAGCGGTCCTGGATGAGATGCAGATACTCGATCAGCAGGTCGCGCCGGCGCGGCCCGTCGCCCAGCAGCGCCCGGACCTCGTCGCGCGACGTCGGGTCCACCTGCCGCCCGCGCGGGCGCGTCCGGCCCTTGCGCCGCCCCGACCCCGGATGGCCGAGCTTTCTCGCGCCCGCATCAGTGTTGGCCATGAACCGGCAAATCCCTCGGAAAACTGCGGAATTGCTTGCGCCGGAGAGGCTCCGACACCAGCCAGTTTGGTGCCACAGCGGCGCCCCCTCGGCAACGAAAATCAATCCCGCTTGACCGGCTGGAGGGCGACCACGCGAACGTTCACGACCTGTTTACCGGCGTGTTCGAAGCCGACCGTCACCCGATCGCCGATGGCGGACTGCACCTGGCCCAGGCCCCATTCCGGCCGTTCGGGATGGCGGACCCAGACCCCGGGAGTCAGGCGAGCGTCCATGGCGTGCACCCTCAGTTTGCACCCAGTATAAGGTGGCGACGAGGCGGGGGTATGCATGCAGGATATCGAGTTGGCGGTGCTGATCAGCTCGCGGCTATGCCACGATCTGGTGGGTCCGACGAGCGCCGTGGTGAACGGTCTGGAATTGATCGAGTCCGAGCCGGAATTGGCCGGAGAAGCCCTGAAAATGGTGGCGAGCAGCGCCGAGCAGATCTCGAAACGGCTCCAGTTCTACCGCGGAGCCTACGGCGTGGCCGCCGGACTGACGTTTGCGCGGCCCATGACCTGGTCCAGGGATTCTTCGCCGAGGGGCGGGTCGCCGTGACCTGGAAGACCCAAGCCGCCGCCCTCGATGCCTCGCTTCCCGCGGGTAGCGCGAAGCTCATGCTCAACCTCCTGCTCTTCGGCGCCGATCTGCTGGGGCGGGGCAGTGGCTTGGCCGTGGAGGGGCGGACATCGCCGCAACGGTCGCTCGTGGTCGAGGTCAAGGGCGAAGCGTTGCGCGACGATCTGGGCGATCAAACGTCAAGCGGCGCGGACCTGACCCCTAGGTCGGTGCAGCCGGTGTTCATCGCCAAGCTGGCCGAGGCGCTGGGCGCCCGGGCAGCCATCGAACACCGGGGCATCGGGACCGCCATCCTCAAGGTCGATTTCTAGCGTTCACGGGACCTTAACCGCTTCCGGCCCACTTTAGTGCCGTTGCCGACGCCCACCACCACGGGTGTCGGCGAAGGACCACGTGCCGGATGACAAGGGGACCCCATGGACGATCTTTTGCGTGAATTCTTGACCGAGAGCTCCGAGAGCATCGCGCTGCTCGACGTCGAGCTGGTTCGCCTGGAACAGAATCCCAATGACCCCGGTCTGCTCAGCAACATCTTCCGGCTGGTGCATACGATCAAGGGCACCTGCGGCTTCCTCGGTCTGCCCCGACTGGAGAGCGTCGCGCACGCCGGCGAGAACGTGCTGGGAAAAATCCGCGACGGCGAATTGCCCGTCACGCCGCCGGCGACATCGCTTGTCCTCGAATCGCTCGACCGCATCAAGGAACTGCTGGCGACGCTCGAGGCCACCGAGGCCGATCCTGCGCGACATCGCCCTGTTCTCGGGCAACACGATCCTGGGCGACGGCTCGGTCATCATGATCCTGGATCCAAACGGAATCGCCGCTTCGGCGGGGGACCTGGACGATGATCGCGCCGAGGCGAGCGATGCGAAATCGGCGACCAAGCCGCGCAAGAGCGGCACGGACGAACCGGTGGCCATGCTCGTGTTCCGCGCCGGTGGCGACGAGCCGAAGGCGGTGCCTCTCAGCCTGATCGCCCGCCTCGAGGAAATCGATGCCCGCACCATCGAACAGTCCGACGGACGTTACGTCCTGCAGTATCGCGGCCAACTGATGCCCTTGGTATCGTTCCGGGGGGGCAAGCCACCCCGAACCGAGGGCCGCCAGCCGATCCTGGTGTTCGCGGAACGGGAGCGCCGCATGGGGCTGCTGGTCGACGAGATCGTCGATATCGTCGACCAGCAGCTCAAGGTGCAGCTTGGTGGAGAAGCCCAGGGGACCCTCGGCAGCGCGGTCATCGCCGGCAAGGCGACCGACGTGATCGACGCCGGCTATTACCTGCGTCAGGCCCACGCGAATTGGTTTGCCGCCCCGCCCCAATCCGAGAAATCGGGGGAGGCCGGCGGGTCCTGCTGGTCGACGATTCGCCGTTCTTCCGTAACCTCATGAGTCCGCTTCTGAGCGCTGCGGATTACCAGGTGACGACCGCGGAAGACGGTGGGGAAGCGCTGCGGTTGATGGAGGAATCGAAGGATTTCGACATCATCGTCAGCGACATCGACATGCCGGGAATGACCGGCTACGAGCTCGCGGCGACGGCACGTCGCAGCGAGCGCTGGCGCGGCACGCCGATGCTTGCCCTGTCCGCCATGAGCGACCCGCGGGAGATCGAAAAGGGCCGTGCGGTGGACTTCGACGACTACGTCGTGAAATTCGATCGCGAAACCTTGTTGAACGCGATGTCTCAGGTTCTCGCAGCGGGAGGTAGCCGATGACCGCCTTGAATGACGAACGGGCGCGGAGCGAGTCCGTGACCCCAGTCGCCGCCGCCGGATCGACCGAGGATTTCGTGACCCTCGTGGTTGGGAAGCAGCGCTTCGGAATTCCGGTCCTCGCCGTTCGCGATGTGTTGGGTCCGCAGCGTATCGCCCGGATCCCGCTCGCCCCGAAGGAGGTCGCTGGCTCGCTCAATCTGCGGGGTCGGATCGTCACTGCGATCGACGTACGTCAGCGGCTCGGCATGACCGCGCGCGACGACCGCAACGCCATGTGGTGCATCGTCGTCGACCGCGGCGGCGAGCTTTACAGCCTCTTGGTCGACGCGGTCGGCGAGGTTCTGAGCCTTCCCGTCGATCGTTTCGAACGCAACGTCTCGACGATCGAACCGCTACTGCGCGAAGTGTCGAAGGGGATCTATCGCCTCGACGACGTTCTTCTCGTGGTTCTCGATATCGACAGCCTACTAGATCTGCGGAAGGCCGCCGCATAGCCGGACGGAGACCCAACAATGAAGACCTGCCTCATCGTCGACGATTTGCGTGTCATCCGAATGGTGGCGCGGCGAATCATGGAAGAGCTGTCGTTCGAGATCGCCGAGGCCGAGGACGGCCGCCAAGCCCTGGAATCGTGCCAGAAGCACATGCCCGACGCCATCCTGCTCGATTAGAACATGCCGATCATGAGTGGGATCGAGTTTCTGCGGGAGCTGCGCGGCTCGGCCGGCGCGACGCGCCCTGCGTGATCTTCTGCACGACCGAGAACGATTTCAATCACATCGAGCAGGCCATGCAGGCGGGGGCCAACGAATACATCATGAAGCCATTCGACAGCGAGATTGTTCGCCTCAAATTGGCGCAGGTCGGGCTGGTTCAGTGACGGCGACAGCGACTCTACCCATCGCCTCGGTTCCAGGGACCGAGGCCCATAGGATCCGTGTCCTGCTGTGCGACGACTCCGCGGTGATCCGCGGTGCCATCGCGCGCATGCTCGAGGCGGATCCGGAGATCAAGGTCGTCGCCAGTGTCAGCAACGGCCGCATGGCCGTGGATTCGGTCACGCGTCATCCGGTCGACATCGTCATCCTCGACATCGAGATGCCGGTGATGGATGGCATCACGGCCCTGCCGCTGATCATGGCGGCAAGGCCTAGTGTCAAGGTCCTGATGGCCTCGGCCCTCACCCGGCGCAACGCCTCGATCAGTCTCAAGGCGCTTTCCCTGGGGGCCGCCGATTACGTCGCCAAGCCCGAGGCCGGATCGATCACCACGACGTCGGAGTTCCAGCAGGAGCTGGCCCGCAAGGTCAAGGGTCTCGCCCATCGTGGCGGCGCGAGCGCAGGAGCATCCGGCGACACGCCGCGGCCCGGCGCGGAGCGCATCGTCCTGCGGCCGCTGACCGCGCTGTTCGTGCCCAAGGTCCTCGCCATCGGCAGCTCGACGGGTGGTCCCCAGGCCCTGCAAGCCTTCTTGAAGGGTCTTGGCAACGTCGGACCGCCGATCCTGATCACTCAGCACATGCCGCCGACGTTCACGGCGGTGCTGGCCGAGAGCCTCGAGCGCGCGACGGGCGTGCCCGCCGCCGAGGGTGTCGACGGCGAACCGTTGCAGTCGGGGCGCATCTACGTCGCGCCCGGGGACTTCCACATGACGGTCGAGGGCTCGGCGGACCACGCCCATCTCAAGGTGTTCAAGGGGCCAGCGGAAAACTACTGCCGTCCCGCCGTCGATCCCCTGCTGCGCGGCATCGCCGCCATCTATGGTCCCCGTGCCATGGCGGTGATCTTGACTGGCATGGGCAGCGACGGCTGCAAGGGCGCCGAGGCTCTGGTTGCCTCGGGGGGCGGGTTTACGCCCAGGACGAGGCGAGCAGCGTGGTCTGGGGAATGCCGGGCGTGGTCGCACGAGCAGGGCTATGCACCGGCGTGCTGCCGTTGAACCGCCTAGGGCCCGAGCTGAGAATCCAGTTTAACCCGAGGGTGTCATAAAACCGGAAGATTTCCAGCTGCTCTGCGGCATCCTCAAGGAACGATCCGGTCTGGTTCTGACACCCGACAAGACGTACCTGCTGGAGAGTCGTTTGGCGCCACTCGCCCGCAAACAGGGCCTCGCCGATCTCGACGAATTGATCAAGGCGATCCGCACGCGGAAGGAAGAGAAGCTCCTCAACTTCGTCACCGAGGCGATGACGACGAATGAATCTCTTTTTTTCCGGGACATGGCGCCGTTCGACCAGTTGCGCAAGACCATCCTGCCGCGGATCCTCGCGGCACGTTCGGGGACCCGCCGCATCCGCATCTGGAGCGCCGCGTGCTCGACCGGGCAAGAGCTATACTCCATCGCCATGTACCTCAAGGAGGAAGCCGCTAGCCTCGCGGGATGGCGGATCGATATTCTGGCGACCGACCTTGCGACCGAGGCCCTGGAGAAGGCCAAGGCCGGCCTCTACTCCCAGTTCGAGGTGCAACGGGGATTGCCGATCCAGCAGCTCATGAAGAACTTCACCAAGGTCGGCGACATGTGGCAGGCGAGCCCCGCTCTGCGCGCCATGGTGCAGTTCCAGACCAACAACCTGCTGACCGACCTCGGTCCTTTGAACCGCGCCGGGTTTGTCGGAGGCTCCATCTCTTGAGAGACTGGAGCGATGATGATCAAGACAGCGAACAGGTTTTCACTGGAGACCCGGTCCCGCGCGGTGGGGCTGGTCCTCGATCACGAACATGAGCATTCTTCGCGCTGGGCGGCGACTGTATCGATTGCGGGCAAGATCGGCTGCACGGCACAGACGCTGCACGGATGGCTGGACAAGGCCGAGCGTGACAGCGGCCGCAAGCCTGGCCTGACCACGGACCTGGCTGCCAAGATGAAGCCCTTGAACGAGAGAACCGGGAACTCCGGCACGCCGATGCATTTTTACTCCGGCGTTGACACACTCGCCCGCGAACATACGGAACTTGCGGTCCAGCGGCTCGCGGAGATCGTCAGGAGCGGCGACGACGAGGCTGCAACGCGGGCGGCGGTCGCGCTGCTGTCGATCGGCTGGGGCCTGCCAGCCCGGCAACCGCAGCCCACGGACACGACGGTGGCGGGCAACATCTTGATCGAGATCAATCAGCGGCGCGCGGAATTGGCCAAGCACGCCCAGGTGGTGACAGCACTGGACCAGAGCGACGAGGCCTAGGCTCGCGGCGCGAAATCGCCCGCGCTGCCGGAGCGTGTCTCCGGGACGAATGAAACGAACTTGACGAACAAACTCGTGGGTGCCGCTCACCTGTCTGGCGAGCGGTTTCTTCGTTTTCTTCGTTTCATTCGTCCGGTCTGATCCCCGATGCCGTGGGAGAGGTCGCGAACCAACGCTCGGCCGGTCGGCCTCCCGAGGGGCCAGGCCCTCCTTGGACGAAATATGCGAGGCCGGCTCCCAACAGTTCCGTCAAGGCATCCGAAATTCGGGTTGCATTCTGGTTACGGCCAAGGACGTCGGATATCCCGGTGCGCGTTATCCCCTCGGAAGATCGCCGAAGGGCATCGAGGATGGAGTCTGCTATCGGGTCGCCGAGACGGTCGCCGAAGATGTATTCCGCCGACCGCTCGCAGTAGCTCCAAAGTGCGAGCGCAGCCCGCAGGTGAACGGCCTCGATTCGATCCGAATGGTCGAGCAAAGCATAGATCAGGCTGACGCGGGTCACCTGCGCCTCGGCCCTGGCGATCACGGCCCCGAGCAATCCGGGACGGCCTTCGCTGAGGCTGGGATAAACCTCTGCCCATAGTGTAAGCGCCGGAGAGAAAATCCCTCAGTGAAGCGGCCGGATTGTCTGGTTGCGCCGGAGCAAAAATGCCTCGGCAGATAGCTCTTTGCATGCAGTGCAGAGGGCG
>SHVY01000046.1 GCA_009694045.1 Alphaproteobacteria bacterium | reverse complement strand
GCCGCAATCGTCGCCTCGTTCGCGACTTCGAGCGTCACGCCAGGATCGCGGTCGCCTTCATCCGCCTCGCCATAATCCGCCTCATGCTCCGCAGGCTCACCAGGCCACAACCATGTTCCTGACTCCAAACTTCCCGGATGGGCTCTAAGATCCGACACTGTTTCGCCCTCGCCTAGAGTGACATCGTGCAGCCTGTTCATTAACGCTACAGCAGCCCGCACTATTCCCGTTACGCCCCTGCCGCTTCCCTCGTTACGCGGCCCTCGTCCCTACGACCGACATCGCTCCGCCCTCATTCAAGCGAGCCCCTTCCTGGGAGACCCTTCGGTCTCTAACCGTGGCATTTTTGCCACTGGTGTTCGGTTAGGTGTCTCGAAGCGCTACAGAGCAAGCGCCGTGCCAACGTTTAACCTTACCTCTGGCCGCTCCGAAATTTGCTCCCAGGGGGGCCGTCCACCACAATGCCGCGGTCACCAAGCGGGGATCGACATGACCGCCATCGCCCCAGGCCGCCGCCAGCTTCAGGGCATCCTGTCCCTGTGCGTTGGGGTGTTCGTGTTCTCGCTGCAGGACATCGTCATCAAACGCGTCAGCGGCGACTATCCGGTGCACGAGGTGATGGTGATCCGCAGCCTGGCGGCGATGCCGTTTCTGCTGGCCATCGTCCATTTCGAGGTGGGCCTGCGGGCGCTCAGGACGTCCAAGGTCGGATTGATCCTTGCCCGTGGCTCGATCCTGATTTTGTCCTACACCCTCTACTACCTCGGCTTTCCGGCTCTGCCGCTGGCGGCCGCGGTCTCGCTGTGGTTCATCGCGCCGCTAGTCATCGCGGGCCTTGCCGGCCTGCTGTTGCGGGAACGGATCGGTGTACGGCGCTGGATCGCGATCATGGTCGGCTTCAGCGGCGTCCTCGTCATCCTCCGACCCGGGAGTGGCGTGCTGGACCCGGCCGCCATTCTGCCGGTCGTCGCCGCGATCGCCTACGCGTTCGGGCAGATCCTGGCCCGACGATTGGGGGAGACCCAGCGCGCGTCGGTCCTGGCCTTCTACCAGAACGTGATGTTCTTCTCCGGCGCGGCCCTGATGGCCCTGGTATTCCGCGACAGCGAGCTGGCCGGCATCGACCACCCGACGATCGGGTTCCTCGCGCGTCCCTGGGCCGTTCCCACCATGATCGATCTCGTGATGCTGCTCGCATGCGGGCCGATCGCCGCCTGCGGCGTCTACTTCCTCACGAACGCCTACCGCATGGGCGAAGCGAATGTCGTCGCCCCGTTCGAGTACACGGGGATGATCTGGGCGGCTACCTGGGGTTTCGCATTCTGGGGCGAAGTCCCCAGCGTCCACACCGCCGTGGGCGTCGCGATCCTCCTGGGCGCCGGGCTGTACGTGATGCACAGCGGGAGGAAGGACGCCTAGGTCCGCAGCCCGTTAGTGTCGTTTCTGGTTTCGAAGTTCGCTCCGAGGGTGGCCGCGAGGTCGGACGAATTTCGGAATCAGGACACTAGGCCCCGTCGCCCGTCGCCAACCACCGGGCGCAGTCGGGACCCAACTCGGCAGTGGCCCGGGCCTCGTAGGCGGCGCTGTCGGCGGCTGTCAGCGTATCGCGCCAGCGGCCATTCGTGCCCTTGTTGATGAACGTCTCGGCCCCGCCATCCCAGAAGATGCCGCCGAGCGGCGCACTCTTGGTGGCGTGGCTCTTCATGTAGTCGAAACTGCAATGGCGAACGATCGCCTCCCAACGGGCCGCGTCGATGGGAATCTCGAGGAACGCCGCGATTCGCCGCATTTTGCCCCCCCATGTCGCGCTTGAGACAGTCGAAATGCAGGAGCATCACATTCGGCAGGTGCCGGATCTCCCACCATGATCGGATGTTCTCCCAGAACGGCCAGAACGGATGCCCGTCGCGCTCCAGCCAATCGAGGAAGTACCGCCGGACGGAAGAAGGCGGCCGCTCGATCGGCGGTCCCGCCCGTCCAGGCGTGTCGTTGAGCAGGGCGTACCACGTGGCATTGGCGTTGACGTGGTGGTTGCACAGGCTCCACACGACGTCCCGGCCGTCCCGCGCGATGTAGAGGTACCTGGCCTGGGGCGAGAACACGAGGGCATCGACCGGCAGATGGGTCTTCAGGAACCGACGGTGCGTCTGCGCCTCGATAGCCGGGAGTTTCACCTCCTTCGGCGGGACCCGCAGATCGACCCAGGGAGACATCTCGGCGACCTCTAGATTCTCGGCCCCATTGAACAGAAGCTGGGCAACGATCTGCTGGGTCCAAGTCGTGCCGGACTTCGCGTAGGTGCCGATGACGATGTCGTCGGTTCGGAAGCGAACGTCGTTCCAAACCGTCGAATCGAAATGGTGGCTGTGCAGCTCACGCGTCTTGCGCGGACAGGCGATCGCCGTCATCGCGGATCGAACACTGCGAAGTGAGCTTCGACCGGATTGCCGCCGTTGATCGGCACGATGTCCTGGGGACAGGCGGAAAACGCCACGACGCAGTCCATCTCCGCCCGCACCTCGACGTAGTCCCCGGGCTTGGAGACGGTCGGGAGAAACTCGAACTTCCGGCCGTCGCGAATAGGGATATTCATGAAGAGGTTCCAGGGACTGGGGGTCTCGGGTTCGACCAGGCCGAGTTCGGCCATGGCGTCGTGCAGGTTGTCGGTGCAGTTGTCGTGGTGCTCCTTGCACCCGAGCAACTGGTAGCGATAGCGATCGCAGGCGGCGCACAGGCTGTCGTGAATCCCGGGGGACGTATCCGACAGGATCGTGAGCAGCGGCCGCCGCCGGTTCGAGAGCATGGTATCGCCCACGTTCCAGAACAGGGCCGCGGTCTGGGCCCGGGTGTGCTCCATCGACATGAACTCGCCGAGGTCGGCCCGGTTGAACGCCCAGGTATCGACCACCTGGTTGCCGTGGGTGTTGACGATCCGCACGTGCTGGCCCTTGGCCGCGAACGACGCCTTGCCCTTCCGGGCGGGAATGGTCACGAGTTGAAGCTTGGTCACGGAGTCCCCCCGAACATGGTCCGGGGCAGTATGCCGTGACGATTTGCCTTAGGATAGAGGGGCGATGCGGTAGCGGATGAAGGCGTTGTCCACGGCCGAGAAACTCGCCGCCCGCCAGGCCTTCAGGGCCTCGTCGTAGGACTCGAAAATACCGCGCACGTCCAACTTGCCCGGCTCCGAGAAGGTGCTGGACTGGGGGTCCGAGAGTTCCCCGCCGAAGACGACGAAAAGCTTCTGCTGTGACGCGGGCACGAGGGATTTCCGATCGCTGTTCCGAACGACTGTACTTCTGTTATCCCACTTGACCGTTAACAAGTGGCTATGGCGACAAACAGATTGAACCTTCCCGAGGCGCCACTATGCTCGACCGTGCTAGGGGCTCGATTCCGACGGATCGTTCTCGATCCGTCGGGCCGAACCCCCAGTGAGACTCTCATCCTGTGGTCCGCCCCAAACACAATGATCGGGAATCAAGCGTTTGGGGCGGACCACGAGGCGGCGAGGAGGCATTCATGGCCGAGGTCGAGCGATCCGACGACGGTGCGATCCGCACCCTTACGCTCAATCGTCCGGATGCGAGGAATGCCCTGAATCTGTCTCTTCTCAAGGGTTTTCGGGCCGAGTTGCGGGCCACGCGCGACGCTCCGTCGGTGCGCTGCGTGGTCGTGACCGGGGCCGGCCGGGGATTCTCGGCCGGGGCCGATGTCAAGGAATGGGCCGAGGTCGCGGCCAAGGGAGTGGCCGACTACGGCTGGGTGGAGGAGACCCATGCCATGATCGAGGAGTTGGCCACCCTGCCGATCCCGACGATTGCGTGGCTGAATGGTACCGCCGTCGGCGCCGGGCTGGACATGGCGCTCGCCTGCGATTTTCGCTTCGCCGCCGAGGATGCCAAGTTCACCTGCGCCTATACCCGCATGGCGTACAATCCCGATGCCGGCGGAACATGGTTCCTGCCGCGGATCATCGGGCTGGCCGAGGCCAAGCGGTTCATCTTCACCGGCGACCCCTGGAGCGCGGCCGAGGCCCTCGCCAGGGGTCTCGTGACCGAGGTTCTTCCCTCGGCGACCCTCGGCGACGCGGTGCGAGCTTTCGCAGCCAAGTTGGCCGCGGGGCCGACGGTCGCCATCCGCCAAGGCAAGGCGTTGCTCGACACCGCCCATACCCGGTCGCTGCGCGAACAGTTGGCCGCGGAGCGCAAGGCCGGCGACATCTGCGGCGAGAGCCAGGACGCAGGCGAGGCGATCACGGCCGCCATCGCGAAACGCGCGCCCAACTTCGTCGGCGCGTAAGCCCGCCATGTTCCGTGCCGATCTTCTGGCCGGCAAGCGCATCCTGGTGACGGGCGGCGGCACCGGGCTAGGCCGGAGTATGGGCCGGCGCTTTCTCGAGTTGGGAGCGGAGCTGGTCATCTGCGGGCGGCGCGAGGACGTGCTGGCGGCGGCGGCGAATGAACTGGCGGACGCGACCGGAGGCAAGGTCACGACCCACGGCGTGGACGTGCGTGACGCCACCCGGGTCGAAGCCATGATCGACGCGATCTGGAAGGAAGGGCCGCTCGACGCGCTGGTCAATAACGCGGCCGGCAATTTCATCGCCAAATCCGAGGATCTGAGCCCGCGGGCGGTGGATGCCGTGATCAATATCGTCCTGCACGGCACGGCTTACATGACGCTTGCCTGCGGCCGGCGCTGGCTGGCCGAGAAGCGGCGCGCGAACGTGCTCAGCATCGTCACGACCTATGCCTGGACCGGCTCGGGCTACGTCGTCCCCTCGGCGATGGCCAAGGCGGGGGTGCTGGCCATGACCCGGAGCCTCGCGGTCGAATGGGGCGGCCGGGGGATTCGGCTGAACGCGATCGCCCCCGGCCCCTTCCCCACCCCCGGCGCGTGGGAGCGGCTGATGCCCAATCCCGAGGTCGCACGCCGAATGGCGGGCAAGGTTCCCCTGGGGCGGGTCGGCGAGCACATCGAGCTGGCCAACCTGGCGAGTTACCTGCTGGCCGACGAAAGCGGCTTCGTCAACGGCGAATGCGTCGTCATCGACGGCGGCGAATGGCTCAAGGGCGCCGGCGAATTCAGCTTCCTCGGCGAGGTGATGTCCGACGCCGACTGGGACGCGATGAAGCCGAAGAAGAAGTCGTAGGAGGAAATCATGACCGTCGTCCGCACGATGCGTCGGGGCGCGATCCTCGAGATCACGCTCGATCGGCCCAAGGCCAACGCCATCGATGCCGCAACCAGCCGCGAGATGGACCGGGTCTTCGCCGGCTTTCGCGACGACCCGTCGGCCCGTGTGGCGATCCTGACCGGCGCCGGCGAACGGTTCTTCTCCGCCGGCTGGGACCTCAGAAGCGCCGGCGACGGCGACATGAACTTCGGCGAGGGCGGGTTCGGCGGCATCATGCGCCGTTTCGACCTGACCAAACCGGTGATCGCCGCCGTGAACGGCTATTGCGCGGCCGGCGGGTTCGAGATGGCACTGGCCTGCGATTTGATGGTCGCGGCCGAGCACGCGGTGTTCTTCCTGTCCGAAGTGAACCTGGGCCTGACCTGTGACGCCGGAACCGTGCCTCGCCTGCTGCGGTTGTTGCCGCAGCCTCTGGCGGTCGAGATGCTGTTGACCGGGCGGCGGCTGACTGCCCCCGAGGCTTTCGCCCACGGCATGCTCGCGCGCGTCGTGCCCGGCCCCCTGGTCATGGACACGGCCCGCGAGATCGCCGAACGGATCGTCGCGGCTGCACCCATCTCGGTCGCGGCCGTCAAGCAGATGCTCGACGCCTGCGGCCACGCATCGGCGGAAGAGGCGTATGCGCTGGGCGACGCCGGCAAGCTCCCCTTGCGCACCCAGGCGTGGGCGAGCGAAGACGCCAAGGAGGGCCCCCGCGCCTTCGCCGAGAAACGCAAGCCCCTGTGGCGGGGACGGTAAAATTGAAGGATTTTATCCCGCCCGGTGCGGTCCCGTTCTTGCACGGCGAAACAACGTTGGGGCATGCGACCGGCGGTGTTCTGGTTAGCGATTTGACAAAGACTTTCGACGTCGCATAGCATCCCAAGATAATATGAGCATGGAGTCACAACATGCCTCGGCACATGACTCCAATTGGCCGGACCCATTGCACCACATCCATGCGCGGTTCTCGCGGCGTCTTGGCCTGTCAGCGGCCATGGCAGCGGTCCTCGCCGTGACGCCGATGGCCCTGTTCGGGTCGGCAGGAGTTGCCTACGCCGATGGCGCCGATCAAGGATTCGCCGAGGGCGAACCCAATGGCGGCTGGGACGGCGATTTCGGCGATGGCAATCTTAGCAAGGGCGACGACGGCACCGGCGATGATGGCTCGATAGAGGTCGGCAACGGCGACGACGGGACGTTTGAGGGCGGTGAGGTCAAGATCGGTGTCGACGTCTCGGTTGGCGGCGAGGTCGAGACGTTTGGTGGAACCGATACCGATACCATGAGCGCCAGCGGTTCGGACGCCGCGTCCGGATTCAGTGCCGGCGATTCAGGGCACGATGACGGTCAGGCCAGCGCCAGCGCGATGGCGACCGAGACCTTGATCAAGAGTGGTGAGAACAATCGCAAAGGCGGCTCTTAGGGGCAGCCCGCGTACCTCAGCGCTGCCGCGGCCAGGACGCTAGGATCGCCTGGACGCGGCGTTGATCATGGTGTCGGCGGCGTTGGGGACGATGGTATCCCCGCGCCGCCGGCAAACTTCCGCCTGGATGGCACAGGCCTCGGGCGCGAAGTCATGGGCCGGGCGAGGCTCCGGCGCAAAATGACCGATACGGTCCTCTCCGCAGAGCAGCATGGCGGTGTCGTTTGACACCTTGGTCTGACGCACGCGCGGCGTCATGAGGTTCATGTTGAAGCCGATTCGCCGTTCGTCCGATCGATTCGGGTAGGACGCGTGAAACGTCCAGCCGTGGTGCAGGGACATCTGGCCCGGTCGCAACGACGCAACGACCGCCTGGGATTCGTCGATCGGCTGCGCGATGGTCTGGCCGCGCGACAGGACGTTGTCGGGGCCGAGGGTCTCGCGATGGTCGACCATGCCGCGGGCGTGGCTGCCCGGCATCATCCGCATGCAGCCGTTCTCGGCGGTCGCCGGCGACAGCGCCAGCCAGACCGAGACGACCTCGTCGGGTTCCAGCCCCCAGTACGTCAAGTCCTGGTGCCAGCTCACGAACTTGTCGGTGCGCGGTTCCTTGATGATGAAGGCCGAATCCCACATCAGCACGTCGGGGCCGAGAAGATCGGCGACGGCGCCGACCACGCGGGGGTGATGCACCAATTCGTCCGCCAGGGTCAACAGAAGGTGGGGCTTCATCACATAATGCATGGGCCCGAAGCGCGCCTCAGCGTCCTCGAGGCGGCGGCGAAAAGCCAGCGCCTCGGCCTCGGGCAGCACGTCGATGGGATGGACGAACCCGTCGCGCCCAAAGCGGGCGACTTCGGCGTCGGTCAGAACCTGGCTCATGGCGCGATTGTCCACCAGGCGCCGGCGAGACTCAAGCGGGTACTGCGGGACCGACACGGAACCGCCGCGCCCCCTGCGGCGTTTTCATGTGACGTGGGCGCCCGCCCACCTGTCACAGATTGCCGTTCGTCGCCAGGTCGTCCACGATCAAGGCGATCATCTCGAACATCAGCGCCATGGCGGTCATCGAGGTGATGTTCGACGGATTGTCCTTGGTCGGGATCAGGCAAACCACGTCGCCGCCTGCGCCTCAGCCGGACCGAGCACGTCGAGGTCGAACGTGATGTAGAACGGCATGTCGCCCACCCGCTCGCGGATGATGCGGATCGTTTCGTCGATGCCGAGGGTGAAGTACTCCTCGGCCGGGATCAACCGGTAGCCGATCTTGCTCTCGTGGATGTCCTTGCGCGGCTTGATCGGGTTGCCGCGCATGCCGAGCTGGATGCTGCGGCCGGCATCGACATGATTCTAGACCAAGGCGTACGCCGCCCAATGCGCTGCGGACCGGACGCTGCCCAGCCAGTGCGGGATATGCTCGCAGTCATCGCGGTGGGCGTCGAAGTGCAGCAACGCGCATTTCCGCCCACCGGTCAGGCGCGCGTCCTTGCCCGTGATCGCGTGGTCGCCGCCGATCGATACCGAGCGGGTGCCGGTCCGCCGTCGAGCGAACGCGCGGATGGCGTGGTCATCCTGGCGGTCGAGGGCCAAGGACACTCACGGTCGAAAACATGGGCGACAGACCCAGCCTGCGATAGGATGGCGGAGTTACGGAACTCCGGGGGTCGCCATGCCTGACCGCTTGAATCAGCCGCTGGGCGGCAACCAGATGCCTCGCTTCGGCGGGCCGGCGACGATGATGCGCTTGCCCACCAAGAAATCCGCCGCCGGGCTCGACGCCTGCTTCGTCGGCGTGCCCTTCGACATCGGTGCCTCGAACCGGGCCGGGACCCGCTTCGGACCACGCCAGATTCGCGCCGAATCCTGCCTGATCCGCCCGTACAACATGGCGACCCGGGCGGCGCCGTTCGATAGCCTGCAAGTCGCCGACATCGGCGACGTGGCGATAAACACCTACTCCATTTCCAAGAGCATGCGGATCATCGAGCGCGCCTATGCCGCGATCCTCCGCCACGGGTGCATTCCCTTGACGCTTGGCGGGGACCACACCATCGCCTTGCCCATCCTGCGCGCCATGAAGAAGCAGCATGGGCCCCTCGGCATGGTCCACGTCGACGCCCACGCCGACATCAACGACACCATGTTCGGCGAGCGCATCACCCACGGGACGCCGTTCCGCCGCGCGGTGGAGGAAGGGCTGCTCGACGGCAAGCGTGTGGTGCAAATCGGCCTGCGCGGCACCGGCTACGCGGCCGAGGATTTCGACTGGTCGCGCGACCAGGGCTTCCGCGTCGTGCAGGCCGAGGAGTGCTGGTACAAGTCGCTGGCCCCCCTCATGGTCGAAGTCCGCAAGAAGGTCGGCAAGGGGCCTGTCTACCTGTCGTTCGATATCGACGGGCTCGACCCCTCCTGCGCCCCCGGCACCGGCACGCCCGAGATCGGCGGCCTGACCCTGTCGCAGGGCATCGAGGTGATCCGCGGCTGCCGCGGCCTCAAGATCGTCGGCTGCGACCTGGTCGAAGTCTCGCCGCCCTACGACCCCAGCGGCAACACCGCGCTGAACGCCGCCAACCTGCTGTACGAGATGCTGTGCATCCTGCCGGGGGTGACGTACCGGACATGATCCTCGTCACCGGCGTCATGGGGAAGGTCGGGAGCGAGGTGGCGCGACAACTCATGGCGGCGGGAGCGGCGACGTGTGCCCTGGTGCGCGACCGCGCGAAGATGGGAAGCTTGCCGAAGGGCGTCGAGCCGGCCTTCGGATCGCTCGACGACCCGGCCTCGCTCGACCGGGCGTGCGCGGGGGTCGAGGCGGTGTTCATGGGCTCGTTCGAGAACCCGGACGTGCTTCGGTTGCAGGCCAACCTGATCGCGGCAGCCAAGCGGGCCGGGGTCAAGCGGCTCGCCCGGCTGTCGGCGCTGTCGACCGACGAGGCGTCCCCGGTGCCATTCGCCCGGACCCATGCCAAGGGCGACCGGCAGGTGATCGAATCCGGGATCGGTGGCATCGCCCTCAGGCCCGGCTGGTTCCACCAGAATTTCCTCACGTACTTCCCCAAGGGGGTGCTGCGGGCCGCCGCCGGTCAGGGGCGCGTCGCCTTCATCGACGTGCGCGACATCGCCGCCGTGGCGATCAAGGTCCTGTCCGCGCCAGGTTGGGAAGGTTCGGCGATCGACTTGTCCGGGCCGGAGGCCCTCAGCCACGCCGATGTTGCCGCGATTCTTAGCCGTGCCACCGGCCGGACGTTCACGTACGCGGACGTCGAACCGGCTGCCTACCGACGCGAGACGATCGCCGGCGGCGCCAGCCCGTACTATGCCGACGTGCTGGATTACCTGTACGAGCGCATCCGCTCCGGCCAGTCGGCCACGTTGGCCGACGGTGTGCATCGCGTGCTGGGCCGGGATCCCATCCCGCTCGCGCGCTTCGCCCAGGACCACGCTGGAGCCTTGATCGATCAACTGTAGGGGCGCTGGTCCGAGCCCCCCCCCCCGAGGGGGTCACGCCCCCTCGGGGATCCACCATTCGTGGCCGCGCGGGGTCGTCACGTACTCCGGCCAGCGGAAGTGGATCGGGGCCGGGAAGTTCTTGGGCAGCAGGGGCGCCACCCAGGTCGAGCCGCCGACCCCCCCGCCGGTGCGCAGGGCGAACTCGGCGCGGGCGCGGGCGAGTTCGCCGGGCTGGGTGATGAGGTCGAGCTTGGTGCCGGCGATGCACTTGGCGGCGGAGATCACCGACGGATCGATGGTCGGCGCGTAGCCGCCGAGCGCGTTCCACGCCCAGGCCGGATACTGGTAGCCAGCCATTGGGCTCTTGAGCGTGCAGCGGCCGACGATCAGCCGCGCCGTCGGAGTCTGGCAGGTGTAGTCGACGTAGTCGTCCGAGGTGTAGTTGAGCTGCCAGGGCGGAAGCTGGGACCGCACCATCGCCTCGGTCTCCTGGGGAGACGACAGGCGCTGCATGTTGTCGAGGATCGGGTCCGCCATCGGCTCGAACCCGAGGTTCTTCTGGATTTCTCGGCCGAAGGCCCGGGCCGTTTCGGCCCACATCGGTGGGCCGGCCAGCTCCAGATTGCGGTAGCAGATCTCGGCCATGGCATGGTTCGGCAGGCCGACCCGGGTCTTGGTCACCCAGGCCGAGCGCAGGGCGCAGTGGGTGATCTTGGCGACATGCTCGGCGTTGTTGTCGAGCACGCTGTTGATGCGCTCCTGCATGGCGAGCGTGGGCGATCGCCACGAGAACTGTATCTGGCTGAAACGCGGCGCCAGGTTGTCCGAGGTCGCCTGGCCGGCGGCCAGGATCGCCTCGTTGATCGTCCAGGTGCCGGTATGCGGCAGCATCGACTCCTTGGTGTACTTGGTGGTCGTGTACATCAGGCAGACGGCATCGATCGCGCCCGGCGCCCGGGCGATGGTATGGGCACTCGCCCCCTCGGAGGCGCCCATGGCGGCCCAGGTCTCCGGCGCCAGGCATTCGAAGGTGAACACCTTGCTCCAGTACGCGCCGCAGTGGGTGTCCCACACCAGGGTGTTGGCCCGCCCGGCCCCGAACGAGGGATGCCAGCATACCGCCGCGTCCATGTCGTCGTAGTAGCCCTTGGCGGCGTGAATCGGCTTGGAGCCGCAGACTTTCTCCGCCGGCTCGCCCATGAACTTGAGGGTGCCCTTGATCTTGTGCGTCTCCATCGCGTGCTTGGCGGCCAGAAGCCCGCCGAGGGCGCCTATGCCTAGAGCGGAATGGGGATCGGTGTGGCCCGCGGCCCAACGGTGCACGCCCTCGCGGGGTTTCTCGCGGGGCACGCGATCCTGGCTGTTGCCGGGGACGGCGTCGTATTCGGCATAGCCGCCGATCACCGGGCCGCCCTTGCCCCACCGTGCGCAGAAGGCGGTCGGCATGCCGCCGCTGCCCTCCTCCACGTCGAAGCCTTCGCGGCGGAGCAGGTCGACGTACCACGCCGCCGAGCGGTATTCGCGCCAGGCGGGCTCGTGGAAGTCCCACACGGTCGCGTGCCATTCGGACAAACGGTCGCGGTTGGCCCCGACCCAGTCGAAGGCGGACTTCTTCACGGCGTCCATGGGTTCTCCCTGGCTCTCATGGTTCGGTTGGGTCCAGATGCGGCGCCACGATGGCTCGCGTCTCCACGCTTTCCACGACGGGGACGATCTCGAAGGTCACGCCGAGCCCCCGCCACTGCAGAACCCAAGCCTGCAGCAGGCGCGCATCATCGCAGCGCATGAGCTGGAAGCAGCGACCGAACGTCGCCTCGACCCAACTGTCGACGTACTGCAACCCCGCGGGCAGTGCACGACCCTGGTCGCGCAAGCGCCGGTACACCGGTACCATGTCCTGATCGCGAAACCGCTCGATGACCATGAACAGCATGCCGGCGCCCTAGCCCGCCGCCGCGATCGCCCTTCGGGCGAGGACCCCATCCAGCCAATCCGGATTCATCTCGGGAACCGAGGACAGCAGGAGTTCGGTGTAGGGATGGTGCGGCGGCGTGAGCACGGTCGTCTTCGGCCCCTTCTGCACGACGCGCCCGCGATGCATGACGACGATCTCGTCGGCGATCGCCTTCACGGTCGCGAGGTCGTGGGTGATGTACAGGTAGGACACCCCGAGGTCCTTCTGCAGGCGCAGGAGCAGCTTGAGGATGCCCTCGGCGACGATCTGGTCGAGGGCCGAGGTCACCTCGTCGCAGATGATCAGGTCCGGATTCACGGCAAGCGCCCGGGCGATGCAGATGCGCTGCTTCTGTCCGCCGGACAATTCCGACGGCAGGCGATCGAGGAACCGGGCATCCAGCTCGATCATCTCCAGAAGCTCGATCAGCCGCCGGTCCCGAGCCTGGCCCGTAAGGCCAAGGTGGAAGGCAAGCGGGCGGCCCAGGATGTCGCGCACGCGCCGGCGCGGGTTCAACGCCGTGTCGGGCATCTGGTAGATCATCTGCACGCGCCGCAACAGGTCGCGTGGCCGATTGCGCAAGGCCGGTGGCAGCGCCTTGCCTTGGAACTGGATGGTCCCAGCCAGCGGCGGCAGAAGCCCGGTGATGACCCGCGCCAGCGTGGACTTGCCCGACCCGGATTCGCCGACCACGGCCACGGTCCTGCCCAAGGGCACGTCGATCGAGACATCCTCGAGGACCTTGATCCCCCGCCCGTACGCGGCAGCGACTCCCTGCACCGACAGGACGACGTCGCGGCTCGACTCCTCCTGCTTGTACAGCGAGCGCACCGCCCACAGGGACTTGGTGTAGGCCTCGCGCGGGTTAGCCAGCATCTCCCGGGTGGTAGCCTCCTCCACCAGTTCGCCATGGCGCAGCACCATGACCCGATCCGCCATCTGCGCGACCACCGCGAGGTCGTGGGAAATGTAGATCGCGGCGGTATGGAGATGACGCACGACCTCCTTGATCGCGGCCAGGACCTCGATCTGCGTCGTCACGTCGAGCGCCGTCGTCGGTTCGTCGAAGATCAGCAGGTCCGGGTGGCACGCCATCGCCATTCCGGTCATCGCCCGCTGCAACTGTCCGCCCGAAACCTCGTGCGGGTAGCGTTCGCCGATCCGCTCGGGATCGGGCAGGTGCAGGCGGCGGAACAGGTCGACGGCCTGGCGCTTCACCTCGCCCTCGGATTCGATGCCATGGACGACCGGCGTCTCGACGTACTGGTCGATCAGCCGATGCGCCGGATTGAACGCCGCGGCGGCGGATTGCGCCACGTAGGCCATCCGCGGACCCCACAGCTTGCGCTTTTCCGACTCCGGCAGACGCGCGAGATCGAGGCCATCGAACCGGATCGACCCCGCCGTGATGCGGCAGCCAGGCCGCGCATAGCCCATCGCGGCGAGCCCGACGGTCGACTTGCCGGCGCCCGATTCACCGATCAGACCCAAAACCTCGCCCCGGCGCAGGGTCAGGTCGATGCCCTTGACGATCTCGTGCCAGACCTCGCCGCTTTCACCCTCGATGCGCAGGCCACGGATCTCGAGGAGCGGCGACTCAATGTCCATCCTTGAGCCCGCTGGTCTTGTGCAGGAACCAATCGACCACGAAGTTGACCCCGACGGTCAGGAGGGCGATCGCGCCCGCCGGCAGCAGCGGCGTGATGTCGCCGTAGCTGATCAGGGTCGCGTTCTCGCGCACCATCGAGCCCCAGTCCGCCGTGGGCGGCTGAATCCCGAGGCCGAGGAACGAGAGCGCGCTGATGGTCAGAAACACGAAGCAGAAGCGCAGGCCGAACTCGGCCACCATGGGCGGCAGGATGTTCGGCAATACCTCCCGTGTCGCGATCCACAGGATGTTCTCGCCCTGCAGCTTGGCGGCCTCCACGAAATCGAGCACGACCACGTTCATCGCCACCGCGCGGGCAAGGCGGAACACCCTGGTCGAGTCGAGCACGGCGATGATGAGGATGAGGTTGACGACCGAGGTCCCGAAGATCGACAGCAGCACGAGGGCGAAGACGAGCTGCGGAATGGCCATCAGTACGTCCACCAGCCGAGCGAGAACCTGGTCCAGCCAGCCGCCGACGATCGCGGCGATCATCCCGATGATGCCGCCGATCAGGAACGAAAGCGCCGTGGTCAAGAAGGCGATTCCGATGGTGTTGCGGGCCCCGAAGACGAGCCGTGACAGCATGTCGCGGCCGAGCTGATCCGTGCCGAAGACGTGCTGGCCGCCCCATGCCTGATACTGGGCGCCGACGATTTCGGCCTCGCCATAGGGCGCCACCCACGGGGCGAAGACGCCGACGAACACGTAGGCGAAGACGACCGCCAGCCCGAACCATGCCGAGATCGGCGCGCGTTTGAGTTCCCGCCACGCCGTTGCCAGAAGGCCACGGCGGACGGTTGGCGTCGGGATTTCCTTGGTGCCCGTCGTCATCGCGGCCTGAGCAGGCGCGGGTTGGTGATGATCGCCACCAAGTCGGCGATGAGGTTGAGTCCGATGTAGGCGATCGCAAACACCAGCGCGCAGGCCTGGACGACCGGGATGTCGCGGGCGGAGACCGAATCCACCATGAGCTGGCCTACCCCGGGATAGACGAACACTACCTCGACGACGACGACGCCGACCACCAGGTAGGCAAGGTTGACGGCGATCACGTTGACGATCGGCGCCCAGGCGTTGGGCAAGGCGTGATGGACGATGACGCGCGCCGGCGACAGCCCCTTCAGCCGCGCGGTCTCGACATAGGGACTGGCCAGGAGATTGATGATCGACGCCCGGGTCATCCGCATCATGTGCGCGACGATGACCAGCACGAGCGTCAGTGCCGGCAGCGTGCAACGCGCCACCCGTTCCAGCAGTTCGGTGTCGGTGTTGACGGTCGCCAGAGAGTGGAACCAGGGCAGGCGCACCGCGAAGAACAACATCAGGATGTAGGCGATGAAGAATTCGGGCACCGAGATCGAGGTCAGGGTCGTCAGGTTGACCAGGCGATCGAAGATTCCGTTGCGGTAGAGCGCGGCCAGCAAGCCGAGGGCGAGGGAGATCGGCACCGCTACGACGGCCACGAGGCCGGCCAGGAACATCGTGTTCTTGAGGCGGGGACCGACCAGGGACATCACGGTGCGTTCGTGCCCCACCGGGGAGCCCGCGCTCGCCAGAGAATTCCCGAAGTCACCTTGCAGCAGATTGCCCAGCCAGACGACGTAGCGCTCAACCGGCGGCCGGTCGAGACCGATCTGCCGTTCGAACGCGGCGACCCTCTCGGGCGTCGCGGACTGCCCTAGGATCGCGGAGGCGAAGTTCCCGGGCAGGGCCTCGATCATCAGGAAGATGATGACCGAAACCGCCAGCAACGTGGCGACACTCAACGACACCCGCTGAAGCAGGGTCCTGACGATGGGGTGCAAGGGAGTCTCCGCCCGCAAGACCAGTCGGTCACCGGGCACGCGCCGGCGACCGACCGGGATCCCGCTAAGCCGAAGTTACGCGAACCACCAACGCTCGGCGAGCTTGAGGCCGTCGATCTCCCAGTTCACCGCGACCTCGTTGTGCGCCAGCGTGTCCGAATGCGCGTCGACGAAGTTGCGGAACACCAGCACCACCTGCCCGCCGTCGTCGTGCAGGATCTGCTGGGCCTCGGCGTACATCGTCCCGCGCTTGGCATCGTCCAATTCGGCGCGGGCTCCGTTCACCAGCTCGTCGAAACGGGCGTTGGTCCACCGGGTCTCGTTCCACGCGACGCCCCCCAGGTAGGCCTGGGTAAACATCCAGTCGACCGTCGGCCGGCCCGACCAGTACGACGCCGACCACGGCTTCTTCAGCCAGACATTGTCCCAGTAGCCGTCGTTCGGCTCGCGCACCACGTTCACGTCGATGCCGCAGGCGGCCGCGTGCTCGCGGATCAGCACGCCCGTATCCACCGCACCGGCGAACGCTGCATCGGCCATGGAAAGATCGACCTTCAGCGACGACAGTCCGGCTTCCTTCAAATAGAACTTCGCCTTGTCCGGGTCGTACACGTGGATCGGCTCCGGCACGGTCGCGTACTTGACCGACGGCGGCGGCGGGATCGGGTTGTCGTTGCCCGGCGTCGCGTGGCCGAAGAAGATCTTGTCGACGATGTCCTGCCGGTTGATCGCGTGCTTGAGCGCACGCCGGACGTTCACGTCGTCGAACGGTGCCACGGTGGTCAGCATCGGCAGAGTCAGATGACCGAAGCCGGTGAGCTCGCTCACCACCACGCCCTGGGTCCGCTCGAGAAGGTTCAGCGTCTTGAGGTCGCAGCGGTTCATGTAGTGGATATCGCCGGTCGTGAGCGCGTTGGTGCGCGCCACGACATCGGTCAGCACCAGGGATTCGACCTCGTCGAAGTAGGGGCGCCCCTCCCAGTGATAGTTGGGGTTGCGCTTCTGCTTGCAGGTCACGCCGGGCTCGAAGTTCTCCAGGATGAACGCGCCGGTGCGAACCCCGGACTGCCAATCGGCCACGCCATCCCGCGACGGCAGCATGCAGTACAGCAGGTCGCTCAGCACGTAGGGGAAATCCGCGTTGCCGGCGGACATCTTGAAGATGACCGTGTGCGGTCCGTCGGCCTTCACCTCGACCACCGACTCGAGGGTCGACTTCACCGGCGACTTCGACTCTTCGCCGCGAATAAAGTTGGTCGTAGCGATCACGTCCTCCGAGGTGAAGTCCTTGCCGTCGTGGAAGGTCACGCCCTTGCGCAGGCGGACGACCCACTGGGCCGCGTCGTCGGACGGTTCCAAACTCTCCGCCAGGTCGGGCTCCCACTCACCCTTGTGATTGATGAAGGTCAGCGAGTTGCTCATGTAGCCGCCGAACACCGACTGGCTGTAGGTATCCAAGTAGTTCGACGGGTCGAGGGTGTCGGTCGTCGAGCCGTGCGCGCCGCCGATGCGCAGGAAGCCGCCGCGCTTCGGCTCGGACCGGGCGGCCTTCACGAACATGGTCTCGGCCGCCGTCACCGAGAGGCCCAAAGCGAGGGCGAACTGAACGAAATCACGCCGCGACACCTTGCCCTTCGCGGCCATCCCCTTCATTCGATCGAGATCATACATCGTGGCACCTCCCGGATGTTGCCGCCGACTTGCGCCGGACGCGAGTTCAGCCCCTTCGCTCACGGTCGTCGTGAGCCTCTTGATTTTCAGGCGAAACGTTGGCACGGAATCCGGATACGGTCAACCGAGCCCCTGGGTAGTTAGAGGTCAATCCGCCGATCAAATCTTTGCTTCAAGGGCCGCTGCCCATCGCCCGAAGGTCCTCATGGACGAGTCTTCCTACCGTTACCGCGGCTGGCGTGTGGTCGCCGCCTGCGCCGTGATGGCGATGTTCGGCTGGGGGTTGTGCTTCTACGGGCATGGCGCGTACCTGGCCGCCCTGCAACGCGAACACGGCTGGTCGGCGTCCCTCATCTCGGGGGCCAGCACCGCGTCGTACATCGTCAGCGCCTGCCTGCTGCCCATGGTGGCCGAGGGCGTCCGGCGCTTCGGTCCGCGACGCCTGGTCCTCACCGGCATCGGGTTCCTCGTCGCGGCCTTGCTCGCGCTGGGCTTCGCGCACCGGCCCTGGCACCTCTACGCGTCCTACGCCACCATGTCCGTGAGCTGGGCCGTGCTCGGCAGCGCCGCCATCAGCACCATCCTGGGGCTGTGGTTCGACAGGCGGCGCGGCCTGGCCATCAGCCTCGCCCTCAACGGCGCCAGCCTGGGCGGCATCCTCGTCGTTCCGGTGCTGGTGCTGTTAACGACCGATCTGGGGCTTCGCGTCGCGATGCTGATCGCCGTCGGCGCGGTGCTGCTGGTGCTGGTGCCCGTGGTCGCGGTCGGCATCGACCGTCCGCAGCGGGTGCCGGGCGCCGGGGCCGCGCCCCCTGCCGCCCTCAGCCGCACCCAGCTTCTCCTCAGCGGCCGCTTCTGGCTGGTGGCGGGACCGTTCGCGATCGGCTTCATGGCCATGGTCGGGTTCCTGGTCCATCAGGTCGCGATGCTGACCCCGGTGCTCGGACCTCGGCTGGTGGGTCTCAGCGTCGGCGTCATGACCGGGTCGGCCCTTCTCGGCCGGCTCGCCCTGGGGCTTCTGATCGATCGCCTGAACCAGCGCATCGTCGCCGCGACGGCTTTCACGGTCCAATCCGGGGCCATGGCGGTGCTGTGGTTGGCGCCGGCGACCCCGGCGGTGACCTTCGCCGCGTGCGCCGTGTTCGGCTTCTCGCTGGGCACCGTCACCACCCTGCCGCCGATCGTCGCCCAGCGCGAATTCGACGCCGGCTCGTTCGCCGTGGTGATCGGCCTGATGTCGAGTGTCGGCCAGTTCGCCTACGCCCTCGGCCCCGGCCTTGTCGGGCTGGTCCGCGACGCGACCGGCGGCTACGGCGCGACGCTGGCTCTCTGCATCGGCCTGCAACTCGCCGCCGCGGCCCTGCTCGCGGTGCCGCGACGCCCGATCACGACCGGCGCTTCGGCATCCTGAGAACGGCGATGGTCTTGGCCACCTCGTCCTCGGGAACAAGCTCCAGCATCGTCCGGTTTTCCAGCCAGAACTCGATCACGTCGAAGCTTCCGCCCCGCCGGCACGGTAGGGTGCGCCAGCCTTCGCGTTCGCCGATGCGGGCGATGTCCGCCCGGCTGACCGGCACCGCCAGCGCCACGTGCACGGGTCCGAAGTCCGCCGGGCTTCCCTTGCGGAACTGCACGGGCACGCCCTGGCCCTTTCCCGGCACCAGTTCCGTACCCACCGGATAGACCTCGATGGCCGCCGCCGTGGCGGTGTCGATGCCGACGTAGAACGCACCTTCGGTCGGACTGAACGAGGACACGGTCCCGTCCATCAGCTCCGGCCCCAGCCGTTCGGCGATCCTGGGATCGTTGGCGTACGAATCGTTCATCAGCCACACGTCGGCGTGCGTCTGCAGGCGCAACCGCCCGTCGGAGGCCACTTCAGGTCGAGGCGCCGCCTCGCTCGACGGCCTTGCCACCAACGATCCAGCGCATCGCGGGATCGCGCCCCAACCGATCGGCGTCGTTCACATCCTCGTAGCCGCCGAGGCGGCCAAAGACGGACTGTCGGCCAGGACATTCCCGGCCGATGCGGTTAGACCCAAGGCGTCGTCCAGATCGCGGTAGGCGAGCAGACCTGCGCCGGACGTGACCCGCGAACCGTGGAACTCCAGTTTCAGGCGGCGGTCGAAAACGGGCCGCAGTGGACCGCGATCCGATTCACCCTCCGGGTTCCGCGTCCAAGTTGCCCTCCAACATCCTTAAGACTATGATTTTTATACTAGAAATGGCCCATTCAGGCATCAGTTGAAGCGTTCACTTGGGAAATGCGGGGTTAGACCGGATCCCGCCGCAACTGTTGCGCCATGCAGTGCACGCCGCCGCCGCCCATGGTGAACATCGTCACATCGGGATCATAGACCTCGAAGCCGTGGGACCTGAGCCGCGCGTTCAGGTCCTTGCTCTGAGAGGTCGACAGCACCTTGTCGCCGCCCATCGCCACGACATTGCAGCCAAGCGCCATGGTGTCGCGATAGCTGACCGGGATGATCTCGATCTTTCGCCCCCGCAGCCAATCCAGGATCCAGTCATCGGTGGTGTCGGTGCAAACCGCCGCGAGCTTGTGGCCCAGCATGCAGACCATCAGGTCGATGTGAACGTAATGCTCGGCGATGGGGGCGAGCTTGATTTCCCAGCCCTCCTTCTCCAGCCAGCCCTGCACCTGTTGCGCCGCCGGCTCCTGCGTGCGCTCGCCGCAATAGCCGATGAGCGCGGCACCCGGCTCGATGATGTCGAAGTCGCCACCCTCGAAGGCGGCGGCCGTGATCATCTTCCAGATCGGGATGTCGTTCTTCTGGTAGAAGCGGATCACCGGCGCGTACTCGCCGCGCCGCCACCACTGGTGCGGCTGGCAGACGATGGCGCCGAACGGGGTCATGAAGCTCGAATCGCGGGCGTAGACCTGGTAGGGCAGCGTCTCCTCGGGCTCCAGGTAGTGCACGCGGACCCCGGCCTCCTCGTACGCCTTCACCATCTCGCTGTGCTGCTTCATGGCGAGCTGGCGATCGAACTTCGCGCCGCTGCGCAGCGTCGCCTTGGAGATCGAGCTGGTCGGCAGCCAGCGGAAGTACTCGGGCCGGCACAAAAGCACGTCGCGCAAAGTGCCGTATTCGGAGTCCGCACCCCATCCGCCCCGCGCCTTGCCGTTTCCGCTCATCCTGACGCTCCATATCCGGGCTTGCATTGACAACCTAGCATCGGGCCGTCGATCATCACAAGGTAGCGGCACCGCCGCCGCCTCACTTTCCCTGGGAGCCCCGATGGCGCGCAACGTGACCTGTGGCCAGGCGACCATGACCCTGCTCGAGGCCTACGGCATCGACACGGTCTTCGGCATCCCCGGCGTCCACACCCTGGAGCTGTACCGCGGCCTGGGATTGACCGGCATGCGCCACATCCAGCCCCGCCACGAGCAGGGCGCGGGATTCATGGCGGACGGCTACGCCAGGGTATCGGGCAAGCCGGCCCTGTGCCTGCTGATCACCGGTCCGGGCCTGATGAACGCGGCCACACCCATCGGCCAGGCGTTCTCCGATTCCATGCCGATGCTCGTGCTGTCCAGTGTCAACGAAACGGAGAACCTGGGGGCCGGGCGCGGTCGGCTGCACGAGATCACCCGCCAAAGCGACGCGATCGCCCCCCTGGTGGCATTTTCCACGACCGCGATGCGGGCGGATCAGGTGCCCGAGGCGGTGGGGCGGGCCTTCGCCCATTTCGCCTCCGCCCGTCCCCGACCCGTGCACATCGAGGTGCCCCTGGACGTCCTGCACCAGCCGGCAACCTTCAAGAACGATCCGCGCCGCCCCGCGGGTCGGCCGTCTCCCGACGCCGCCGCCGTCGCCGAAGCGACGCGCCTGCTCGCCAAGGCGAAGCGCCCCGTCATTATATGCGGCGGTGGCGTGGTCGACCATGGCGCCGCCGTGGCGGGACTCGCGGAGAGGTTGGGAGCGGCCATCCTGTTGACCACGGCCGCCAAGGGGACGGTGCCCCACGACCACCCGCTCTGCCTCGGATCGACCCTGTCGCTGCAACCGACCCACGCGTTCCTCGCCGCGGCCGACGTCATCGTCGCGGTTGGTACCGAGCTTTCCGAGACCGACTTCTGGATCGACCGCCTGCCGATCAAGGGCAAGCTGATCCGCATCGACATCGACGCCGAAAACCTGGTCCGCGACTATCCGCCCGACGTCGGCATCCTGGCGGACGGCGGGGCGACCTTGCGCGCCATCTCGGCCGAACTCGGTCCGGGCGACAGCGCCGATCGCGGTTTCCCGGCGGCGGCGCTGCGGACGGTGCGGGCCGCCAACGACGCGACATTCGGCCCCCTCGCCCGCAAGCACATCAAGCTGCTGGGAGCGCTTCGCGATGCCCTGCCCGACGATGGCCACGTCTTCAGCGACATGACCCAGATCGCCTACACCGCTAACGTCGCCTTTCCCTGCCGCCGGCCGCGCACCTGGGCGCACCCGGTCGGATTCGGCACCCTGGGCTACGCCCTGCCCGCCGCCATCGGCGGCCAGCTCGCGGCCCCCGATCGAGCCTGCGTGGCCGTGGCCGGAGACGGCGGGTTCCTGTTCACGGTCCAGGACCTGGGAACGGCTGTGGAGCACAAGCTGCCCATCGCCATCCTGCTGTGGAACAACGACGGTCTGGGACAGATTCGTGACGACATGATCCGCAAGGGCATCCCGCAGATCGGCGTGAGCCCGACCAACCCGGACTACCTGGCCCTGGCCAAGGCCTTCGGGGCGAAGGCCGTGCGCCCGACCAGCCTGAAGGGGGTGAAGGCCGCGCTGAAGAAGGCGTTCAAGGCCGACGGCCCCACCCTGATCGAGGTTCGCCAGGACGCACCCTTCCTCGCCTGACGATGGAGCGTCTCGGGCACGCGAACCCGGCACGCCTGTCGTTCCGCTGGGAGGGGCAACCGGTCGAGGCCCGCGAAGGCGACAGCGTCGCCGGCGCCCTCTACGCCAACGGCATCCGCACCCTGGCGCGGTCGCGCAAGTTCCATCGCCCGCGCGGCCTGCCCGGCGCCTATGTCGACGGCGTCCTCGCCCGCGTCGACGGCATTCCCAATGTCCGGCTCGATGCCCTGCCGGCGCGCGAAGGTCTCGAAGTCCGCGCCCGGAAAGTCTGGCCGAACCATGGCCTGGACCTCCTCCGGCTGGCCCGGCTGATCCCTCGGCGGCTCTTGCGCGTCGGGTTCGAGCATCCCTCCTGGCTGCCCAGCGGCACGCCGCTCGTCGAGCCTTGGGAGCGGGCGCTGTGCTTCATGGCCGGCGGCGCCGAACCGCCCGACGCCGATGATCGCGGCACACCCCCTTGCCCGGCGCGCGGTTGCCGGTCGATGCCGTCGTCGTGGGAGGCGTTGTACGATCGCGCCAATGTCCAGGCCGGCGAGCATGTGCTGATCCACGCCGGAGCCGGCGGTACCAGCCATGTCGCCGTTCAACTCGCCCGTCCGCGCGGCGCCCGCGGCGCGGCGACGGTCCGCGACGCGGCGAAGGCGGCGTTCGTCCAGAACCTCGGCGTCGAACTGCCGATCCGCTACCGCGACGAGGACTTCGTGGCGGCGACCAAGGCCTGGACCAATGGCCGGGGCCTGGATGTGGCGCTCGACAACCTCGGCGCCAAAGCCCTCCGCCGCACCTTCGGCGCCATGGCGCCCTATGGCCGGGTGGCCACGCTGATGGGCACCCCGGGGGACACCGACGAGGCCACCGCCTACATCCGTAATCTGACGATCCACAACGTGATGATGCTGACGCCGATGTGGCTGGGCCTCCGCCCGCGGCTCGCGGCCCAGGCCAGGATCGTCGCGTCCTGCCTCGATCTGATGGCGCGGGGCAAGCTCGAGCTGCGGGTGATCGCGATGCCGTTCGCCTGAGAGCTCGCGCCCTAGAGCACGTTCCGACCACGTAGACCCGGTCGGATCGGCCCCCTCCCGCAGGGGGAGGAGCGGTTCAACATGAACGGAACGCGCCCTAGACCGCCACGATCTCGATGTCGTCCGCCGTGAGGTCGGCACCATTCTCCAGGGTCGCGATCGTGGTGTAGCCGGCGCCCGAGCCGTCGGCATCGTAATAGAGTATCGAGTCCGTCGTCGAGAAGACGAACGTCGCCTGGCCGTCGTCGAAATTCTGGTTGGACCCGGCGTCGGTGCCGTCATAGGCCGCCGCGATCACGGAGAAGCTGACGCCATTCACCAGGGTGTTGAGGCCGATCGCGCCCTGCGGATCGAACACCGCGGCGAGAAATCTCATGTCGTCGGCGTTGACGTTGAAGTCGGCGATCGTGTCCGCCGCATCGGTGCCGGCCACGTTGCTCGCGACGGCGAGGCCGACGCCGAGCGCACGATAGGTGAAGTGATCCGCGCCGAATCCGCCCCGCATGGCGTCGTTGCCCGCCTTGCCTTCGAGGATATCGTCGCCGCCACGGCCCTGAAGACGATTGTCGCCGCCGTTGCCGGTGATCTCGTTGGCCACCCCATTGCCGATGCCGAGGAGGTTGCCGAACCCGTTGAGGTCGAGGTTCTCCACTTCGTCCGGGAGGGTGAGCAAAATGCCGCTGAGGATGGTGTCCGTGCCCCCTCCCGCCGCTTCGATCACGTTGTCGCCGGCCGCATCGACGGCGAAGGTGTCGTTGCCGGCGCCACCGACCATGGCGTCGCCATCGATGCCGCCGTCGAGGCGGTCCTGGCCCGCCCCTCCGTTCAACGAATCGGTTCCCGCGCCGCCCTTGATCGTGTCGCCGCCGTCGCCGCCGCTCAGGCGATTGTCGCCACGGTTGCCCGTGATCACGTTATCAAGCCCGTTACCCAGCACCGCCGCGTCGACGGTCCCGTTGAGCCGCGCGTTCTCGACGTTGGCGGCCATCGTGAACGATACCTTCGAGAACACGGTGTCGATCCCATCGTCGGCCGATTCCTGAACGACGTCGGTCGCGGTCTCGATGACGTAGCGGTCGTTGCCGGCGCCGCCGTTCAGCGTGTCGATGCCCGTGCCGCCTTCCAGCCGGTCGCGGCCGGCACCTCCCTGCAGGACGTCCTTGTCGCCGCCGCCCTTCAGCGAATCGTTGCCGTTGCCGCCGATCAAGCTGTCGTTGCCGGCGTTGCCGAGCAGCGTGTCGTTCCCCGCCAGGCCCTGCAGGACGTTGCCGACATCGTTGCCGGTTATGAGGTCCTTGGCCTTGCCGCCGGTCGCGTTCTCGATCGTCGCGCCGAAGGCGATGGCCAGATTGTCGGTCGCGGCCGTGGCGTTATCGCCGGGCGAATGAGACACCGAGCTGAACTTGCCGGCCCCGAGGTCGATGATCGCGCGGAAGGTCGACGTCGCCACGGATATCGTGTCGATCCCGCCCGCGTCCCAAATGGTTTCGTAGACCAGGCTCGAATCGCTGAACGCGTAAGTGTCGTCGCCCGTCTTAAACGACATGTTGGCGCCATAGAGGTGCTGGATCGCCAGGATGTCGAACAGCATCGGCCCGGTCGGAAAGACGCCGTCACTCTCAAACACGGGACCCCGCCGTTCGCCGGCGTCACCATCACCGAGAACCGATCCGTCTTCTGCGACAGCGGGACACTGCCGAGGCTGTCGACCTCGTTGGTATGGGTCAGCCCGAGCGCGTGGCCGATCTCGTGCAGCAGAAGATTCTTGCCGAACCCATGTTCGCTGAAATCGAAATTGCTGAAATCCAGCGGATTGATCGAGACATCACCCGATTCGGGATTGGTCTCCTTGTTGCCATTCGCCGGGATATTGGGGAAAAAGGCCGAACCCGCGAACCCGAACGCATCGATATCCGCCGTGTTCATGAGGCGGATGTTGCCGTGCACGGACGCCGTATCGCTCACCTCCTTGAAGGTGATGTTGGCGACGTTGGCCCAGGCCTTGAGCATGGCGCGGGCGGCCTGTTCCTGAGCGGCCGAAAACGGCGAGAAGGTGATCAAGTCCTCCGATCCGCCGATTCCGGGGGTCGCGTTGTAGGTCACCTTCGACTGAACGAAGCTGAAGGTGACGGCCGCAGCCTCCTGGAACGATCCGTTGCCGTTCCAGTGTGGCTTGGAGCTGCTCAGCAGCGTGTCGAGTTGATTGTTTCCGGTCCGATACGGCATCGCTGGTTCATCCGCTCGTGCGGGTCGACGCCTATCCCGATCTATTCACCGGACGAAGCGTGATACGTGCGGCGGGATCACGGGTGGCGTTTTGGACGCGGGGATGTGTGGCGTCTGATTGGCGTGGTTTGGTGTCGAAGGCTTGGTTGGGGATTTTGGGATCGGGGTTGTGCGGGGCAC
>SHVY01000045.1 GCA_009694045.1 Alphaproteobacteria bacterium | reverse complement strand
AGCCGCCGGTTGGGGCGCCTGGATTCGAACCAGGGGTCACGGAATCAAAATCCGTTGCCTTACCTCTTGGCCACGCCCCAGGCGGCGGCAACCCCCTTAGACCAGATCGGTAGGACCCGCAAGCTCAGGCGGTGCGGCCGTAGGTATCCTCCAATCGGACGATATCGTCCTCGCCCACATAGGAGCCGCTCTGCACCTCGATGATGCGCAAGGTGACCTTGCCGGGGTTCTCCAGGCGATGGTGTGCGCCAAGCGGGATGAACGTCGATTCGTTCTCTCCCATCAGCCGGACCTCCTCGCCGCAGGTCACCTTGGCGGTGCCCTCGATCACCACCCAGTGTTCGCTGCGGTGATGGTGCATCTGCAGGGACAGCCGCGCCCCGGGCTTCATGGTGATCTCCTTGATCTTATACCGGGCGCCTTCCAGCAGGACCGCGAAGGTGCCCCAGGGGCGCCGTTCGGTAAGGTGGGCCGTGGCTTCGGGGCGACCGGCGGCCTTGAGACGCTCGACAATCGCCTTGATGCCGTCACTGTCGCCGCGATCGGCCACCAGCACCGCGTCGGCGGTTTCCACCACCACCAGGTCGCGCACGCCCGCGAGCGCCACCAAACGGCCTTCGGCCCGCACCAGGTTGCCCGACGCCCGCTCCAGGATCACGTCGCCCTGGGCGACGTTGGCCTCGGAGTCCTTGGCGCTGACCTCCCACAATCTCTGCCAGTTGCCGACGTCGGACCAACCGAGATCGACAGGCACGACGGCGAGCGAGTCGGAGCGCTCCATCACCGCCTTGTCCACCGGCAGGGACGGGATCGCGGCGTAGGCCTCCCGCGACATGCGGAGCGGTGTCTTGCCCGGCGTCGCCGAATCGAAAGCGGCCCGCGCGGCCGCATGAACGTCGGGTGCGACCCGCGCGAGTTCCGCTAGAAAACGCTGAGCACGAAACACGAACATCCCGCTGTTCCAATAGACCCCGCCGGCGGCGATCAGACGTTCCGCCTCGGCCCGTGGCGGCTTCTCGACGAACCCTGCGACCGCCGCCACGCCCTCGAGACCCGCCAGAGCGTTTCCCGCGCGCACATAGCCGAATTCGGGACTCGCATCGCGCGGGGTCATACCG
This sequence comes from Alphaproteobacteria bacterium, assembly GCA_009694045.1. Classification (GTDB taxonomy): domain Bacteria; phylum Pseudomonadota; class Alphaproteobacteria; order SP197; family SP197; genus SHVY01. The sequence goes on along the minus strand of SHVY01000045.1, from coordinate 24,332 downwards.
AACGTCACCAGTCGGCCGTCCATCGCGGCGGCGGTGGCGCGCCGGACCGCCGCGACCAGGCCCCCGATCTCGGTGATGTAGGCGTCGGCCGGGGCCACCCAGAGGATCGGATCATCAAAGGCGCCGGCCGCGTAGAACGCCGCGACGGCGACGGCCGCCGCGGTGTTCCGCCCGGTCGGTTCGGCGATGACATGGCGAACCAGCCCGCGATCCAAATCCCCGAGTTGATCGGCGACCTGGAAGTAATGGGTCTCGGTCGTCACCGTGACGATGTGGTCGGCCTTCGCGGCGCCCAGGGCGCGCGTCGCGGCCTGCTGCAGCAGCGTGCCCTCGCCGGCGACGTTGAGGAGCTGCTTGGGGTAGGACTCGCGGCTCGCCGGCCACAGCCGTACGCCGACGCCGCCCGCCAGAAGCACTGGAACCAAGTCGCCCATGATCCTCTCGCCGCTTCGGCTATCCGACCCGGCACCATGCCGCAAGCCGGTTACCAATTCGTTCCGGGGCCTATCGCGCCCGCCCTATTGCAGCACGCTCGGCCAATCCTCGCCAATATGGCCCAGTCTGTCGCCCTTGGTCAGGGGGTAGAGCGAGACGGGCCGGCTGAGGGGTTGGCCACCGTCGCGGGTCAAGGGCCGGAACGCGAACCTCACCATTTCCTTGGTCGGTCGCAGGAAGAAGAGGTCGATCGGGATGGACACGAAGAATCCCTTGTCGAAGGAGCCTTCGCCGAACTCGCGGGCCGAGACGTTGGTGAAGCTCGCAAACGCGCCCAGGACGAGCCCGCTGTCGAAGGCGCGCGAAAGTTCGAGCGTGGTGCCGATGTCGCCGGCGAGATAGCGTCCGACCCGCACCGTACCCTGGAGGTCCCAGAACGGCGAATCATAGTACAGGCTGACGTGACCGGTGGTCACGTTGTAGCCGAGAAACCCGGCCAAATGCGCGAAGTTGCGCTGCCACACATGGTTGAGGTCCAGGCCGACGGCCACCCGCGAGTCGAACGGGCGATACAGCACCTCGCCGCCGACACCGGCATACATCTCCTCGAGAAACCCGCCGTAGACCGCGGCGTACCAGTCCGGCGCCAGCCCCGTCACGTAGCTTGTGTACAGATCGACGATCGGCCGGACCTCGTTCTTCAGGTACGAATCGAGCAGGCTGCGCACCCGGGGAAGCCGTCCGCCGGCGTTGGTCTTGAGCTTGTCGAACTGGCTGTAGAGGGAGAGCCCCGAGCTTCCCTTGATCTTGAGCCCACGCAGCAGCTCGACCTCGGCGCCGAGTTGGCCCCACACCTCGAAGAGGTAGAACGCGTCCGGCCCGCCGATGTGTTGCCGGTACTGCGGGAACAGGCTCCAATCGAACGCCGGATAGCGGCCCTCCGGTTGCCATGAGGCATCCGGAATCGCGCCGTCGCCCGCGGCGATCGTCGTGTGGGCGAACATCTCCTCCGCACTGCCCCGGACGTTGGTCGCGTCCTCGAGATCGCTCCGCAGAAGGGTCACCCGGCTGGTCTCGACCCCCTCGGTCAGGTTGATGATCGTGATCTCCTCGACCGCGGGCGGGGCGACGGCGGCGACGATGCGCGCGACCCGCCCGACCGCCTGGATCGTGCGCCGGTACTTGGTCTGGCGAATCCAGACCTGGGCCGTCCGTCGTTCGATCCGCACCGCGTCGACCGACATGGCTTCGGCGTCGACCGCCGCCGCGATGATCGCGCCGAGCCTGGCCTGCTCGGCCGACGACACGTCGGGCGCGGGCGCCGGGCCCGACACCTCCGCCGTCGTCACGCCGAGCGCCAGGGCGAGTTCGGTCGCGCCGCGCGCGAGGGTGATGGTCGAGACCATCCCGTCCGCGTCGCGGTTCGCCAGGGTCACCTCGGTCAACGGGGACGGCACGGCATCCCAGACCACCCGCGCCGCCGCGTCCCAATCCACCTCGACCGCCGGGTCCGCGTGCGCCACGGTGACGATCGCCGCCGTCGGCGAGAACTCGATCGAATCGACCACCAGCCCCAACGCCGCCAGACCGTCGAACAGGCGATCGGCCGCGTCCTCGGCCACCCATTCGCGGCGCGCGGGCTCGGCCGGCGGCTCGGCCGCCGCGGCCGCCGGATTCTGGCGCGGCGCGACGGGCAGCGGCGGCGTATCAATCTTCAGGATCGGCGTCGCGGTGTGAAAGTTCGGGGTCATGGCCGCGCGGAGCATGACGGTGGTTCCGCGCTCGAACCCCACGCCCAGGTCCAACCATGAGAACGGCTGGTAGACCACTCCGAAATTGATCGGCAACGGCGCATCGAGATCGTTTTGCAGCGCCTCTTCCTGATAGTTGTTCGGGTCGTACTCCACCTTCAGTCTCAGCCCGTCGATCGGCGTCAGCCACTCGATGCCACCGAACAGGGCGACGTTCTCGCCGGCGAAGAATTGGCCCAGCGAAACCGTACCCCCGCGACTGCCGTCGGACAGGCCCTCGCGGGTCTTGAAGCCCTTGGACAGCAGGCCGAGCGGATTGGGCAGATGCCCGCGTGTCCCCAACCTCCCCCAGCCGATGCCCAGGCTGAAGTCCACGTCGTAGAAACGCTTGCTGGCGACGATGTACTCCGCCCCGTTCTGCGCCGTGCCGATCACGTCCTGCAGGCCGATGGCGACCTCGGGCTGCCACTCGGTCTCGTTGAGCAGCCGCAGCTTGATGTCGGCGCCCTTGTCCTGGTAGGCGGTCGTGCCGTTGCGCGAACCGCCGCCGATGCTCCGGTTCTGCACGGTGGTGTAGCGGAACGCGGCCTCGATGCCGGGCAGTCCGTGGACGCTGAAGAAGTAGCGGTGGTAGGGAGCCGCGAACGAGGCGCCGATCACGAACATGCCCTCGTCGCCGAAGCGGGCGTTTCGGGTCTGCATCAAGCCGACCCCGCCGTAGTCGCTGACCGAGGAGGTATAGGCCTGCCGCGCCAGCGCCCCGGACGGCGGCGGCGTCAGAAACCAGACCGCGCCGAGGATACCAAGCAGAAAGGGGAGGCACCGCCCAGTCGTCGGCATCGCGGCGGTCCAGGATGCGCTGCGTGCTACGCGGGCCCGAGGTCAGGATCGCCGGGCCGCGCGTCGGCCGACGCATCACGGCGCCACCAGAAACATCGACAGGGGTTGGCTCGGCCCCCACAATGGGCGGCGGCAATCCGCCCAACGCGCCCTTCATCATGTCCCATCACAAGCCACCTGCCCCTGTTCCGGCGATGTTTTCACCCACGAGTCCGTGGGCGCGCCGCACGGTCATGATATCCGGGGTTGCCGCCCTCGTCGCCGCCTGCAACGCTCGAAGTTTCGAGGATGCCGGGCAGGCCCTGCGACTGGCTATCGCCGGAAGCCCGGACGTCCCGGTTACGCGCGAGCAGATCGTTCAACTACCATACGCGACGATCCGGGCAAAGATCGGCAACGGCCAACGTTCGGTGATGGTGCTGTTCCGCTACGACGGCCCCGACCTGCATTGGGTCTCCGCCGATCGCGTCGTGTTCGCCACGCGCCGGGCACGTCTGGTCAAGACCACGGGCCTGGCGAGCAACCTGCGGCACAGCGCGATCGTCGGCGAGGACCCTGCCTCGGAAGCCTTGGGGGAGGTGCGGGAGCCGACCAGGATTCTTCGTCTCGTCGATATCGACCCGGGTTTTCGCTATGGCATCCCGGTCTCATCGACGATGGCGATCGACGGCGACGAACGCATCGAAATCGTCGAGCGCTTCTACGACACCGTCCGCCTGCGCGAACACTGCGTCGCACCCCTCCTGGACTGGGAGTTCGACAACACCTACTGGGCCGATCGCCGGAACGGGTTTCCGTGGAAGAGCGTGCAGCATTTCTCGCCCGACCTGCCGCCCCTGGAACTGGAGATCCTCAAGGCCGCCACGGAAAAGGTCGCCGGCGACTCAGGGGCAGACAACGACAAAGAGGGCCAAGCGGCCCTCCTTGCGTAAACGCGACGTCGCGCCCGCGGGCGCGACCGGCGAACTATGGGGCGGTCGTCGAAGTCGAGTTGTTGTTGTTCTGCGCCGACAGCACGACGGCCAAGCCGACGATCGCACCGACAGCGACCGCCCCGGCAACCACTGGGACAACCGTACCGAACGCGGTTTCGATGCCACCGGCGGCAGCGGTCTCTTCCTGCGCGGACACCATCGTCGGAGCAAGCGCCATCGCCAGCGCCATCGCCGTGGTGAGCGCCAATGTTGTCTTACGGATCATCTTGTTGTACTCCCCCTCAATGAGGCCACTTAGCCCACTCGCCTCGGCACCCCACCCTCGGGCCCGCTGACCCTACTCGATCGAGCACCACCTTCGCGACAAAAACTATCGCGATATTGGTTTAGAACCTATGAGCGCACAGCCGCCTTTGTCAAGCAGTTGGTGGCGTGTGGTTATCGTCACGCCGATCTGTGTCGTTCGTGCAACAGTCTCGATTTCAGGCCTTTCTATTCGCAAGGTAGCGGGCTGAACCCACCAGGTCGGGTGCTGTTCACGGACCTCGGTCGCAGCCGCCTTCGCGGCGGTGGAATCGGGGAACAATCCGAAGCACGTGGCGCCACTCCCGGACATGCGGGCGATCAAGGGTCCGGCAGTCGTCAGGTCCGCCAAGACGACGGCGATCTCCGGAATTAGGGACACGGCCGCGGCGGTGAGGTCGTTGCGCCGGTGGGCGAGGCGGGTCGCCAGGTCGGCTGGGTTCTTCGGTGCTCCCATGGGGCGGCTGCGACGGGACCAGGGCAGCCGATGCGCCCGAAACACCTCGGCCGTCGCCAGGGAACGTCCGGGATTGACCAGAACCAAGGCCGCGGCGGGGATCGGCTCGGCGAGTTTGAGCCGCTCGCCAACCCCACCGACATGACAGGGGCGCCCTAGAAGACACATGGGAATATCGGCCCCAAGCATCGCCCCGACTCGGGCCAGTTCGGTCTCGTCGCACCGCAGGCGCCAGAGGCGCGCGCAAAGGCGCAGGGCCGCCGCCGCGTCCGCCGAGCCGCCGCCCAGCCCCGCGGCCACGGGAATGCGCTTCTCCAGGTGGATCTCGGCCTTGGCCTCGATGCCGGCGGCGGCGGCCAAGGCACGCGCCGCCGTGATCACGAGGTTGGCGTCGGGCGGCTCCGCATGGAGCGCCGCCGACCCATCCCCGCTCACGGTCAGGGACAGCCGATCGTGGGTTTTGACCACCAGCCGATCATGGATGTCGGCGAAGGCCACGAAGCTCTCGAGCCGGTGATAGCCGTCCGCCCGCCGTCCCAGGACGTGCAGATAGAGATTGATCTTCGCGGGTGCAGCGAGACCCAGGCGCAAACGCGTTCAGCCGTCGCCGTTGATCGCCGGGGCCACCGCAAGGCCGTGTTCGAGCTTGGCCCGGATGGCCTGGGCCAACGCGTCCTCGGGCTTCAAGGCCATCGCCCGGCGCCATTGGAAATAGGCCTCGGCATGACGGCCCACCTGCCACAGCGCGTCGCCTAGATGATCGTTGATCGTCGGATCGTCGGGTTCGAGCTCGACCGCCCGCTCCAGGTGCTTGACCGCCAGATCGAACTTGTCGAGGCGGAAGTAGGCCCAACCGAGACTATCGACGATGAAGCCGTCGTTCGGGCGCTGGTCGACGGCGCGCTCGATCATGTCCAGGGCCTCGTCGAGATTCACGCCCTGATCGACCCAGGAATAGCCAAGGTAGTTTAGAACGAACGGATGCTCCGGTTCCAGCTCGAGAGCCTTGAGGAAATCCGCCTCGGCCTTGGGCCACTGCTGTGTCCGCTCCAGCGCGACGCCGCGGGCGTAGAACAGGCGCCAGTGACGCTGCTCGGGCGTGCCGATCCGTTCCAGCGCGCGGTCATAGGCGCCGATTGCTTCGGGCCACCGTTGCCGGCCGCGCCACAGGTCGCCGAGGGTGACCAGGGCATCCGCGCGGTCGGGCCGTTCGGCGGCCATGGTGTCGAGTTCGCGCGTCGCTTCGTCGGTACGGTCCAACACATCATGGATGACCGCGATGCGAATACGCGCGGTCCAGGCCAGGGGCGACGTGGGCGATATACGCCGATAGGCCTCGATCGCTTCCTCGAACCGACTCAAGGTTTCGTTGATATCGCCGATCAGCAACGCCGTCGCGTCGCTCGTCGGGGTCAGGAACGTCGCCAAGTGGGCATAAACCAGGGCCGCGTCGGGCGCATCCTCCTGCTGCAACGCACTGGCCACGCCAAACAGAACCTCCGAGATCCCCGCCGCCGGATCGGCGACCAGCAGGCCGGCATCCGTACCCTGGGCGAGGCGCGCTCGAATTGCCTCCAGCCAGGGCGAATCGGGATCGCGGACCCGGAAGTCTTCGTAGAGCGCATTCGCTTCATCCAGCCGGCCGGTTCGCTCGTAGTAGCCGCCAAGCGCCTCCACCACGCGGAAGGCATTGGGTTGTGCCTCCAGGGCGACGCGATACGACGCCTCCGCCTTGGTCTTGTCGCCGAGCAGATCCAAGATCAGGGCCTCGTGAAACGAGCGAAAGGCCTGGAATCCGCCTTCCGATCCAAGGGTGCCAAGCACCTCGATCGCGCCCTCGACATCGCCCCGACCGACCGTGACCCAGGCTTCGATCAGGGGCAGCAGAACCGCATTGTATCCGGAGCGCGACAGCGTCGTGATCCGTTCCGCCGCCGCGTCGAAATCCTTGTCACGCACATGCCGCAGAGCCAGGGCAAGGCCAGGCAGGGCGGCGGTCGCTTCTTCCTCGACAAGCTCGTCGGCCAAGGTCAGGGCGTCATCGAACCGTTCGTCGAGGACCAAGGCATTGAACACCTGGATGCGCAGATCCTGGTTTTCCGGATCGTCGCCCAGCGCGTCGAGCAGGAACGTCGCCGCCGAGGCCGTGTCGCGCTCGCTGCGCGCCAGGCGCCCGGCGAGATAGCTGCCGAACGCGGACGGATCGATCCCGCCTTCCGCGACGACGATCGGCGGCGCCGCGGCGGCCTCGGTCGCACCGTCGGCATTCGCCGTGCTCGGGCCCCCGGCACAGGCCGAGACCGCGGCAACGAGCCCCAAGGAAACCACGATCATTGCAGCCAAACGGGGCGTCGACAGCCTGCCGCCGTCACCAACATTCATGCGCGAACCCCAAATTCAAGTCCTGGAACACTGCATCTGGCAGGGTTAACGAACGCCGAAGCCACCTGGCTGGGTCCGTTGACGCCATCATAATTCAGCGTGCCCGCGTCCGCAAACGATCCTCCCGATTTCGCCCGCAAGCCGTGTACGTGCGCCGGCGGTTCACCTAATATGAGCGCACGAGCAACGGATCAGGGGCTGGGAGCAGGACACGATGCCGGTTAGGGTCGCCAAGTTCCGAATCGGGCAGGTTGTCCGCCACCGCTTCTTCCCGTTCCGGGGCGTGATCTATGACGTGGACCCGGAATTCAGCAATGCCGAGGACTGGTATCAGGCTATCCCCGAGGAGATTCGCCCCCGCAAGGACCAGCCCTTTTATCACCTCTACGCCGAGAACGAGCAGTCCTGCTACGAAGCCTACGTCAGCGAGCAGAACCTTCTGGCAGACGGCGAGCATGGACCGGTCCGTCACCCGATGGTCAAACAGGCGTTCAGCACCTTGACCGACGGCTGCTACGCGATGGCGATGGGCAACCCGGCGCAGAACCCGAATTAATCGGCGCTTCGCCCTCGACAGCGCACGGACCGGCGGATTCCCCAAGACGAGGTCTCCCGGCCGACGGGATCATCGGCGAAACGAACCCGCCTCGCGGACTCGCGCCGACACGATCGGGCACGGAACATGGCGTTGAGATGACGGCGCAAAGCCCTAGGGTCATCGAACACGGGACCTTCGTCGCCCCGCTCGAGCTCGGCCGCGATGCACATGAGCTGCCAGCGGGCATCTCGTATGGCGGCCTGGACCGGGTTCATCGAATCCCTGTAACGGTCGGCGAGCCGACCATATTCAGAGAGAGCGCCCGGCTCCTTTCGACGCAGCACGACACGATCGCGCGCGAAGGTTCCAAGCGTCAAGCGCCGTTCGGCGGCGAGCCTGCGCTCGTCGGCCTCTATCTCGTCGATGATCGCGCGAACCTTGGACGCGTCCGCTGCCTTGGCCTCGACTTCGGTCGAGGCGACGACTGTCGCGAGATTCTCCGTCAGTTTTGACGCCAGCCCTTCGTTTTCCCTGAGCGAGGCGAGTATGTCGGGAAACCGCGCTCGGCCCTTCGGACCATTTGCCGTGGGCGCGGCATGGATACGACCCAGCGATGCCGGCATCGTCATGCGACGGGTCTGTTGATATGCCGCGATGATACCCATCGCTACTAAGGCATCATACCGAGCCTACATGTTCGGATAGTTCGGCCCGCCGCCGCCCTCGGGGGTGACCCAGGTGATGTTCTGGGTCGGGTCCTTGATGTCGCAGGTCTTGCAGTGGACGCAGTTCTGCGCGTTGATCTGCAGTCGCGGCCCCGCGGCTTCGTGCACGATCTCGTAGACCCCGGCCGGGCAGTAGCGCTGCTCGGGCGCGTCGTAGAGCCTGAGGTTCACGTCTATCGCGACGGCGGGGTTCGCGAGCCGCAGGTGCGGCGGCTGGTTCTCCTCGTGGTTGGTGCTGGAGAAGAACACCGAGGAATTCCGATCGAAGCTGACCGTGCCGTCGGGCTTGGGGTAGTCGATCTCGGGAAACTCGGCCGCCGGCCGAAGCTGGCTGTGATCGGCGTGGTGGTGCAGGGTCCACGGCGCACTTCCGCGAAACAGATAGGTGTCGAGGCCGGCGTGGGCGAAACCCGCCCAGAATCCCCAGCGGAATCCGGGCCGGATGTTACGCACCCGGCGGAGCTCGTCCCACAGCCATGACGCCTCCAGCGCCGCGCGATAGCCGACCGCTTCGACGCCATCCGCTGCCAGGGTCTCGATGACCGCCTCAGCGGCCACCATGCCAGACTTCATCGCCGTGTGGCTGCCCTTGATCTTGGGTACGTTGAGGAAGCCCGCCGTGCAGCCGATCAGGGCGCCGCCCGGGAACGTGAGCTTGGGGATCGACTGGAAGCCACCCTCGTTCAACGCCCGGGCACCATAGGCGATGCGTCGGCCGCCTTCGAACGTGGGCCGGATGGCCGGGTGGGTCTTGAAGCGCTGCATCTCGTCGAAGGGCGACAGACGTGGATTGGCGTAGTCCAGGCCGATGACGAAACCGACGGCGACTTGGTTGTTCTCCAGATGGTAGAGGAACGAGCCGCCATAGGTGCGCCCATCCATCGGCCAGCCGGTGGTGTGAATGACGTGGCCCAACCGGTGCTTCTCCGGCGCCACCTCCCACAATTCCTTGATGCCGATGGCGAAGGTCTGTGGATCGACGCCGTCGCGCAGCTCGAACCGCTCAAACAGGATCTTGGTGAGCGAGCCGCGGCAGCCCTCGGCGAACAGCGTCTGGCGGGCGCGAAGTTCGATGCCCGGCTGATGGTTGGCGGTCGGCCGCCCGTCCCGGCCGATGCCGAGATCGCCGGTGGCCACACCGACCACGCGGCCGTCGTCGCCGTACAGCACTTCGGCTGCGGCGAAGCCCGGATAGATCTCGACCCCCAACTCCTCAGCCTGCCTGCCCAGCCAGCGGCACAGGTTGCCGAGGCTGATGATGTAGTTGCCGTGGTTATGCATCTGCGGCGGCGTGGGCAGCCGGAACGAGCCGCCGCGCGTGAGAAAGAGGAACCGGTCCTCGACGACGGGGGTGTTGAGCGGCGCGCCCTTCTCCCTCCAGTCGGGGATCAGTTCGTCGAGGCTGCGCGGCTCGAACACCGCCCCCGACAGGATGTGGGCCCCGACCTCCGACCCCTTCTCGATCACGCAGACGCTGACGTCCTGGCCGCGTTCCGCCGCGACCTGGCGCAGCCGGATCGCGGCCGCCAGCCCCGACGGCCCGCCGCCGACGATGACGACGTCGTAGGTCATGGTTTCGCGCTGCATGGCAATCTCCCCGCGCCGCTTGTGGGGGAGTTGTACCCGAACCCTAGAGAGGATCAAAACCCCACCCCTGCCGCGCGGACAGGGGTGGGGTGCCGTGGGTGGTTAGACGATGACGATGTCCGCCGCCACCATGGCGGCGCCGTCGTCGAGGGTCGCGATCGCCGTGAAACCGGCGCCGGCTCCATTCGCGTCGTAATAGAGCGTGTTGTCGACGGTCGAGAAGACAAAGGCCGCATTGCCGAGCGTGAAGTTGGTGCTGGTACCGTTGGTGCCGTCGAACGCACCGGCGACGATCTCGAACTCCACTCCATTGGTCAGGGCGCCAGCCGTGAGGGAGGTACCGTCGTCAAATCCGGCGTCGGTGAAGTTGAACTTGTCCACGGTGGTGGCGAAGTCCGCCACCGAGTCACCGCCGTCGGTCGTGGCCGTGTAGCGGAACACGTCGGCCGCGGCGCCGCCGACGAGGACGTCGGAGCCGGCATCGCCCTGCAATGTGTCGATGCCCGCGCCGCCGTCGAGGTTATCGTTGCCCGCGGCACCCACCAGGGTGTCGGCGCCGGCGCCGCCATTGACCACGTTGTTTTCGGTGTTGCCGGTGATCACGTCGGCACCAACGGAACCAACCGCATTCTCGACGTTGTTGGCTACGGTGATGGTCCTTGCCGCCGTCAGCACGACGGTGTCGGTGCCTTCGCTCGCGGCCTCGACGATGGTGCCGACGTCGCCGCCGACGATGAAGGTGTCGTCACCCGCGCCGCCGATCGCCGTGCCGGCGGTGGTGACCGCCGCCGCCGAGTAGTCGAACACGTCGTCGCCGGTGCCGCCGGTCAGCGTCCCGAACGAGGCCGCGTCGATCCGGATCGTGTTGTTACCGGTGTTGCCGGTGACGTTCAGACCGGCGACCAGACCCGTCGCGTTGAGGTTTCCCGTACCCGTCAGATTGACGATCTCGACGGCGCTGGAGACCACGATGCTGGCCGAGGAGTTCACCGTGTCGGTGCCGGCGGAATCGACAATCACGTCGCCGGCCGAATCCACGGTGTAGGTGTCGTCGCCCGCGCCGCCGACCATGCGATCGGCGCCGGCACCGCCGTTGAGCGCGTCGTTCCCGGCGCCACCGCGCAGGACGTCGCTGTCCGCGCTGCCCGACAGGGTGTCGTCGTCAATGCCGCCGATCAGTAGATCGGCGCCGGCGAGCCCGTTGAGGGCGTCGTTGCCGTCGCCGCCGGTCAGAATGTTGTCGCCGGCATTGCCGGTGATCCCGTTGTTGCCGATGTTCCCGGTGGCATCCAGATCACCGCTTCCGGTCAGTAATAGAGATTCTCGATCGTGGTCAGGTTCAATCCACCGGCCGAAATGTCGATGTCGAGGCTGCTGCGGATCGTGTCGGTGTCGCCGCTGCCGGCCTCCACCACCGTATCGCCCACGTTGTCGCGCACGTAGGTGTCGCTGCCGTCGCCGCCGGTCAGGGTGTCCGCGCCGGCTGCGCCGTCCAGGGAGTTGGCGCCGGTCGTGCCCGTGAACGTGTCATTGGAGGTACTGCCGATCAGGTTTTCGATGTTTGATATCGTTTCGGTGCCGCCGCCGCCGGTGTTCTGGGCGATGATGACCATGAGGTCGACGACGACGGCGGACGCGGCGCCGTCATAGAGGGCGGTATCGAGACCGAGACCCCCCATTCAGGGAGTCGTTGCCGGTGCCGCCTTCGAGGGTATCGACGCCCGCGCTGCCGAAGAGACGGTCGTTGCCGCCGCCACCATCGATGGTGTTGGCGCCACCGCTGCCGTTGATCGTGTTGGCAAGGCTGTTGCCGGTGCCGTTGATGTTCTGGACGTTCAGCAGGTCCAAGTTCTCGACGGTGGCACCGAGCGAGAAGGTGGCCGTGCTTCTGACGCGGTCGGTGCCCGCGGCGGCCCCCTCGGTCACGATGTCCGTCGTGCTACCGACCAGGTAAACATCATTGCCGGCGCCACCGGCCATCGAGTCGTCGCCGGCGCCACCGTCGAGCGAATCATCGCCATCCAGGCCGAAGAGCGTATCGTTGCCGTTCTTGCCGAAGATCGAATCGGCGGCGGCGGTACCAGTAAGGGTGTTGACGGCGTTGGTTCCGTTGATGACGGCCATTGATCACCTCTCCAAAAGGGCGAAACGGTGAACGCGGCGTCCCCTGCAATTCACGGACCGCAACGTTAACACAATTGCTCCAGTGTAGTAAGTGATGGTTGCGATTTCGTTAACGACTCTGTCCCAAGTTGGATCAATTGGGCGTGATCGTATCCCTTGGGCATCGAACGCCAGGATCGGATAGGATCGGCCTCGTTAACTTTTTGGCCTTTTTCGATGCCTTCCGCCCTCGATCGTGTCCTGCTTGCCATGCACGTCGACTTCGGTGCCGATGAGGCAATCGGAACGGCGCCCGTCGACCGACTCGCGGCGCTATCGGCTCCGGCGCCCATGGTCGCGGCGTCGACTCGGGCGGCCGCAGGTTCGGCGGCCGAGGTCGCCGCCGCGTGCCAGACGATCGACGACTTGGTGGCGGCGATCGGCGCCTTCGCAGGCTGCGGCCTGCGCCGAACCGCGACCCATGCCGTCGTCTACGATGGCAACCCGGCCGCCCGGGTGATGCTGGTGGGCGAGGCGCCGGGTGCCGAGGAGGACCGGCTGGGCAAGCCGTTCGTGGGACCGGCGGGCAAGCTTCTGGACCGCATGCTGGCCGCGATCGGTCTCGACCGCGGGGCGGTCTACATCACCAACACGATCTTCTGGCGGCCCCCCGGCAATCGCACGCCGACGCCGGAGGAGACGGCCCAGTGCCTTCCCTTCGTCGAGCGCCAGATCGCCCTGATCGCGCCGCGCGTCCTGGTGTTCGTCGGGGCCAGCGCCGCCAAGGCCCTGCTCGGCCGAGCCGAGGGGATCACCCGGCTGCGGGGGCGATGGCTCAGCTATCAAGCGAGCGGACTGAACGCGCCGATCGACGCCATGGCCACGTTCCATCCCGCCTATCTCCTCCGGCAGCCCTCGCACAAGCGCGAGGTCTGGCGCGACCTTCTCGCCATTCGCGCCAAGCTCGAAACCGCGTGATCCGACTTCCCATCCTGGTCGCGCTGCTGATCATGGTCATCTGGGGCGCGACACCGGTGGCCACCCGGCTGGTCCTCGTCGATTTCGATCCGGTGAGTGCCGCGCTGTTCCGCACGTCCTTGGGCGGGATCGTGGCGTTGCCGATCGCCCTCGCCCTGCGCGTGCCGCTGCCGCGCGGGGCGCGGGCGTGGGGGCTCCTGACCCTCGGTGGGTTCTGCGGTTTCGTCGGCTTTCCACTGCTCTACTCCTTCGGGCAGCAGATGACGTCGGCGATGCATGGCAGCCTGGTGATGGCGTCCCTGCCGGTCCTGACCGGGTTCTATGCCGCGATCCTCGAGCGGCGCTGGCCGCGCCGTGCGTGGTTTCTGGGCTGTGCCCTGGCGCTCGCCGGCGAGGCGGTACTGATCGGAGCCCGCGCGGCGGATGCGGCGCCGTCCAGCCTGCTGGGAGACGCGCTGGTGCTGGCCGCGTCGCTCCTCGTCGCCCTGGGGTACGTGGCCGGCGCGCGGCTCGCACAGCGGGGCTATCCGAGCCTTGGAACCACCCTCTGGGGCATCGCCCTCGCGACCGTGCCCATGGGCCTGGGGGCGGGCGTCCACGCGGCGGTGAACGGGCTCCCCGCGGCTGGGGGTTCGGCCCTGGCGGCGCTCGCGTTCCTCGCCATCGTCACCTCGATCGTCGGCTATCTCGGATGGTACTGGGCCTTGGCCAGGGGCGGAATCGCACGGATCGCCACGATCCAGTTCCTGCAGCCCCTTTCGGGCCTGCTGCTCGCGTTCCTGATTCTCGGCGAGCGCGCGACCCTCGAGTTGCTTGGGGCAGCGATCCTGATTCTGGCCGGGATCATCGTCGTGCAGCGGCCGCGGAGGTTAACCATCCAGTAACCTTAACACGTTCAGATAGAACGATAATCAAAAGTCAAGGGCGAGTTCGACTTGCTCCGGTCCGGACCCATCGCCTAAGCTTGGAGTCACAGAGAAGACGGCAACCATCGATCGGGAGGATCGCTTGCCCCTGCCACGCGCGGCGACGCGCTTTGGCATCGTTCTGGTCGTTTTGCTGGCCGTGGTCTGGGGCCAGACCCTTGCCGCGCGCGCGGAAGAGGCCGGGGAAGATAGCCTGACCATCGCCGCGCGGCTCGAAGGCGACGGCTCGGATCTGAAGCCGCTGCCCCGTCTGCTCGGCGAAGCGGACGCGGTGCGCTATGCCCGCATCTTCACCCTGCAAGAGAAGGGCCTGTGGTCCGACGTGGACTCGCTGATCTCCGGCCTGCAGAATCGGGTGCTGATGGGCTATGTGCTCGCCCAACGCTTCCTGCATCCCGACCAGTACGTTTCCACTTACGCCGAGCTTGCGGCCTGGCTCGACCGTTACGCGGACCTGCCCGACGCCGAGCACATCTACCGGTTGGCGTTGAAACGCAAGCCGGCCGGTGTCGCGGCCCCGGCGAAGCCGATCGAGGGCAGTCTGCACACCCCGCCCGTGGATCTCGACGCCGGCGGTTCGGACGGCAGCCAGGCCACCGCGAAGCAGCCTTCGAAACGGCTCATCAAGCTGATGACCGCCATCAAATCGCACATCTCGGACGGGAATGTGCGGAAGGCGTACGACATCCTTCGCAGCCCCGAGTTCGACCGGCTGGCCGAGGACGAGACCTTCGATCGCGCCGCGCAATCCGTGGCGTTCGCCCATTTCCTCAAGGGCAAGGACAAACCAGCGCTGGATCTCGCGCACAGGGCGGCGATTCGCTCGGGCGAGCTGGTGCCCCTCGCCCATTGGACCGCCGGACTATCGGCCTATCGGCTGGGCAAGCTGGATACCGCACGGAAACACTTCGCCGCCCTCGCCCAATCCGCCGTCGCATCGGCGCGGCAGCGCGCCGCCGGCGGCTATTGGGCAGCGCGGGCCAGCCTGTTGACCGGCCATCCGAACGAGGTGTTCCACAACTTGGAGATCGCAGCCGGCTATCCCACCACCTTCTACGGGTTGCTGGCTCGGGAATCCCTGGCGGAGCCCTTGGAGATCACCTGGGAACGGCCGATGTTGAACGAGCGCGGCCTGCAGGAGCTGCTGCGCTATCCCGAAGTGACGCGCGCCCTCGCTCTGATCGAGTCGGGGCAGCGCCGGATGGCCGAGGCGGAATTCGAAGACCTGAGCGCCGTCCACGACCCGGCGCGTTCCCTCGCCATGCTCGGGTTCGCGAGCCAGGTCGGGCTGCCGGCGACCGAGATCCGGCTGGCCTACGGGCTGGCCGACCATTGGGATTCGCGGTTCAACGCCTCGCTCTATCCGGTTCCGATCTACCGACCCGTCGGCGGGTTCACCGTCGATCGCGCCCTGGTGTTCGCCTTCATGCGGCAAGAGTCGGGGTTCAATCCCTTCGCCCACAGCAGCGCCGGAGCGGCGGGCCTGATGCAGCTGATGCCGGCCACCGCGGCGTTCATCTCCGGCGACGGCAGCCTCGACGACAAGGAGAGCACCGCGCTGTTCGATCCGGAGCTCAACCTGACGCTCGGTCAGCGCTACATCGAGTACCTGCTGGCCAATCCGGTGGTGGAGGGCAACCTCTTCTACCTGGCCGCGGCCTACAACGCGGGCCCGGGCAATCTGAAGAAGTGGCGAAGCGGAGCCGGCAAGACCGACGACCCGCTGATGTTCATCGAGAGCATGCCCCCGGCCGAAACCCGGCACTTCGTGCAGCAGGTGATGGCGAACTACTGGATCTACACGATCCGCCTGGGGGGCAATCCGGCCTCGTTGCGAGCCCTGGCCGCCGGATCCTGGCCGACCTACAAGGCGCCGGACAGGAAACTCGCGTCCGCCATCGCCGATGCCGGGAACTGACCCGAAGCGTCCGTTCCTCCCTGTCAACATCGCGGTGCTGACGGTTTCCGATACGCGCACGACCGCCGACGACAAATCCGGTGACACCCTGGCCGAGCGAATCGCGGCCGCGGGACACCACGTGATCGCGCGAGCGATCGTCAAGGACGACCGGGACGCCATCATCGCCAAGCTGCGCGCCTGGATCGCCGATGGCGGCATCGACTGCGTGCTGGCCACCGGCGGCACCGGGGTCACCGGCCGCGACGTGACGCCCGAGGCGTTCCAGGCCGTCTACGAGAAGGATATCCCAGGCTTCGGCGAGCTGTTCCGCATGCTGAGCTACCCGAAGATAGGCACCTCGACGATCCAGTCGCGCGCCTCGGCCGGCGTGGCCGGCGGTACCTACCTGTTCGCCCTGCCCGGCTCGCCCGGCGCCTGCCGCGACGCCTGGGACGACATCCTTGTCCACCAGCTCGACAACCGCACCCGCCCCTGCAACTTCGTCGAGCTCATGCCCCGACTCCAGGAGGACAAGCGGCCGAGTTAGGCCCGGACCTATGCCGCGACGCGGGCGGGGCGGCCGCCGCCGAAGCGCAGGACGGCGAGGATCGCCAGGTTCACCAGGTTGAACCCAACCGCGGCGACGAAGGCCCAACCGTAGCCGGCGGTGTGATCAAAGATGGTGCCGGCCATCCAGCCGCCCGCCGCCATGCCGATGGACCCGGCGAAGAAGATCGCGCCGATGCGCCAACCGGTGTCCTCGGGCGGATAGAGTTCACGGGCGACCACCGCATAGCTTGGGATCAGCCCGCCGAACCCGCTGCCGAACACGACCGCCGCCGCGTACAAGCCCACCATGTCGTCGGAGACCAGGAAGATCGCCAATCCCATCCCCTGGATGGCCGAGGCGATGATCATGGCATTCTGGCCGCCCAGGCGATCGGCGATCAGGCCGATGCCGAGGCGGCTGACGAAGCTCAGCGCCAGGATGATCGCCAGGAGTTCGGCGCCGCGATCCGCGCCGAAGCCGAGGTCGCTCACATGGGCGACGATATGCACGAGCGGGACCGCCATCGCGACGCAACAGGTGAGAATGCCGAGGCACAGCAGCCAATGCGGCAGCTCGCGCGGGAAGCCGTTGACCCGGGCCGGCTCCGCGCCCCGGACCACGGGCGCCGCGGCCGGACCGATCGGCGCGGGACGGCGCACCACGAAGACCAGCGGCAGCATGAGCACGAGGCAGGCGATCCCGTACCAGACGTAGAGCTGGCGCCAGCCGAAGTTGTCGATCGCCCAGCGGAAGAACGGCGGCCAGACGGCGCCAGCCAGGCCCTGACCGGAGGCGACGACCGCCACCGCGAGCCCGCGCCGGCGATCGAACCACCGGGTGGTGTTGGTGAGGAGCGGAGCGAACATCGCCCCATTGCCAAGCAGCCCGATCAGGAGGCCGTTGTAAAGGTACAACTCCCACGGGGAGGTGAGCTGGGCCGACAGCAGGAGCCCCGTGACCAGGGCGAGGGTCCCCACGAGAACCGCGCCGCCGACGCCCGAGCGATCGACCCAGCGGCCGAGGATGATCCCGCCGATGCCGGTGCCGATCATGTTGACGGAATACGCGAAGGACGGGATCCAGCGCGGCCAATCGAACGTCAGGGCGATCGGCTTGAGCCCGACCCACAGGATGTAGACGGCGCCGTTCGCCATGGTGATGAGCACAAGCTGGGCGAACACGATGATCCAGGCCGTGCGGCTGTCGACGAGGGAGGGTTGCATCGGACCACCCTTCCATGAGGTGGGTGGGTCGATCAATGGGCGTCTCCGCGGGCGCGCCATGTGCGCAGGTCATTGCCGTCGTCGAGGTCCGCAAGCGGCGCCAAAAGCGTAGCGGAATCACGGGGATCGAGGTTGGCGAGGGTATCGGCGAGGGCGAAGGGGGTGGACCAGCGCACGGCCCGGAACAGGCGGCCGCTGCGGCGCGGGTGGCGCAGGCCGACCAGCCAGAAGCCGCCATCGGTGGCCGGGCCGAGAACCACTTGGCTGCGGCCAAGCGCTTGAAAAGATTGGATGATATGAGAGGACGCGAGATCAGGAATGTCGCTGCCGACGAGCACGGTGGGACCTTTGCCGCCGGCGAAGGCCGCGGTCATGCGGCGCCCGAGATCGCCCCGGGATTGGCGCGAAACAACCCAGAATTGGGCTCGCGGATAGCCGATTCGGTGCCTATGAGGGCCGGCAATTGCCAGAATTGGCCGCCACCGCCGGTCTCTTCCGAGGCGATGGAGAAGCGTCGCGAGGGTCCGGCGATACCACACCCAGGCGGCGACCGATCCGATGTCCCGGGCGAGCCGGGTCTTGACCGCACCGACCCGCGGCACCTTGGCGAAGACGATGAGCCGCCTCATCCGTAGAGCCGGACCAGCAGCCGGGGCGGGGCACCGAGAAAATACAGCGCGAGGCATGCCAGATTGCGCAAGGACCGGCGCAACGGGCCGCCACGGTAGCGCCGCGCCGAGGTCAGCACTGTCGCGTCGAGGACGACGATCCGCCGGCGGCCGAGGCGGCGAACCAGGGCCACGTCCTCCATGATGGGGAGCGGCTGGAACCCGCCGATCGCTTGGTAGAGTTCGCGGGACAGCAGCAGCCCCTGGTCGCCATAGGGAAGTGCCAGCACGCGGCCGCGCCAGGCGACCAGGCGTTCGAGGCGGCGGGCCGCCGCCGAGGGATCGTCGAAGGCAAGGCGGAAGACCGCCGCGCGGGCGCGGTTCGCGGGGTCGGCGACGAAGCGGGCGAGGGCGTCGCGCCAACCGGGCAAGGGCACGGTGTCGGCGTGTAGGAACAGGAGCCAGTCGCCCGAAGCCGCCGCGGCACCCCTGGCAAGCTGCCCCCCGCGCCCGCGTTCGCCGACGACGATCCGCGCGGCGCCGGCAAGGGCTAGCGTTCCGTCCGCCGAGCCGCCGTCGCTCACGATCACCTCGCCGGCGCCGGTGACGGCCGCGAGGGTGCGCGGTAGGGTGGCGGCGGCATTCAGGGTGGGAATCACGACGCTGAGCATGTTCTTGATTTGTTCGCAGGCCTGGATTACCGTTCGGGCCATGACCCCGGACAGCCAAAGACTGTACCGCAAGGGCCGCGGCACGGTGAGCAACGCGACCAACCGGTTCGAACCCTTCACCCGCGAGGCCATGGACGACGGCTGGGGCGGGCTGGACGTGGAGCTGCCGCCGCTGCGCACCACGGTGCAGGCGGACGCGACCCGGACCATCATCGCCCGCAACGATTCGCCCGACATCGGCTTCGAGCAGTCGATCAATCCCTATCGCGGCTGCGAGCACGGCTGCGTCTACTGTTATGCGCGGCCGACCCATGCCTACCTGGGGCTGTCGCCCGGCCAAGATTTCGAATCGCGGCTGTTCTACAAGCCCGAGGCGGCGCGGTTGCTGATCGCCGAGCTGGCCAAGCCGTCGTACCGCTGCAAGGTCTTGGCACTCGGCACCAACACCGACCCGTACCAGCCGATCGAGCGCGAGCACAAGGTGACCCGCGCCATTCTCGAGGTGCTGGCGGCGCATGACCACCCCGTGACGATCGTGACCAAGTCGGCCCTGGTGCTGCGCGACCTGGACCTGTTGGCGCCGATGGCGGCGAAGGGTCTCGCCAAGGTGTTCCTGTCGGTGACGACGCTCGACCGCGGGCTCGCGCGGGCGATGGAGCCCCGGGCCGCGACGCCGCCGCGCCGGTTGGAGACGATCCGGACCCTGGCCGGGGCCGGCGTGCCGACCGGCGTGATGACCGCGCCGATCATCCCCGGCCTCAACGACCACGAACTGGAATCCCTGCTGGAGGCGGCGGCGAGCGCGGGCGCCACGACGGCTGGCTACGTGCTGATCCGCCTGCCGCTGGAGATCAAGGATCTGTTCCGCGAGTGGCTGGCGGCCCATGTGCCCGACCGGGCGGCGCGGGTGATCGCGCTGATCCGCGCCTGCCACGAGGGCCGCGACTACACGTCCGCGTTCGGGGTGCGGCAGAAGGGCACCGGCCCGTTCTCCGAGCTGATCGCCCAGCGGTTCGCGCTCGCCGTCAAGCGCCTGGGGCTCAACCGGACGAGCTTCGAGCTCGACACGTCGCGGTTCCGCAAGCCCCTGCCGGAGACGCGGCAACTCGCGTTGTTCTGATACCGACGTGCGTCACAATCGACTCGTGCGACGCGCCGACGCGCTACCCCTCCCCCCCTAATCCCCTCCCACAAGGGGAGGGGAGAATTGAAGGAGATGCACCGCGTTCCCTCGCCCCTTGTGGGAGAGGGAGGGACCCGACGCGTAAGCGTCGGGAGGGTGAGGGGGCGACGCGGTCGATGCGCCTTCCCGACGACGGCGTACGACACTTCATCGACGCGGATTCCTGCACCGCCTCGAACGCGGGGGTGACAAACCAATCCACTTGGGCGAGAAGGGAACGATGACCATCCGATCCTACGCCCACCCTGCCCGGTTCGAACGCACCGCGACCGAGCCGGCGACCGTCATGAAACTCGCGCTGTGCGAGCACTTCGGCGGGCGGCGCGGCGCGGCGGCGTGAACGCGGGCGGTCAATCCGTGTCCGACGAACTCGCCTACCTCTCCGCCGTGGACCTGATCGCGGCCTACCGGGACAAGTCCCTGTCGCCCGTCGAGGTCGTCAAGCACCTGACCACGCGGATCGACGCGACGCACCCGAGGCTCAACGCCTTCTGCCATCGCGATCACGCGGCGGCCTTGAAGCGCGCGGCCGAATCGGAAGCGCGCTGGGCCACCGGCGAACCCCTGGGCGCCCTCGACGGCGTGCCGACCACGATCAAGGACGTGGCGTTGACCAAGGGCTGGCCCACGCTGCGCGGATCCAAGACCGTCGACCGCTACCAGAAGTGGGTGGAGGACGCGCCCTCCACCGCCCGCCTGCGCGAGGCCGGGGCCATCCTGATCGGCAAGACCACGACACCCGAGTACGGCTGGAAGGGCGTGACCGACAACCCGCTCACCGGCATCACCCGTAATCCCTGGAACACCGAGATGACCCCCGGCGGCTCCAGCGGTGGGGCATCGGCGGCCCTGGCCGCGGGCCTCGGGCCGCTGGCGACCGGCACGGACGGCGGCGGCTCGATCCGCATCCCGGCGTCCATGTCCGGGATCTTCGGGCTGAAACCCACGTTCGGCCGGGTGCCGCACGCGCCGCCCAGCCCGTTCGGCACCCTGGCCCACGTCGGGCCGATGACCCGCGCCGTAGCCGATGCCGCTCTCATGCTGAATGTGCTCGCCGGTCCCGACGCGCGCGATCCCCTGGCCCTGCCCCCCGACGGTCGCGACTACCGCGCCGGCCTCGACGATGGGGTGCGGGGCCTGCGCATCGCCTTCAGCGCCGATCTGGGCTTCGTCCGGGTCGATCCGGAGGTCGCGCGCCTGGTGGCCGCCGCCGCGGGCACCTTCGCGGGCCTCGGCGCGATCGTCGAGGCCAGGGACCCCGGGTTCGACAACCCGCAGGAGTGCTTTCGCACCCTGTGGTACGCGGGCGCGGCTTCCCTGTTCCGCACCATCACCGCGGCCAAGCGCCGGGTGGCCGAGCCCGCGCTGCTGGAGATCGTGGCCGAGGGCGAGGGCATCGACCTCCTCGACCACCTCGCGGCGGAGAAGGCGCGCATCGCGCTGGGCGCGCGCATGGCCGAATTCCACCGCGACGTCGATCTGCTGCTCACCCCCACCTTGCCGATCACCGCCTTCGCGGCTGGCCGCGAGGTGCCCGAAGGCTGGTGGAACCCGCGCTGGTTCACCTGGACGCCGTTCACCTACCCCTTCAACCTCACGCGGCAGCCGGCCGCCTCGCTCCCTTGCGGGTTCACCGCCGCCGGCCTGCCGGTCGGGCTGCAGATCGTCGGCCCGCTCTACGCCGATGCCCTCGTCTTGCGCGCTGCCCGGGCGTTCGAGCAGGCCTGCCCGTGGGGCCACCTCCGGCCGGAGGTGGTCATTCCGGCGCCCGTTCCCGCGCCCGCCCCGGCGCCATGACCGCAACGGTCCTGACCACCCGCGACGGTCCGGTGGCGACCGTCACCCTGCACCGTCCGGAACGCCTGAACGCCATCGACGGGGCGCTGCTCGTAGACCTGCGGGCGGCCCTCGCCACCGTGCACGACGACCCCGCCATCCGCGCCATCGTGCTGACCGGCTCCGGCCGGGCGTTCTGTTCCGGCGACGATCTGCGGGACTTCGACCGGCAGGTCGCCGAGGCCCGTGCCCATGTCGAGGCGATCCAAGACGTCTCGCGCCAGCTCCTGCTCGGGCCGAAGCCGGTGGTCGCGGCGGTGCGCGGCTGGGCGGTCGGCGGCGGCCTCGAATGGATGATCGACTGCGACTTCGCGGTCATGGCCGAGGGCACGCGCTGCTTCTTCCCCGAGATCGGACTCGGCCTGTTCGTGACCGGCGGCGTCACCGCCCTGCTGCCGCGCCTCGTCGGGGTCGCCAAGGCGAGGCAGCTCCTGCTGTTCGGCGAACGGTTCGATGCCGCGGCCGCCCTGGCCATGGGTCTCGCCTGGAAGGTCGTGCCCGACGCCGATCTGCTGCCGACCGCGCTTGCCGCCGCCGATCGCCTCGCCGCCTTGCCCGCGAACGCCGTGGCCGCGCTCCGCCGCGCCCTCGTCCTCGGGCTCGGCGCGACCCTCGACCAGGCCATGGCGGCCGAGACCGCGGCGACGCTCGCCGCCTTCCGCGATCCCACGACCGCGGGCCGCATCGCCCGCTTCACCCGATCGGACGGTTAACGATTCGGTAAGGCCCCGCGCCGTAGCCTAGGGAAGCGTCCCGGAGCCGGTCCTTGCACGACCCGGGGCCATGGGCGACTCTTCGTTGTTATTCATAGACAAAGCCGGCATCCCTTCGTACACGTGACAGAGGGGAATCGCGGAGGGTCCGGACTGGATGGATCAAGGCAGTCAGGTGATCCGGATGGTCACGTCATCAGGACGACGAGCTGACCCATTGCCGCGCCTGCTGCCTGCCGCCATCCTCGCCCTCGTCGTCCTCGTCGTCCTGATCCTATCGGTCGCGTCGGCGCGGGCCGATTACGCCGCCCTGGTGGTGGATGCGGCGACCGGCCGCGTGCTGCTCGAGCGCAACGCCGACGTCCGCCGCTTCCCCGCGTCGCTCACCAAGATGATGACGCTTTATATGGTGTTCGAGGCGCTGAAGGGCGGCAGCCTCACCCTCGACACCAAGCTGGCGGTCTCGGACCATGCCGCGGCCCAGCCGCCGGTGAAGCTCGGCGTGAAGAAGGGTCAGACGATCCGGGTCAAGGACGCGATCCTCGCCATGGTGACGCGCTCCGCCAACGACGTGGCGGCCGTGGTCGGCGAAGCCATCGCCGGCACCGAAGCGAAATTCGCCCGGCGGATGACGGAAAAGGCGCGCCTTCTCGGCATGCGCGACACCGTGTTCCGCAACGCCTCGGGCCTGCCGGACGATGCGCAGATCACCACGGCGCGCGACATGGTGCGGCTTGCCCTCGCGCTGCGGCGCGATTTCCCCGAATACTACAAGGTGTTCGCGACCGCCGTGTTCACCTACAAGGGCGTCCAGTACAACAATCACAACCAACTGCTGAAATCCTACAAGGGCGTGGACGGCCTCAAGACCGGCTTCACCCGGGCGGCCGGCTGGAACCTCGCGGCCTCCGCGCTGCGCGATGGCCGGAGCATCGTCGCCGTCATCCTCGGCGGCGAAACCCGTGGCTGGCGCGACAAGAAGATGGCCGACCTGCTCGATCTCGGGTTCGAACGGGTGACCCAACAGGCGCTCCGGGTCCCCTTGCCGACCGACAAGCCGTCGCTGCTCGCGCGGGCGGCCCCGGGGGCGGGGGCGAGCGAGATCGTGCTCGCCGAAGGCGACAGCGACGAGCCGATCCTCCTGTCCGCGAACGGAGCGGATGGCTCGGCGGTCGCGGTGCCGTCGGCCTGGGGCATCCAGGTCGGCGCCTTCGCCTCGGCCGACGGCGCGGCCCGCGCCCTGATGTACGTCGAAACCCTCCTGCCGCCCGAGTTCGCTACCGCCATCGCCGTGGTGATCGAAGTCTCGAAGTACGAGACCCCGCTCTACCGTGCCCGCTTCGTCGGCGTTCCCAAGGCATCGGCGGCCGCGGCCTGCGCGATCCTTTCGACCCGCAACCAGCCCTGCGCCGTCGTCTACCACCGCTCCGACGCGGCCGCCCTCGCCGCCGGGAACTGATCCCAAAGGTCATCGATCACGCCCCTTGCCATCGGTGTAGGGGCGGTAGGGCGGGTGTACGGGCGGGTCCCAGACCCGCCTCACGACCTGGCGGGCGGGTCGGTAGCAGCGGACCCTGGGTTCAGTTCACCCTCGTGAAAACCCAAAACACCTGAGAGTTCGCCCAAGCCGGCAACCACGGCCACGGCGACATGCGCGTCCGGCTCAGCGTCAGGCCGCCGTGGGATTG
>SHVY01000006.1 GCA_009694045.1 Alphaproteobacteria bacterium | reverse complement strand
GGACGGCACCCTTCGGCTGGGCGATCACGGGCTTGCGGGTGGGCGAGGCGGCCATCAGTGAAGCGCCTCGCGGCGGGTGCGGTCCAAGAAAGCCGGCATGTCGCGCACCGGATCGAAGGCCGGCGCCTCCCCGGCGAGCGTGAGGCGCGCGCCATCGGCGATGGTGCCGCTGAGCTGCGAGAAGGTTTCAGGAGAAGCTCGAAAGGTGTCAGCGGAGGGACGCTCCCCCTGGTAGACTATATGTGGAGCACTTTCTGCACCCGTCAAAGGGGGTTTCGGAGCCTTCACGGGAGCACTTTCTGCGCCCGTACCCGTGCCATTGCGGGAAGCGGCCTTGTCGTCGGGAGCACTTTCTGCACCCCTGCGGTGCATTTTCTGCACCCGTGTTTTGAATTTCGCGGGGCGCGGGCCAGCGTCCGGCGCACTCCATGACATGAAGCGCCGGGTTGCCAGTTGATCGCCGACGGGCTCCGCCGTCACCTCCCACAGCGGCGCCAGCTTGTGCTTCATGGTGAAGGAAGCGGGGCGCGCGCAGGTCAAGAAACCAAGCTCCTGGCACCGCGCCAGGGCGGCCAGGATCGTGCGACGGTTGAGCCCGGTGCCGTCCCGGATATCGCGCGACGATGCCGCGATCCGGCCGTTGTTTTTGCCATCGTGGCGGCGCCAAACGTCGAGCAACACAACCTTGCTCGCCGGCTTCAACGCGCGCCACGCTGGCGAGCCCGTGAGCCAATGGTACAGCCTGATATGCCGCGCCTCGCCCTTGCTGCGACCATTGCGGAGCATCTTCGCCATCGCCGGCCAGCCTCAGGCCCGCGCGGTGGCCGAGGCGGGCAAGCCGTCGAGCATCGCGTGAAGGTCGGCCACCCGCACAAGCCTGCGCTTGCCAAGCTTGATGTATGGCAACCGGCCATCGCCCATCAAAACGTACAAATGTGCTCGGCCAATTCCGAGCGCTGCGGCCGCGTCGTTGACGCAAAGAGCGAGGCGCGGCGCGCCGACGATGGTAGAGCTTCGGGAAGTCATGGATGGCACCTCAAAATGATCGGGTGCCTATCCAACTAGTCCCGGACGATGGCGGTGAAAAGCACGTCGTTTCTCAGGTGCCGGGCACCCGAGAAAAATGGCTGTCAGTCGCGCGGCGGCCGGTATCGGTAGACCCGGCGCTTGATGCGCTCAAGCTCGGCCGTCGCCGACACGTCGCCATCGTGTGCGCGCCGATCAAGCGCCGGATATGCCTCGGCCAGGATGGCCATCAACGTAGCTTCGCTGTCCTGCCACCGTCGCCATAGCTCGCCCGTCACGGCCCGCGCCGGATCGCGCTTCGTCCCGCCGCGCCGCGCAAGGATCGCACCTTGTCCAAGATTCGAAACACCGGCTTGCGTGTGCCACCCGGCGCCGGGCCTAGCTCAATGACGGCCTGCAGGCTTGCAACCGAGTAAAGGGCCTCGTCGCGGCCCTCGCCGGGGCTACGGGACTCGCTGGCGCGTTTCTCGCCCTTCCCGCCACCCAAGCCCGTCCCGCCCGCGCCCTTGCGCCCCACGGGCTTCCTGGTGGCGCGGCGCGGCTTCACGTCGCGGCCCTGCCGATAGGGATTATCTTGTCGCCCATCGCGGGTTCGCCGTGCAGGCAGAAACTCGCCCAGTCGCCCATCAGTCGGCGCCTCCGGTCCAGCACGTCACTTCGCTGGTAAGCTTGCTCGACGCGATTCCCCACGGCGTGCGCCAAGCTCGCCTCGATTATTTCATTGGGAAAGTTCGTCTTTTCCGACGCCCAGGTTTTGAAACTCGCTCGGAAACCATGGCTCGTCACGGGAACATCCATCCGCCGCAACAGCATCAGGAGCGACATATTCGACAGGCTCCGGGAACGCCCCGAGCCGGGAAACAAAAACCCCTCCGGCGCTTCGGACTCGCGGTACTCGGCAACGGCTTCCAGCAACTTCATTGTCTCCGGCACGAGCGGAACACGGTGCATCTTGCTGGCCTTCATGCGTGCGCCAGGGACCGTCCAGGCTTTCGCTCCAAGGTCGATTTCCGACCATCGCGCACCAAGGGCCTCGCCCGTCCGACAAGCGGTCAAGACGACGAACCGGAGCGCCAGCGCGGCCAGTCCCTCCCGGCGAGCAAGTGTGGCCATGAACTCGGGAACCATCGCGTAGTCGAGCGCCGCGAAGTGCTCGACGGCACGCACCTTCCCCCTGGCCGGGAGTAAGTGATCCAGGTGATTTTTCCACGCGGCCGGGTTCGCCCCGCCCCTGAGCCCTTGGATCGTCGCCCAGCCGAGAACGCGCTCGATTCTTTGGCGCACCCGCGAGGCGGTTTCGGGTTTCTCGTGCCAGAGTTTTTCCAACACCTTCATGACAAGCGGCGTGTCGATCGCGCTCACGGGAAGCGAACCGAAAACAGGGCCGCAGTACGTCGCCAAAGTGTTTGCCCATTGCTGGCGGTGCTTGAGGTTCCGCCACCCGTGGCCATGCGAGGCAAGGAACCGCTCGACGCATTGATCGAACGTCGCGCCCTTCGCTTCGGCCAGACGACGGGCTCGCCGTTCGTCCTGCCGAACCTCCACGGGATCCAGGCCATCCGCGATCCGCTGACGCGCAACAGCGGCCTTGCGGCGAGCCTCGGCGAGCGACACGGACCCGAACGGGCCGAGCCCGAAGTACCGGGCCTTGCCGTTCAGCGTGTACCGAAAAATCCATGACCGGGTGCCACCCCGGGCGACCCTCAAATTGAGCCCCGCCCCGTCATGGTGGAGCCCCGGCTCCGACAGCCGCGCCACCGTCAGCGACGACAACCGACCCACCCTTTGCGTCATGGGCGCCCTCCGTCAGCCCACAACTCTGCCCACAAGTTCGAGCTCGACGTGGGAGTTGTTGGGCGGACAGTCCTAGACGGTCCTGGAGGGACAGTCCAGGTTTCTCGCGGCGTTCCTTGGATACTGGTACTTGTGGGCAGACGCGCATAGACGGTGCGCTGGCGGAGGGGGAGGGATTCGAACCCTCGGTGCCCTTACGGGCACAACGGTTTTCGAGACCGCCCCGATCGACCGCTCCGGCACCCCTCCGCGAGGTGGGTCGGCAAGTTGGTTGGTCGTGCGAAGCGGCGCGGAGCCTAACTCAAGGCTCCCGCCGGGTCCAACCGAGATCGCCGCCTCACGCCTTCTGCCGCAGGAGGTCGCGGATCTCCTCGAGCAGGACCTCGGCGCGCGGCGGTCCGGCCGGCGCGTCCGGGGCCTTGGGCACCAAGCGATTCGCCTGCTTCACCAGCACGAACACGGCGAACCCGACGATCAGGACGGTGATGACCGTGTTGCTGAAGGCGCCGTTGTCGAGGGTCGCCGCATGGTTCCCACGGCAAGGTCGATGACGTTGCCGCGCAGCATGAACGATTTGAACTCTTGCAGCATAATGGCCCCCACCACGCGGTTGGGCTGTCAGGGCCCTTTGGCTAGGGCAATCCGGCACCGTGCGCAACGCCTTACGGCCGGTTGACAGCGGCTCGCCGATGGCTATAGTCGCCGCTCGCCAGCGGCCCGCGCAGCAAGGCGCCAGCTGCTTGACTTGGCAGAGAGATTTCCATGTACGCAGTGATCGAGACCGGCGGCAAGCAATACCGTGTTGCCAAGGATGACGTGATCGAGGTCGAGAAGCTGCCCGGCGAAAAGGGCGGCCAGATCGCGTTCGATCAGGTGTTGATGACCGGGGCCGGCGACGCGGTCATCGTCGGCCGGCCGCATGTTCCCGGCGCCAAGGTGACGGCCGAGATCGTCGACCAGACCAAGGCGCCCAAGATCATCGTCTTCAAGAAACTGCGGCGCAAGAATCACCGGCGCAAGAAGGGCCACCGCCAGAATTTGACGGTCCTCAAGATCGTCGACATCCAGGGCGCGGCCTGACCTAGGGGAACCGAGCGATGGCACACAAGAAATCCGGCGGATCGTCGCGCAACGGCCGCGATTCTCCCGGCCAGCACCTAGGGCTGAAGCTGTTCGGCGGCCAGCACGCGATCGCCGGCAACATCCTGATCCGCCAGCACGGCACCAAGGTTCACCCGGGCCGCAACGTCGGCATGGGCAAGGATTACACCCTGTTCGCCAAGGTCGACGGCAAGGTCACCTTCACCCGCCGCCGCGGCGACCGTCAGTTCGTCTCCATTGTCCCCGCGACGCCCCCCGGCGAGGACTAGGCTCTTCCCCCTCCCCGCACTCCCCGCGCGTCACACCCACCTCACGCGCCGATCGCGACAACACCATCCTTGGTCAACAAGGCACCGTACAGATCGGGCCGCCGGTCGCGGAAGTAGCACCAGCGGTCGCGGTGTCGACGCAGGGCATCGAGGTCGAACGCCGCCACGCTAACGCCCTCGGACGCCCGGTCCATCTCGGCGATCTTGTCGCCGGTGCCATCGGCGATGAACGACGAGCCGTAGAACTCCATGGCGCTGCCGTTCACCCGCTCGACCCCCACCCGGTTCGACGCAACGACGCCCACCACGTTGGCCGCCGCATGGCCCTGCATCACCCGCTGCCACGCGCCGCTGCTGGCGCCTTCGCGGTCCAGGGGATCGTTGCCGATCGCCGTCGGGTAGAACAGCAGGTCGGCGCCGCGCAGCGCCATCACCCGCGCCGCCTCCGGGAACCACTGGTCCCAGCAGATGCCGGCGCCGATCGTGGCGACCTTCGTCCGCCACACCCGGAACCCGGTGTCGCCGGGCGAGAAGTAGTATTTCTCCTCGTAGCACGGCGCGTGCGGAATGTGCGACTTGCGGTAGACGCCGAGGCAGGATCCGTCGGCATCGATCATGGCCAGCGCGTTGAATAGGGCGTTGTTGGCCCGCTCGAAGAAGCTTACTGGCAGGACGACCCCGAGTTCCGCCGCCAGCGCGCTCATGCGCCGCAGCAGCGGATTGCCATCGGCCGGGGCCGCCAGGGCCATGTGCTCGGCCTTCATCTCCTGTGGGAAATAGGGCGTCTCGAACAGCTCCTGCAACAGCACGATGTTCGCGCCCTGCGCCGCCGCCTCGCGCACCAACGCCTCGGCCTTGGCCACGTTCGCCGCGCGGTCCCAGGTGCACGCCATCTGCGTCGCCGCGACCCTCACCATGCCCATGGCCGATCCGTCCCGCCTGGCTGTCACGGGACGACGATACCGCGGCGAGAGGTTTAAACCTAGAGCACGTTCCGTTCATGTTGACCCGCCCCTCCCCCGTCCCCTCCCGCAAGGGGAGGGGGGACGCACGGATCATGTCTTGCTTCTCCCCTCCCTTTGCGGGAGGGGACGGGGAAGGGGCCGATCCGACCGAGTCTACGTGGTCGGAACGTGCTCTAATCGAGGACTTCAACTTCGATGCCGAAGGTCGCGACCCCGATCACCGTGTCGGTGTCGGGATTGGTGATGGTGATGCTGACCTGCGATTGCAGCGTCTGTGTCGACTCGTCGAGTTCGATGTCATCGACGAACACCGCCGTCGGGCCCTCCGGGAACGTCTTCTGCCACTTTGCCTCGTCGCCCTGCCAGTAGTCGGAGTTCAGATCGCTCTGGCCCACGTTCAGGCCGTACTGGTCCATGACGATGATTTCCGTGAACAGACCGCCGTGTTCGGCCTTGGCGCTCTTCAGGTAGGCGGACAGCCCATTGGCGAGGACCGCATCCGCGAACGGCCGCACGCCCGCCTCCACCTCGGCGCGCCATTACGCATCGAGGCCGTCGATCGCGGCCTGGTCGAGACTCGCGTTCGCCGCGTTCTGGGCCTTGATCGCGGCGATGACGTCGGGCGCGGTGACGATCGCTCGGATCTCGCTTTCGACCAGGGCCATGATCGGTGCGACATGGTCCTTGGTCGCGGCCGCGGCCGTGCCGCCGATCGCCAGCACGGCGACCAGGGCGGCAACCAGGGCGGCAAACGTCATCCTGATCCAGCTATGCATGTCGGTCCCTCCCGCCACGGTTCTGGCGTGGCTTCTATTCTTGTTTCTCCGTCAGCCTCCCGCCCGCGCGAGCCTCGCGGCCCGGCGGTCGCGGAAGACATCCCCATGGAGACTGCGTGGAATGGGCTAATATTCCGTGAATCGCCGCCGCCCTTGGGCTTCGAACCGCCATGGACGCCGCCGACCTGTCCTCGCTCCCCTGGTGCCCGAGCTGGTCTGCGCCGATTTCGACCGCAGCCTGGCGTTCTATCGCGATGTCCTGGGCTTCGACCACGCCTACGGCCGCGCGAACCCGTCTCCCAGGGATTGTCGTCGCCTGACTGTCCCCTCGCCCATCATGCCGAGTGGCGTGTCACCACTCGACGTGGGAGAGGAAGGTGAGGGGCTCGAACACGCGCACGATGGCCGCGAATAAAACCGGACAGGCGGGCGCTCGATTGGGCCTTCCTGCCCATCGAACGCCAATGCCATCGGAACGACAATGCGATCCGACAGTGGACTCAGCGCCCCGAACGGGCTAGGTCCCGCGCCATGCAAGACGAACTTAGTCGCCCGATGGATGTCCGCACGCATTCGCGCGCGCATGCCGCGCCCGGACGCTTTCGCCGTTCGCGTGCCAGAGCACGTTCCGTTCATGTTGACCCGCCCCTCCCCCGTCCCCTCCCGCAAGGGGAGGGGGACGCACGGATCATGTCTTGCTTCTCCCCTCCCCTTGCGGGAGGGGACGGGGGAGGGGGCCGACCCGACCGAGTCACCGTGGTCGGAACGTGCTCTAGACCTCGTCCGTCATGGCGAGGCGGCCTTTTCGCCGCCGTGGTCATCCAGGGCCGTGGCTCGTTGGCGGCGTCGGCCTGACATGAAGTTCCTCGACGAGGCCAAGGTCTACATCCGCAGCGGCGACGGCGGGGCCGGGTGCTTAAGCTTTCGGCGCGAGAAGTTCATCGAGTTCGGCGGCCCCGACGGCGGGGACGGCGGGCGCGGCGGCGACGTGGTCGCGGTGGCCGTGGATAACCTCAATACTCTGATCGACTACCGGTTTCAGCAGCACTTCAAGGCCCGCAACGGCCGCGGCGGGGCGGGGCGCAACCGCACCGGGGCGGATGCCGACGCCATCGTCCTCAAGCTCCCCGTCGGCACCGAAGTCCTGGCCGAGGACCGCGCGACGGTGCTGGCCAGCCTCGACCATACCGGCCAGCGGGTGGTGATCGCCCCCGGCGGGCGCGGCGGGCGCGGTAACCTGCGCTTCAAGTCCTCGACCAACCAGGCGCCCCGCCGCGCCGATCCGGGTGAAGCGGGCGTCGAGCTCACCATCTGGCTGCGGCTCAAGCTGATCGCCGACGTCGGGCTGATCGGCCTGCCCAACGCCGGCAAGTCGACCTTCCTCGCCGCCGTCAGCCGCGCCACCCCGCGCATCGCCGACTATCCCTTCACCACCCTCCACCCCCAGCTCGGCGTCGCCTACGTCGACGAGCGCGAACTGGTGATCGCCGATCTGCCCGGCCTGATCGAGGGGGCCAGCGAAGGTGTCGGCCTCGGCATCCGCTTTCTCGGCCACGTCGAGAAGTGCGCGGTCCTCCTGCACCTAGTCGACGGCACGTCCGCGACCGTGGCCGCGGACTTCGCGGTCATCCAGGCCGAGCTCGCGGCCTACGGCCAAGGTCTGGTCGAGAAGCCCTGCGTCGTCGGCCTCAACAAATCTGACGCCCTCGACGAAGCCACCATCGCCGACGCCCGCGCCGCCCTCGAAGCCGCGTCGGGCGGTTCCGTGCAGGTCCTTTCGGGCGCGGCCGGCCATGGCGTCACCGAGACCCTGCGGGCGCTCGCCCGCCATGTGGTCGCGAAGCCCGACCGGGTGGCGTCGTGAGCGATCGCCTCGCCCGCGCCCGCCGGCTGGTGGTCAAGATCGGCTCGGCCCTGCTGGTCGATGGCGCCTCGGGCCGCCTCCGCCAATCCTGGCTCGAGGCCCTGGCCGACGACGTGACCGAGGCCCGCGCCCGGGGACAGGAGGTGCTGATCGTCACCTCCGGCGCCATCGCCGTCGGCCGCCGGCTGCTCGGCCTCCCCGCCGGCGGCCTGCGCCTCGAGGAGAAGCAGGCGGCGGCGGCGGTCGGGCAGATCCGCCTCGCGCATGCCTACCAGGAGGCGCTCGCCCGCCATGGCCTCGCCACGGCCCAGCTCCTCCTCACCCTCGACGACACCGAGGAGCGCCGCCGCCACCTCAACGCTCGTTCGACCATCGCCACCCTCCTGAAGCTCGGGGCGGTGCCGGTGATCAACGAGAACGACACCGTGGCGACCAGCGAGATCCGCTTCGGCGACAACGACCGGCTGGCGGCCCGCGTCGCCCAGATGGCCCAGGCCGAGGTGCTCGTCCTGCTGTCCGACATCGACGGCCTGTACGATGCCGATCCCAAGACCCACCCGGACGCGAAGCCGATCCCCGAGGTCCGCGCCCTTACCCCGGCGATCGAGGCGATGGCCGGCGCCGCGGCGCCCGGCGACGGCTCCGGCGGCATGCTCACGAAACTCATGGCCGCCCGCATCGCGCTCGCCGGCGGCTGCCACATGGTGATCGCCGACGGCCGCGAGCCCCACCCCTTGCGCCGCCTGGCCGGGGCCGAACGCCGCACCTGGTTCGTGGCCGAGGGCAACCCGCGCGCCGCGCGCAAGCAGTGGATCGCCGGCACGCTCAAGCCCACGGGCGCCCTCGTGGTCGACGCCGGCGCGGTCCGTGCGCTCGGGGCCGGCAAGAGCCTGCTGCCCGCCGGGGTGAGCGGGATCGACGGCGCGTTCGGCCGCGGCGACGCGGTCAGCGTGCTCGACCCCTCGGGTCGCGAGATAGCCCGGGGTCTGGTCGCCTACGGCGCCGCCGACGCGCGCCGCATCGCCGGCCATAAGAGCCGCGACATCGAGCCGATCCTCGGCTACCGTGGCCGCGAGGAAATGATCCATCGCGACGACTTGGTGCTGGTCTGATTGATGCAACCGTTACGTGACTCATCCGCCACCCTCGCCGCCGAAATGGCGAGCCTGGGCCGGGCCGCCCGTGCGGCCCAGGCGGTGGTCGCGGAATCCCCGGTGGAACAGCGCAATTCCGCCCTTTTCCGGGCGAGCACGGCCCTCCGCGACGGTATTTCGGCGCTGCTCGAGGCCAATTCGACAGATCTGGCGGCGGCGCGGGTCACCCCCGCCATGGCCGACCGCCTCCGCCTGGATGAATCCCGCATCCTGGCCATGGCGGCCGGGCTCGAGGCGATCGCCGCCCTGCCCGATCCCCTTGGCCGGGTGCTGGCCCGGTGGAGCCGCCCCAACGGCCTGGAAATCACCCGTATTTCCGTACCATTAGGGGTCATCGGCGTGATCTACGAGGCGCGGCCCAACGTCACCGCCGATGCCGGCGCCCTGTGCCTCAAGGCCGGCAACGCCACGATCCTGCGCCCCGGTTCCGAGAGCTTCCGTTCGTCCTCCGCCATACTTTCCGCGATACATCAAGGACTTACGTCCTCCGGCCTGCCGTCGACCGCGATCCAGATGGTGCCAACCCGCGACCGCGCCGCCGTCGGCATCATGCTCGCCATGGACGACGCGATCGACGTGATCGTGCCGCGCGGCGGCAAGTCCCTGGTCGCGAGGGTCCAGGCCGAAGCCCGCGTTCCGGTCCTCGCCCATCTCGACGGCAACTGCCATGTCTACGTCGACGGCGGCGCCGATCTCGCCATGGCCGTGCGGATCGCCTTCAACGCCAAGCTGCGACGCACCGGGGTCTGTGGCGCGGCCGAGACTCTGCTGCTCGATCGGCGGCTGTCGGCGGACGCCATGCGCGCCGTGATCGGCCCGCTGCTGGGTGCGGCCTGCGAATTGCGCGGCGATCCCGCGATCCGCGCCCTCGACGCCCGGGTCCGGCCCGCGGCCCCCGCCGATTGGGATATCGAGTATCTGGACGCGATCCTCGCGGTCGGCGTCGTCGACGGCGTCGAGGGTGCGATCGCGCACATCGCCCGCCACGGCTCGCACCACACCGACGCGATCGTCACCGAGAACGCGGCTGCCGCAGAACGCTTCCTCGCCGCGGTGGACAGCGCCATCGTGCTGCACAACGCCTCGACCCAGTTCGCCGATGGCGGCGAGTTCGGCATGGGCGCCGAGATCGGCATCGCCACGGGCCGGCTGCACGCCAGGGGCCCGGTCGGCGTCGAGCAGCTCACCACCTTCAAATACGTCGTCCGCGGCGACGGCCAGGTCCGGCCCTGACCGTCGATCCGCTCCGTCGCTTGCGCGCCTCGCCCAGGCGTCGCATCGGCCTGCTGGGCGGCTCGTTCAATCCCGCCCACGACGGCCATCGCCACATCAGCCTCGAGGCCCTGAAGCGGCTGGCCCTCGACGAGGTATGGTGGCTCGTAAGCCCGCAGAACCCCCTGAAGCCGAAGGCCGGCATGGCGGATCTCGGCGATCGGCTGGCCGGCGCAACCGCCGCGAAGCGCCATCGCCGCATCCGGGTGACCGATCTCGAATCCCGCCTCGGCACGGTCTATACCGCCGATACCCTAGGCCGCCTAAGGCGCCTGTTCCCCCGTGTCCGCTTCGTCTGGCTGATGGGCGCCGACAACCTGGGGCAACTCGGCCGCTGGCGCGCCTGGTCGCGGATCTTTCACACACTGCCGATTGCGGTCTTCGCACGCCCTACCTATTGTCTAAGGGCGACCAACGCGGTCGCGGCCCGACGCTTCCACCGGCACCGTTGGGCCGAGCGCAGCGGTCGCATTTTGGCCGATTCGAGGCCGCCTGGCTGGGTTTTCCTGCACGGCAGGTTACACCCCGGCTCGGCCACGGCGCTCAGAAGCAAGCCGGCAGGACCATGAAGGAGGACAGGACCATAGCATCCAAGCCCCGGCGCCCGAAGGTCAACCTCGTGGACCTGACCACGCGCGTGCTCGAAGACGGCAAGGCCGAGAACATCGTCACCCTGGACCTAGCCAGAAAATCCAACATCGCCGACGCGATGATCATCGCGACCGGCCAATCCCAGAGACAGATCGACGCCATCGCCGAAAGGCTGGTCGTCTCCGTGAAGGGGGCGAAGGGCCATGTGATCGGGGTCGAGGGTCGGCCCGGCTGCGACTGGGTCCTGATCGATCTGGGCGACGTGATCGTCCATCTGTTCCGCCCCGAAACCCGGACCCTCTATAATCTCGAGAAGATGTGGTCCGTCGACCTGCCCGACGATGACCCCGGGATGCGCGCCACGGCGAACGCCTAGGTCCGCTCGTGCACCTGACCGTTCTCGCCGTCGGCCGCGCCCGTGGCACGCCGTCGGCGGCGCTCACGGCGGACTATCTTCGCCGGCTGCCGTGGCCCGCGAAGGTGGTCGAGATTCGCGAACAGAGTGAACGGCCCGATGGCAAGCGGCGCGAAGGCGAAGCGCTCCTTGCCGCCTTGCCCGCGGGCGCTTTCGTCGTCGCCCTCGACCTTGCCGGCAAGACCTACGACAGCCGTGCGTTCGCCACCCAGATCGCCGGCTGGCGAGATCGTGGCGTGCGCGAGCTGAGCTTCATCGTCGGCGGCGCCGATGGCCTGGACAAATCCGTGCTGGATCGCGCGGATGCCCGGCTTTCCCTCGGTCCCATGACCTGGCCCCACCTCCTCGTCCGCGCCATGCTGGCCGAGCAGCTCTACCGCGCCACCACGCTTCTGACCGGCCACCCCTATCACCGGTGATCACGCTCTGTTTACGGATCGGTCGTGTCCGCTGGTATAAAGAAGGTCCATGACCCGAACTATCCGGCCACCTGCCCGTCCTCGACCCGTGGTGCTCTGCGTCCTGGACGGCTGGGGCGATGGTCCGGGCGGTGCCCATGATGCCATCGCGGCGGCGCGCAAGCCGATTTGGGACCGGCTGCTGGCGACGTGCCCGCACGCTAGAATCGACGCGTCCGAAGTGCACGTCGGCCTGCCCGAAGGGCAGATGGGCAATTCCGAGGTCGGGCACATGAACCTCGGGGCCGGTCGGGTGGTGATGCAGGACCTGCCGCGCATCGATCGCGCCGTCGCCGACGGATCCCTCGGCCGCAATCCCGTGCTGATCGACGTCATCGCGCGCTTGCGCGCCTCGGGCGGAACCTGCCACCTGCTCGGGCTGTTGTCCCCCGGCGGGGTCCACAGCCACCAAGTCCACCTTGCGGCCCTTGCCCGTACCGTGGCCGATGCCGGGGTTCTGGTCGCGGTCCACGCCGTTCTCGACGGCCGCGACACGCCGCCCAGAAGTGCTAGGGACTTCCTGGCACGTTTCCTCGCCGACGTGCCCTCCGGTGTGCGCATCGCCACCGTTTCCGGCCGCTACTACGCGATGGATCGCGACCGGCGGTGGGAGCGGGTGACCCGCGCCTACCGGGCGATCGTGGCCGCCGACGGCGAACGCGCGCCGGATGCCGACGCAGCCATCACCCATGGGTACGCCCGCGGCACAGGCGACGAGTTCGTCCCCCCCACCGTCATCGCCGGCTACCAGGGCGCGGCCGATGGCGATGGGTTGCTCATGGCCAACTTCCGGGCCGACCGGGCGCGGGAGATACTGACCGCCCTGCTCGACCCCGATTTCGCGGACTTCCCACGGGCGCGCCGCGTCGCCTGGGCGACGGCGGCGGGCCTGACGGAGTATTCGACCGACCTGAACCGGCACATGGGGACTCTGTTCGCGCCGATCCCGTTGCGCCGCATCCTCGGCGAACTGGTGTCCGAGCAGGGGTTGCGCCAGCTCCGCATCGCCGAAACCGAGAAGTACGCCCACGTCACCTTCTTCTTCAATGGTGGCGAGGAGCGGCCGTTTCCGGGCGAGGACCGCATTCTGGTGCCTTCGCCCAAGGTCGCCACCTATGACCTGAAACCGGAAATGTCGGCGTTCGAGGTCACGGACCGGTTGACGGATGCGATCAGACGCGGCACCTACGACGTCATCGTGGTCAACTTCGCCAATGCTGACATGGTCGGCCACACTGGGAACCAGGCCGCCGCGATCAAGGCGATCGAGGCCGTGGACACCTGCCTTGGCCACCTGGCGGCCGCGCTCGATGCAGCCGGCGGCGCCATGCTAATCACCGCCGATCACGGCAACGCGGAACAGATGTTCGATGCCGCGACGGGCCAGCCTCATACCGCGCATACGGCGAATCGGGTCCCCGCGATCCTGGTCGGAGGGCCGGAAGGGGCCACGCTCCACGACGGGCGGCTCGCGGACGTAGCCCCGACCCTGCTCGCACTCCTTGGACTCGCCAAACCGGCCGAGATGACCGGCCAATCGCTCGTCGGGCAGACCCGGCGGGGAGCGCGACAAGCCCATGGCTGATCGGACGTCGATGCTTGCCATTGGGCTGATCGTCGTCGGGCTGGGTGCCATTCCGTCCGCCTGGGCGCAGAGCGACGTGACGGCGATCGATGAGCGCCTGTCGACGGTCCGGCGGGAGATGGATTCGGCGGCGGAAGAGGCCCAGCGCCTGGCGGCGGAAGCCCAATCGCTCGACGAGAAGCGGCGTTTGCTCGCCCAGGAGCTGGTGGTTCTCGCGGCCGAGGAGCGTCGGCGCGAGGAAGCGGTGCGCGAGAACGATGCCCGCCTTGCCATCCTGACCGCCGAGGAAAGCCGGAAGGCCGCGGAATTGGCGGCTCGACGCCGAGAGCTGGCGACGACCCTGCAGGCCCTGTTGCGGATCGCTCGCAATCCGCCCGAGGGATTGATCGCCATGCCGGCGTCGCTGGACGAGATCTATTTGACGGGACGACTCATTGCCGGACTGGTGCCCGCGCTCGAAGCCCACGGCCGGGAGATCGCCTTGGATCTGGACGAGTTGGCGCGAATGCGAGGCGACGTAGCCGCCGAACACGTGGCGCTGAAGGCGGCCCGCGCCGACTTGGCCGGCCAACGGATCCGGGTTGCGGTGCTGGTGGAGGAAACCAGTCGCCTGCACGCCCTGACAACCCAGGATCAGGTGGCCAGATCGGCCCAGGTCGCCATGTTGGCGGCCGAGGTGGCCGATCTCGAGGCCCTGATCGCCGAGGCCGGCAGGCTGGCCGAGGCCCAGACCCTGGTCGAATCGGAGCCCGAGTCGGTGGTCGAAACCGTACCCGTCGCCGTCTCGACCGCGACAGCCCTGGCCGAACCCGAGGTCGTCATCCTCTACGGCCCGCCGGTCCCGACGGCAAAACCGAGCGCCAGCGCCGCATCGCTTGCCGCCGTGGCGCCCGCCGCGGGCGACACGGGAACCACCGAGGCGACCGTGGCACTGGCCGAGCCGGGTGAGCTTCCGAGTTTCACCGCGGCCAAGGGAATCCTGCCGGTGCCGGCGGCCGGGACGGTCGTTGCCGGCTATGGTGATCGCCGCAGCGATGGGACGGTCATCAAAGGCCTGGTCATCGACTCCCTGTCCGATGCCCAGGTCATCGCACCGTTCGACGGCGAGATCGTCTATGCCGGTCCCTTCCGCAATTACGGGCAACTCTTGATCATCGCCCACGGCGAGGGATATCATACGGTTCTAGCTGGATTCGCGACGATTAACGTGGCGACGGGCCAGTCGGTGCTGGCCGGCGAACCCGTCGGATCGCTCGGGGAAGCAAGCGCCGGAAAGGCGACGCTCTATGTCGAACTGCGGCACGATGGCGAGCCCATCGATCCGGCGCCGTGGCTGAGCCAACTCAACTACAAGGACGAGGGTTGATGCGCATTCGTGATGGTCTGATGGCGCTGGGTGTCTTGGGTGGTCTCCTGCTGATCGCCCCGCCGACGGGCGACGCCGCGAGCAACGAAACCTATCGACAGCTCAACCTGTTCGGCGACGTGTTCGAGCGCGTGCGCGCCGACTACGTCGAGGAGGTCACCGACAGCGAACTGATCGAGGCCGCCATCAACGGCATGTTGAGTTCGCTCGACCCCCATTCCAGTTACCTGAACCCCGAGAACTTCGAGGAGATGCAGGTCCAGACCAAGGGCGAGTTCGGTGGGCTCGGGATCGAGGTCACCATGGAGAACGGAGTCGTCAAGGTCGTGTCGCCGATCGACGATACCCCCGCCTTCCGCGCCGGAATCGAGGCCGGCGACTTCATCACCCACCTGGATGGCGAAGCCGTGCTTGGCATGACCCTGTCCGATGCCGTCGACCGGATGCGCGGACCCGTGGATACGGAGATCACGCTGACGGTCGTCCGCGAAGGCGTGGACGCCCCGTTCGACGTGGTGCTCAAGCGCGACGTGATCCAGATCCAGTCGGTTCGCTCCCGCATCGAGGACACCATCGGCTACGTCCGCGTGACCCAATTCAGTGAACGGACCGACTCCGGAATCAAGGAAGCCATCGACAAGTTCAAGGCGGAGTTGGGCGACAAGCTCGAGGGCATCGTCCTCGACCTGCGCAACAACCCGGGCGGCCTGCTCGACCAGGCGGTCGCGGTCTCGGACGCGTTCCTCGACCAGGGGGAAATCGTCTCGACCCGTGGTCGTCGCGACGACAGCGTGCAGCGCTTCAATGCCCGTGCCGGCGATCTGGCCGAGAACCTGCCGATCGTCGTGATCATCAACAGCGGCTCGGCCTCGGCTTCGGAAATCGTCGCGGGCGCGCTGCAGGATCACCGCCGGGCCATCGTTCTCGGGACGCGGTCGTTCGGCAAGGGTTCGGTCCAGACCATCATTCCCCTGGGTGGCAACGGTGCCATGAGGCTGACGACCGCGCGGTACTACACGCCATCGGGCCGCTCCATCCAGGCCAAGGGCATCGACCCCGACATCGTCGTCGAGCAGGCTCGGGTCGAGCTCCTTGATGAGGGTGAGCGGCACGAGGCCGATCTGCGGAACGTCCTGACCAACGACGCCGAGGGCGAACCCACCGCCGAGGAATCTGGGGTGGCCAATGGCGACGCAGCGCTGGAGGATTACCAGTTGGCGCGGGCGCTGGATCTCCTGCACGGCATCGCCCTTTATCGCGATCGGCTGGCGGTCAACTAACCGTCGCCGCCGCCCGGTCGTGACGCCGCTCTACCGGCCCTGTGTTGGTATTTTTCTGTTCAACCGCAAGGGTTTGGTCTTCGTCGGCGAACGCGACGACATGCCCGGCGCCTGGCAGATGCCGCAAGGCGGGATCGACGAGGGCGAGACCCCGGCCATGGCGGCGATGCGCGAGCTGGGCGAGGAGGTAGGCACCGATCGCGCCGAGATCGTCGGCGAAACCAAGGATTGGCTGTCCTACGACCTGCCGCCTGCCTTGCAGGGCCGGGTGTGGGGCGGCCGCTATCGCGGCCAACGCCAGAAGTGGTTCGCCCTACGGTTCCTGGGCCAGGACCGCGACATCACGCTGGACGCCACGGGCCACCCAGAGTTCGTCGCCTGGCAATGGGTCGCGCTCGCCGACCTGCCGGCCAAGACCTTGGCCTTCAAGCGCGCGGTCTACCTGCAAGTGATCGAGGAATTCCGCGACCTGGTGGCTTAGGGCGGAGAATGGGTTCCCAATTCGCCTGATTGCGCGCTAGGCCATCGCGTCGCGCAGGCCGATGATGCGGCTCAAGGAGTTGCCGATCAGGCGTCCGTACCAGCTTTGCGGCTTGATGCCGATGGCCTTCAGCATCATGGCCACCCCCAATTCGACATGCCGCGGGCGATAGTGGGCGAACGCCAGCCGGCCATGGGCCTTCTTGTACGTGGATCGGCGATAGGGTTGGGTGA
Source organism: Alphaproteobacteria bacterium (assembly GCA_009694045.1). Lineage (GTDB taxonomy): Bacteria > Pseudomonadota > Alphaproteobacteria > SP197 > SP197 > SHVY01. Next base: position 65,977 of record SHVY01000006.1, on the reverse strand, counting down.
CCGCGTTGGCGCAGTAGAAGGCATAGGCGAGCTCGTCGTCCTCGGCCTCGATCAGTCGCTGGACGGCCACCCATAGGCGGCGCAGCAGCACCGGCCGCTCATGCTCACGGTATCGCCGCAGGGTGTCGTAGAACATCTTGTAGTGGCGGAACTCGTCGCTGGCGATCCGCCGACAGATCTCGCGGAACACCGGCTCCTCGGCCGAATCCCGCAGCGCGCTGTAATAGGACGACGTGCCAACTTCGACGACGCAGCGGGCGATCAGTTCGCTGCAACGCGATCCCCGCACCGATCGATCGGCATCGACCGGCAGGCGAATTCGTTCGCGAAAGCGCCGGAAGGCCGTCGCGAAATCGAAAGTCGGGTCAGCCATCTCGGACCAGCGGCGAAGGGCCTCGCCATGCTTGGTTTCTTCCTCCGACCAAACCTGGGCCACGGCGCAAAACTGCGGATCGTCGTGGAACACGCTCCGCAGGTATGCCCCGTAGTCGCCACCGTTGTGCTCGACCAAGCACGCAGCCTTGGCGATGCTGACCAGCTCCGGTCGCACGCAGGTTGGGTCAAAGCGCTCCCAAGGAATGTCTTGAAGAGCCCAGCCCATGGTCGGTCCCTCGGCCATGCCGTCTCTCGTCATGCGCCATTATGTGGAGTCAGGCAGGGCCTTCGCAAGTGCCGTAAAGCCGTGGCGAAATTGAACAAAGATTACCTAGCGCAGAGCTTCGAGCAGGGCGCGGGCGACATTGGCGGCAGTCTGCGCCTTGGCGCGCTCGCGCTCGTCGGAGGCATCGCGCAGGTCGAGTTCGGCGTCCGCCAGTCGCTTGTCGACGGCCGCGCGATCGATCCCGTCCAGCGGCACGGCTTCTCCGGCCAGGACCGTACAGCGTTCGGGCGTCACCTCGGCGAAGCCATCGGCCACGAAGATCCTGCTGCCGACCTTGACACCGTCGTAGACGTCGATCACTCCCGACCGCAGGCTCGAGATGAATGGCGCATGACCCGGCAGGACGCCGAAGTCGCCCTCGGCCCCTGGGACGACGACCATGTCCGCCTCGGTGGACAGGAGCAGCCGGTCCGGCGAGACCAGTTCGAAGCTTACCTTGCCCTCGGCCATGATGCTCCCCGCTACGCCGCCTCGGCGGCCATCTTCTTGGCCTTCTCCACGGCCTCATCGATGGTCCCGACCATGTAGAACGCCGATTCCGGCAGGTGGTCGTACTCGCCGGCCACGATCCCCTTGAAGCCGCGGATCGTCTCGGCCAGGGGCACGAATACCCCGGGCGTGCCGGTGAAGATTTCGGCCACGTGGAACGGCTGCGACAGGAACCGCTGGATCTTGCGAGCGCGGGCGACGGTCGTCCTGTCCTCCTCGGACAGCTCATCCATCCCAAGGATCGCGATGATGTCCTGCAACGACTTGTAGGTCTGCAGCACCCGCTGGACGTTGCGGGCCACCGCGTAGTGCTCGTCGCCCAAGACCCGGGCATCGAGAATGCGCGACGTCGAGTCGAGCGGGTCCACGGCGGGGTAGATGCCGAGTTCGGCGATCTGCCGCGACAAGACCGTGGTCGCATCCAGGTGCGCGAACGAGGTCGCCGGCGCCGGATCGGTCAAGTCGTCGGCCGGCACGTAGATCGCCTGCACCGAGGTGATGGATCCCTTGTTGGTCGAGGTGATTCGCTCCTGCAGATTGCCCATGTCGGTGGCAAGCGTCGGCTGGTAGCCCACGGCCGAGGGAATGCGCCCGAGCAGGGCCGACACCTCGGACCCCGCCTGGGTAAAGCGGAAAATGTTGTCGATGAAGAGCAGCACGTCCTGCCCTTCCTCGTCGCGGAAATACTCGGCGAGGGTGAGGCCGGTCAATCCGACCCGGGCGCGGGCGCCCGGCGGCTCGTTCATCTGGCCGTAGACCAGGGCGGCCTTCGAGCCGCCGCCCTCCAACTTGATGACGCCGGATTCGATCATCTCATGGTAGAGGTCGTTGCCCTCGCGGGTCCGCTCGCCGACGCCGGCGAACACCGAATAGCCGCCGTGCGCCTTGGCGATGTTGTTGATCAGTTCCATGATGATGACGGTCTTGCCCACGCCGGCGCCGCCGAACAGGCCGATCTTGCCGCCTTTCGGGTAGGGCTCGAGCAGGTCGATGACCTTGATGCCGGTGACCAGCACCTCGGTATCGGTGGCCTGGTCGACGAAGGCTGGGGCGGGCCGGTGGATCGGCAGCCGCATCTTGGTGGTGCACGGTCCCCGCTCGTCCACCGGCTCGCCGATGACGTTCAGGATGCGCCCGAGGGTCTCGGGCCCGACCGGCACCGTGATCGGTCCCCCGGTGTCGTTGACCCGGAGACCACGCACCAGGCCTTCGGTCGAATCCATCGCCACCGTGCGGACGGTGTTTTCGCCCAGGTGCTGGGCCACCTCCAGCACCAGCCGGCGTCCCTGGTTGTCGCAGTCGAGCGCGTTCAGGATCTCGGGCAATCTGCCTTCGAACTGAACGTCGACCACGGCACCCATGACCTGCGTCACGCGACCAACGGAATTTTCCATGCTTCGAATCCCCAAGAGCTCGCGTTAAAGCGCTTCGGCGCCAGACACGATTTCGATGATCTCCCTGGTGATCACCGCCTGTCGCGTCCGGTTGTAGACCATCGTCAGCCGGCCGATCATGTCGCCGGCGTTGCGCGTGGCGTTGTCCATGGCCGTCATCCGGGCGCCCTGTTCGGACGCCTGGCTTTCCAGGATCGATCCGTAGATCTGCACCGCGAGGTTGCGGGGCAGCAGGTCGGCCAGGATTTCGGTCTCATCGGGCTCGAATTCGTAGATGGCCTTCGGCGCGCCCGAAGCCTCCGCCGCGTCCTTGGGCGGAGCCTGGAACGGCATGAGCTGCTGGAAGGTGACGACTTGCGCGATCACTGACTTGAAGCGGTTGAAGACCACGGTGCAGACGTCGAATTCGCCCCCCTCGAACATGTCGACAAGGCGCTGACCGATGTCCTCGGCCTTGTGGAAGCCCAGCCCGCGATCGATGCCATCGATCGTGCCGATGATGGCCGAGCCGTGATCCCGCCGCAGCTGGTCACGCCCCTTCCGGCCGACACAGAACAGCTTAACGATCTTGCCGGCGCCCTTCATCTCGGCAATCCGCGCCCGGGCCGCCCGCACGATCGAGGTGTTGAACCCGCCGCACAATCCGCGATCCGAGGTGATGATCAGCAAGAGATGGGTGCGATCCTGGCCCGTACCGGCGATCAGCTTCGGTGCGCCGTCGACGCTGGCCACGCTGCCGGCCAGGGACCGCAACATCCGCTCCATGCGCAGCGCGTAGGGCCGCGCGGCCTCGGCCCGTTCCTGAGCACGGCGCAGCTTCGATGCCGCCACCATTTTCATGGCCCGCGTGATCTTCTGCGTCGAGCGAACGCTGCGAATACGGAGCCGAAGGGTCTTGAGATTGGCCATGACCGATGCGAGCCGGGCGCCTTACGCGAACGCCTTGACGAAGCCTTCGAGGAACGCGCCGAGCTTCTTCTCGGTCTCCGGCTTCAGCTCCTGATCGCGGCGCACGGCTTCGAGAATATCGGCGTGCTTCGCCTTGATCTCGCCCCGCATCTCCGATTCGAAGCGCGTGACGGCCGGAACCGGAATGGTATCCAGGTATCCGCGCACGCCGGCGAAGATCACCACCACCTGTTCCTCGACCGGCATCGGCGTGTACTGCGGCTGCTTGAGCAGCTCGGTCAGGCGAGCGCCGCGGCTGAGCAGTCGCTGGGTCGAGGCATCGAGGTCCGAGGCGAACTGGGCAAAGGCGGCCATTTCGCGGTACTGCGCGAGTTCAAGCTTGATGCGCCCGGCCACCTGCTTCATCGCCTTGATCTGGGCGGCGGAGCCCACGCGACTGACCGATAGCCCGACGTTGATGGCCGGCCGGATGCCTTGATAGAAGAGCTCGGTTTCCAGGAATATCTGACCATCGGTGATCGAAATCACGTTGGTCGGGATGTACGCCGACACGTCGCCCGCCTGGGTCTCGATGATCGGCAGCGCGGTGAGCGATCCGGAGCCATGGTCCTTGTTGAGCTTGGCGGCCCGCTCCAACAGGCGCGAATGGAGGTAGAACACGTCGCCCGGATAGGCCTCGCGACCCGGCGGCCGGCGCAGCAGCAGCGACATCTGACGATAGGCCACCGCCTGCTTCGACAGATCGTCGTAGATCACCAGGGCGTGCATGCCGTTGTCGCGGAAGTACTCGCCCATGGTGCAGCCGGTGTAGGGCGCCAGGTACTGCAGCGGCGCCGGCTCCGAGGCGGTGGCGGCGACGATGATCGTGTACTCGAGGGCGCCGGCCTCGTGCAGGGTCTTGACGATCTGGGCGACCGTGGACCGCTTCTGACCGCAGGCGACGTAAACGCAGTAGAGCTTCTTCGATTCGTCGCCGCTCTCGTTGATCTTCTTCTGGTTGATGATGGCATCGATCGCCACCGCGGTCTTGCCGGTCTGGCGGTCGCCGATGATCAGCTCGCGTTGGCCGCGACCGACCGGTACCAGAGCGTCCAGCGCCTTCAGACCGGTCTGCATCGGCTCGTGCACCGAGCGGCGCGGGATGATGCCGGGCGCCTTCACGTCCACCCGCTGGCGCGACGTGCTGGCGATGGGCCCCTTGCCGTCGATCGGGTTGCCGAGCGCATCCACCACGCGCCCCAACAGTCCCTTGCCGACCGGAACGTCGACGATCGCGCCGGTGCGCTTGACCAAATCGCCTTCGCGGATGCTGCGATCGTCGCCGAAGATCACGACGCCGACGTTGTCCGCCTCTAGGTTCAGCGCCATGCCCTTCAGGCCTTCGCCGAATTCCACCATTTCGCCGGCTTGGACGTTGTCGAGGCCGTAGACGCGGGCGATGCCATCGCCCACCGACAGCACCCGGCCGACCTCGGCGACCTCGGCTTCGACGCCGAAGTTCTTGATCTGCTCCTTGATGATCGAGGATATCTCGGCGGCGCGAATATCCATCAGGCAACTCCCTTCATCGCCAACTGAAGCCGAGCGAGCTTGGCCCTGAGCGAACTGTCGATCATGCGCGAACCCACCTTGACGACCAATCCGCCCAGAAGTGTCGGATCGACCCGCGCGGCGATCGCCACGTCGCGGCCGAGCGCACGCTTCAGGGCCGCCGCCAACTCGGCCTGTTCCTCAGGCTTCAGGGGCCGGGCCGAAGTAACCTCGGCCGAGGATTCCCCACGATGCGCCGCGACCAAGCCCCGGTATCCGCGAATCACGTCGGCCAATGCGAACAGCCGCCGCTTGGCCGCCATCAGCCCGATCGTCTGGACCGTCAGCGGATGGGCACCGAGCACCGCCATGATCGCGGCCATGGCCCTGCCCTGATCGGTGCGCGAAACCACGGGGCTAAGGACCAGCCGGTTCAAGTCGACCGACTCGTCCAACAGGCGGCGAATCGTCGCCAGATCCTCGCCGACGCGGTCGAGCGCCTTCGCTTCGTGGGCGAGTTCAAAGAGGGCCGTCGCGTAACGACCCGCAAGACCCGAAACAGCGCTGTCGTCCGTCGCCACCTGGCCAGCGTCCCTGGAACGTGAAACGTGTTGTCGTTGAGGTCTTGGCGTGCGGCCGGCGGCCGACCTCGCCGCTTCCCCCTTGGGCCGAAGCCGGCGCTTGGTAACATAGTCCCCAGGTCGATGCAACCCGGCAGAAAACCAGCGAAATCAGTTACAGGAAGCTGTACGGATCGACATCGATCTGGAGGCGAACCCCGCGCTGGGGACCCACGTCGGCGAGCCACTCGCGGAGGCCGCGCTGGAGGTTGTAACTCCGGTCGGCGCGCACCAGGAGCCGCCATCGGGCGCGCCCCTTGAGCAGGGCCAAAGGTGCCGGTGCCGGGCCCAGGACGTCGATCCCCGGCGCTCGGGGCGCGGCGCGCGCAAGGATCTGGGCCACGTCGCGCACCCGACCTTCGACGGCACCGGACACGATGATCGCCGCGAGCCGCGAAAACGGAGGCATCGCGTGCTCCCGCCGTTCCGCCATCTCCTCGGCGATGAAGCGATCGCGATCGCCCGACGCCAGGGCCAGCATCACCGGGTGATCGGGCCGATAGGTCTGCACCAGGGCCCGGCCCGGCCGTTCCGCCCGCCCCGCCCGCCCGACCACTTGGTGCAGGAGCTGGAACGTGCGTTCGGTCGCGCGCAGATCGCCCCCGGCGAGCCCCAAATCCCCGTCGACCACGCCGACGACCGTCAGCCAAGGAAAATGATGCCCCTTGGCGACGATCTGGGTGCCGATCAGCACGTCGATCTCGCGCTCGGTCATGCGGCGAACCAGCTCGGCGGCGGCGCGCGGACCGTCCACGGTGTCGCTGGTCATCACCGCCACGCGCGCGTCGGGCAGCACGGCCGCGACCTCTTCCGAGAGACGCTCGACTCCGGGACCGCAGGGAGCCAGGCGACCCTCCACCCCGCAGGCGGGGCACGCGTTGGGACGGCCGACACCATAGCCGCAGTGGTGACATTGCAGCCGCCCCGTCAGGCGATGTTCGACCAGCCAGGTCTGGCAATTCGGGCAGCCCAGCCGGTGGCCACAAGCCCGGCACAGGGTAAGGGGGGCGTAACCCCGGCGGTTGAGGAACAGCATGCCCTGCTCGCCGGCCGCCAGGGCCGTGTTCAGTTCGGCCTTGAGGGACGCGGACAGCCAGTGCAGGCGCTTCGCCGGGCCGTCTTGGCGCATGTCGACCAGGCTGACCGTGGGCATCGTCGCGCCGCCGTGGCGATCCGGCAGCCGCAGGACCTGGTAGCGACCTTGCGCGACGTTGGCGACGGTTTCCAGCGCCGGCGTCGCCGACGCCAGGACCACGGGGCAATCCTCGAGGCGGCCCCGCACCACGGCCATGTCACGGGCCTGGTAGATCGCCCCGTCCTCCTGCTTGTAGGAGCCGTCGTGCTCCTCATCGACGACGATGAGCCCAAGGTCCGGGAACGGTAGGAACAGGGCCGAGCGCGCGCCGACGACGACGGGCGCCTTGCCTTCGACCGTGGCCCGCCACACGTGGCGGCGGTAGGTTCCGGTCAGATCGGAATGCCACTGTGCCGGTTCGCACCCGAAGCGGGCGTAGAACCGCGCCAGCCACTGGGCACCAAGCGCGATCTCGGGCAGGAGCACAAGGGCCTGCCGGCCGGCCGCGACCGCCGCGGCGATCGCCTCGAAATAGACCTCGGTCTTGCCCGCCCCGGTGACGCCGTCGAGCAGGGTGACCGCGGCCGTTCGCGCACGAACCTTCGCCATCAGGTCGGTCGCCGCCGCCGCCTGGGGTCCCGACAAGGTCGCGCCCTGACGCAGGGCGTCCGGTGCGGCGAACGGCAATCGCGCTGGCAACCGGACGGTTTGCAGGGCACCGGCCGCCGCCAGCCCCTTCACCACCGAGGTGCCGACGCCCGCCTCGCGGGCAAGTTCGGTGGCCTCGCGCGGGAGCCGATCCTCGGCGAGGGCAAGGACCCGCGACCGCGCGGGCGTAAGCCGATCGGGCGTCGCCGAACCGCGGACGTAGGCCGTTCGTTCCGCCGCGGGCGTCAGCGCCTCGGGGATGCTCATGGCCATGCGCAGAACCGCGCCGGCGGGTGTCAGGGTGTAGGCCGCGACCCAGTCGATGAACCGACGCATCGCCGCCGCCATCGGTGGTGCCGGCAGAACCGCGGCGATATCCCGCAGGCGCGCGACCGCAACGCCGGCATCGCCCGGCCCCCATACCACTCCGACCAGGGAACGGCCGCCCAGCGGTACCGCGACCCAGGAACCGACCATGAGATCGAGACCCTCGGGAACGCCGTAGTCGTAGGCACGCTCGAGCGGCAGCGGAAGCAGCACGGCGCACCGTCGCCCGTTGTTGTCAAGATTGGTTTCTTCATGGACCATCCGGTACACTTTGCCACGAGACCCACCACGGGAAGCGCATGAAGTTCTTCATCGATAGCGCCGACATCGCCGAGATCAGGGATCTGGCCGATACCGGCCTAGTCGACGGTGTCACCACCAACCCGTCGCTGGTGGCGAAGTCGGGCCGCGACTTCCTGACCGTCCTCGCCGAGATTTGCGCCGCCGTCAGCGGACCCGTAAGCGCCGAGGTCACGGCGACCGAGTGCGACGCGATGCTGGTCGAGGCGCGTCGGCTCTCGGCCGTGGCGCCCAACGTGGCGATCAAGGTGCCGCTCACCTGGGATGGCCTGAAGGCCTGCCGAGCCCTGTCCCAGGGCGGGATCAAGGTCAACGTGACCCTCTGCTTCTCGCCGGCCCAGGCGATTCTCGCGGCCAAGGCCGGGGCATCCTTCGTTTCGCCGTTCGTCGGCCGGCTGGACGACATCGGCCACGACGGCATGGGGTTGATCCGCGACATCGTCGCGATCTATCGCAACTACCGCGATGCGTTCCGGACCGAGGTGCTGGTCGCCTCGATCCGCCATCCGCTGCACGTGATCGACGCGGCGAAGATCGGCGCGGACGTCTGTACCGTCCCGCCGAGCGTGATGCGCCAGTTGTCCAAGCATGTCCTGACCGACAAGGGGCTTGACGCCTTCCTGGCCGATTGGAAGACGACCGGCCAGAGCATCGCGACATGAGCGGCAAGCCTGCGCCCACGAAGCAGGGCACGACGCCCCTCTCGGGGGATCAGGTCGCCGCGTACCTTCAGGCTCACCCCGACTTCCTCGCGCGGCACCCGGAGTTGTGGTCGGCGCTGCCGCCGCCGCGCCGCGCGCTGGGCAATGGGGTCGCCGATCTGCAGAGCACGATGATCGAGCGCCTGCGGGCCGACGTCCGCCGGCTCGAGGACAAGGCGGGCGATCTGACCCGTCAGGCACGCGACCATCGCTCGTTCGCCGCCCAAATTCACAAGGCGGTGCTGGCCTTGGTCGCCGCCCAGGATTTCGCGCTGCTGATCGAGGTCGTCACCACCGATCTCGCGGCCCTGCTGGGGGTCGACGTCGCCCTGCTGGCGGTCGAGGCCGAGACCAGGGCCTGTGCCCGCCATGACGTGGCCGGGGTCCGGTGCGTGCCGCCCGGCTCCATCGTCGCGGCAATGGGCGGCGATGCCGAAGTCGCGCTCGTCGCCGATGCAACGGCCGATCCGCAAGTCTTCGGATCGACCGCGGGCCTGGTGCGATCATGGGCCATGGCGCGGCTCGGCGCGGGGCGCGGGCTGCCCCCGGCCCTCCTCGCGCTCGGGACCAGGACGCCCGACCGGTTCCAGCCGGGGCGCGGTGCCGACTCGCTCCGTTCCCTCGCGCACGTGCTCGAGCATTGCCTGCGCTCGCGGCTCAACCTCCCAACCTGAGCGGCCGGGCCTCCGCGCGGCGGCTCGGCGACACCCTTGGCCCGTGGCTCGCTTGGCTCCGGGACGAGCGGCGCGCGTCGGTCCACACCCTCGATGCCTACCGCCGCGATCTGGCTGGCTTTCTCGATTTCCTGGCCGAGCATCTGGGTGGCCCGGCGTCGCACAAGGACCTCGCGGGGCTCACACATGCCGACTTCCGGGCCTGGCTCGCGCACCGCGCGGCCGCGGGCTCGGCACGCAGCTCCTCGGTCCGGGCGCTCGCCGCGGTGCGGTCCTATTTCAAGCGTCTGGATCGCGCCGGTCTCGTCCACAACACGGCCCTGGCGGCCGTCCGCGGCCCGCGCTATCGCCGCCCCCTGCCCCGGCCGCTCGCGGTCGACCAGGCCGCCGCCGCCGTGGGTGCCGCAGGCCGGACCACTGCCGCCTGGGTCGGGGCGCGGGATCAGGCGCTTCTCCTCTTGCTGTACGGGGCGGGCCTGCGGATCGGCGAAGCCTTGGCTCTTTGCGTCGCCGACGTCCTGGGCGCGCCCGAAACCCTGGTCATCACGGGTAAGGGCCGCAAGCAACGGGTCGTACCCTTGTTGCCCGTGGTCCGCGAGAGCTTGACGAGCTACCTGGCTCGGAGGCCGGAGCCCGCCGATCCCGCGTCCCCGCTGTTTGTCGGATCGCAGGGCCGGCGCCTCAACGCGGGCGTCGTGCAGAAGCGATTCCGTGACCTGCGCCGCGCGCTGGGCCTGCCCGAGTCGGCGACGCCCCACGCGCTTCGCCACAGCTTCGCCACGCACCTCCTGGGCGACGGCGCCGACCTCAGGACCATCCAGGAGTTGCTCGGCCATGCCAGCCTGTCGACCACCCAGCGCTATACCGAGGTGGACGCGGAGCACTTGCTGCGGACCTACGACGAGACCCACCCACGGGCGACGTAGATCGCAGTCCCTAACTGTGGATCGCCCGGCCGGCGACGGCTAACGCGGCTTCCTTGATCGCTTCCGAGAACGTGGGGTGGGCGTGGCAGGTGCGGGCGATGTCCTCGGCCGCCGCGCCGAACTCCATGGCCACCGCCGCCTCGGCGATCAGCTCGCCGGCCGCCGGGCCGATGACGTGGACCCCCAACACCCGGTCGGTAGTCCTGTCCGCGAGGATCTTGGCGAACCCGTCGGTCTGGCCGTAGGTACGGCCGCGGCTGTTGGCCAGGAAGCTGAACTTGCCAGCGCGGTATTCCACCCCGCCCGCCTTCAGCTCCTCCTCGGTCTTGCCGACGGACGCCGCCTCGGGGTGGGTGTAAATCACTCCTGGGATCACGTCGTAGTTCACGTGGCCGGCCTGGCCCGCCAGGACCTCGGCCACGGCGATGCCTTCGTCCTCGGCCTTGTGGGCGAGCATGGGTCCGCGCACCACGTCGCCGATCGCGTAGATCGAATCAACGTTGGTGCGGAAGTGATCGTCGATCACCACCAGCCCCGCGTTGTCCACCACGACGCCGGCGTCGATCAAGTCGAGCCCCTCGGTGAGGGGTCGGCGGCCGATCGCGACCAGCACGGCGTCGGCATTGATGACCTCCGGCTCTCCACCCTGGGCCGGCTCGACCGTGAGGGTCACGCCGTTCTTGCGCGCCTCGGCCGAGGCCACCTTGGTCCCCAGCCTGAAGGCCAGGCCTTGGCGCTGGAGCGTGCGGTGCAGGTGCTTGGCGAGCTCCCCGTCCATCGCCGGCACGATGCGATCCAGGAACTCGACCACCGTGACCTCGGACCCCAGCCGCCGCCAGACCGAACCCAGCTCGAGCCCGATGATGCCGGCACCGACCACCACCAGCCGCTTGGGCACGGCGCCGAACGCGAGCGCGCCGGTCGAGGACACGATCTTCTTCTCATCGATCGTGATGCCCTTGAGCGGCATCGGCTCGGACCCGGTTGCGATGACGATGGCTCGGGCGTTGACGGTCTGGCCGGCGACGGTCACCTGATGCTTGCCGACAACGCGGCCGAGGCCGGCGAGATGGGTCACCTTGTTCTTCTTGAACAGCCCGGCGATCCCCTTGGTCAGGTCGTCCACGACCTTCAGCTTGCGGGCCATCATCGTGGCGAGATCGAGCCTGACGTCACCGACGCCGATCCCGTGGCCCGCAAGATCGTGGCTCGCCTGGGCGTACAGCTCCGAGGACTGCAGGAGGGCCTTCGACGGGATGCAACCGACGTTCAGGCAGGTGCCGCCGAGCGTCGCGCCCTTCTCGATGCAGGCTACCTTGAGGCCGAGTTGCGCCGCGCGGATCGCGCAGACATAGCCACCGGGGCCGCCTCCGACGACGACGACGTCGAAACTGTCTTCAGCCATCGGGCTTCCCTTAGAGGTCGAGCAGGATGCGCTGCGGGTCCTCGATGCAGTCCTTGATGCGGACGAGGAAGGTCACCGCCTCGCGCCCGTCGATGATGCGGTGGTCGTAGGACAGGGCGAGGTACATCATCGACCGCACCGCGATCTGGCCGTTCACCACCATCGGCCGCTCCTGGATCTTGTGCATGCCGAGGATGCCGGATTGGGGCGGGTTGAGGATCGGGGTCGACAGCAGCGATCCGAACACCCCGCCGTTCGAGATGGTGAAGGTGCCGCCCGAAAGGTCCTCGGTCGAGAGCTTGCCGTCGCGCGCCTTGACACCAAAGGCGTTGATCGCCTTCTCGATCGCGGCGAACCCCAGGCGGTCGGCATCGCGCAGCACGGGGACGATCAACCCTTGCGGGGCGCTGACCGCCACGCCGATGTTGTAGTAATTCTTGTAAACTAGGTCGTCGCCGTCGATCTCGGCGTTCACCGCCGGGATCTCCGTCAGGGCCGCGACCGCCGCCTTCACGAAGAACGACATGAAGCCGAGGCGGACCCCGTGCTTCTTCTCGAAAGTGTCGCGGTATTCCTTGCGCGCCGCCATCACGGCGGTCATGTCGACCTCGTTGAACGTCGTGAGGATCGCCGCGGAATTCTGAGCTTCCTTGAGGCGCTCGGCGATCCGCCGGCGCAGGCGGGTCATCTTGACCCGCTGTTCACGGGCACCGTCCGATCGGGGGGGCGCGGCGACGACCGGCGCGGGTGTCGCGGCGGGCGCCACGGCGGTTCCCGCGACCACCGTCAAGACATCGCCCTTGGTCAGGCGGCCGCCCTTGCCCGACGCCGGCACCGACGCCGGCTCGATCCCATGCTCGGTCACCAGTTTGCGAACCGACGGCGCGAGCGAAGCCTCGGCGGCCTTCGCCGGCGCGGCCTTCGGTGCGTCCGCCTTGGGCGCCGCAGCCGACTTGGCACCGGCGACGCCCGCCTCGATGACCCCAAGGACGGCGCCCACGGCCACGTCCGATCCGGCCGGAACCCTGATCTCGCCCAACCGACCGGCGGCCGGGGCGAACACCTCCATCGTCACCTTGTCGGTTTCGAGCTCGCACAGGGGCTCGTCCTGGGCCACCGCATCGCCCGCCGCCTTGAACCACTTGGCGACGGTGGCCTCGGTGACGGATTCACCCATCTGCGGGACCTTGATCTCGACGGCCATGGTCGTCTCCTCCGGGCCTAGGCGGCCAACGCCTCGTTGACCACCGCCTGCTGTTCCTGGACGTGGACCCGGTTGTAGCCCGACGCGGTCGAAGCCGCCTCCGGCCGCCCGGCGTAGCGCAGCCGCTTGCTGGCGTGCTTCATCTCGGCGAGCAGGTCTTCGATGCGCGGCGCTACGTAGGTCCAGGCCCCCATGTTCTTGGGTTCCTCCTGGCACCACACGATCTCGGCCTTGGGGTACTTCGCCAATTCCTCCATCAGCGGCTCGCGCGGGAACGGCGCGATCTGCTCCAGGCGCAGGAACGTCGTGTCGGTCCGCTTGGCGGCGTCGCGCGTATCCTCGAGGTCGTAGAACACCTTGCCGCTGCACAGGACGACACGACGGACGTCCTTGGGCGGTCCCGGAAGCTTGTTCTCGTAGAGCACCCGATGGAACGCGGTGCCGGGTCCCATGTCGGCGAGGCGCGAGACGCAGCGCTTGTGCCGCAGAAGAGATTTCGGCGCCATCAGGACCAGCGGCTTGCGGAACGAACGGCGCACCTGCCGCCGCAGAATGTGGAAGTAGTTGGCCGGCGTGGTGCAGTTGGCCACCTGGATATTGTCCTCCGCCGCGAGCTGGAGGAAGCGTTCGAGCCGGGCCGAGGAGTGCTCGGGGCCCTGGCCCTCGAAGCCGTGGGGCAACAGCATGACGAGCCCCGACATGCGCAGCCACTTGCTTTCCCCGGCGGCGATGAACTGGTCGATGATCATCTGGGCGCCGTTGGCGAAATCGCCGAACTGCGCCTCCCACAGCACCAGGGTCCCGGGGTCGGCCAAGGTGTAGCCGTACTCGAACCCAAGCACGCCGGCCTCCGACAGAATGCTGTCGATGACCTCGTACTTCGCCTGATCCTTGCGGATGTGGTTCAGCGGCGTGTAGCGCCGTTCGTCCTTCTGGTCGATCAGGACCGAATGGCGGTGACTGAACGTGCCGCGCCCGCAATCCTGCCCGGACAGCCTGACTCCGGTGCCCTCGCACAGCAGCGTGCCGAACGCCAGGGCCTCGGCGGTCGCCCAATCGATGCCCTCGCCCTTCTCGATCGTCTCGCGCTTCGCGTCGAGCTGGCGCACGATCTTCCGGTTCACCTCGTAGCCCTTGGGATTCCGGCTGATCGACTGGCCCACGTCGCGCAGGGTCTCGAGCACGATCGCGGTCTCGCCGCGCCGCGGCCCCTCTTCGCTCGCCTGTTCGAATCCGGCCCAGCGGCCTTCCAGCCAATCCGTCTTATTGGGCTTGTAGCTCTTGGCCGCGGCAAGATGTTCCTCGAGCTTGGCGTTGAACTCGGAGATCAAGGCGTCGGCGTCCTTGGAAGACAGGATCCCATCGGCGATCAGCCGCTCGGTATAGAGCTGCCGGGTCGAGGGGTGCTGGGCGATCCGCCGATACATCAGGGGCTGGGTGAACATGGGTTCATCCGCCTCGTTGTGCCCATGACGCCGGTAGCAGAACATGTCGAGGACCACGTCCCGCCCGAACGTCTGGCGGAACTCCATCGCCAGTCGGGCGCAATGCACCACCGCCTCGGGATCGTCGCCGTTCACGTGCAGGATCGGCGCCTGGACCATCTTCGCCACATCGGACGGATAGGGCGACGAGCGCGAGAACTTAGGGCTGGTGGTGAATCCGATCTGGTTGTTCACGATGATGTGGATCGTGCCGCCGGTGCGATAGCCCTTCAGCTCGGACAGCCCGAGCGTCTCGGGCACCAGGCCCTGGCCGGCGAAAGCCGCGTCGCCGTGCAGCAGGAGTCCCATGACACGGGTTCGCTTAGTGTCGCCGATTTGTGCCTGCTTGGCCCGGACCTTGCCGAGGACAACCGGGTTGACCGCCTCGAGATGCGATGGATTGGCGGTGAGGCTCAGATGGATCGACTTGCCATTCGGCAGCGGCCGGTCCGACGAGGCCCCCAGGTGGTACTTCACGTCGCCCGAGCCCTGGACGTGGTCGGGATTCGCGGCCTCGCCTTGAAACTCCGAGAACATCTTCGTGTAGGACTTTCCCATGATCGAGGTCAGCACGTTGAGCCGGCCGCGATGGGGCATGCCGAGCACGATCTCCTCGACCCCCAACTCGCCGGCCCCCACGATGATCGTCTCCATCATCGGAATGAGGCTTTCGGCACCCTCCAGCCCGAAACGCTTGGTGCCGGGATACTTGATGCCGAGGAAGCGCTCGAACTCCTCCGCCTCGTAGAGGTCGCGCAGGATCGCCATCTTCGAATCCCGGGGCAGATCCGTGCGGTTGAGCGACCCTTCGATGCGCATCTGCAGCCAAGATTTCTCCTCGGGGTACTGGATATGCATGAACTCGATGCCGATGCTGGCGCAATACGTCTGCTTGACGATCTCCAGCACCTTGCGCAGCGTCACGGTCTGCAGACCCAGCACCCCATCGACGAAGAACTCGCGGTCGTAGTCCGCGTCCGTGAACCCGTAGGTCGCCGGGTCCAGCTCCGGATGGTGCTTCTCGCCGTCGAGCTGCAAGGGATCGAGGTTGGCGAGCAAATGGCCGCGCACCCGGTAGGCCCGGATCAACATCAGCACGCGGATGCTGTCGCGCGCGACCATGGTGGGGTCGGCGCCCAGTAAGGCGCTTGCCGCGGGCGCGCGTGCGGCCGCCTGTGCCCCGTTGCCGCCGTTGCGCGGGGCCCAATCGGCGCCGCGGGATTCGGCAAGGATGGCGCGCTCGTCGTCGCCGATGTCGCGGAAGACCGCGCGCCAACTCGGATCGACCGAGTCGGCGTCTTGCAGATAGCGGGTGTAAAGATCCTGGAGAAAGGCCTCGTTGGCGCCGAAGAGGAACGCCGTCTGTTCGAGTTTGGTCATCATCCTCTAGGCGGCGTTGTCCGCCGCTGCTCCTTATGCGGGAGGACTAGGTCCTGCCCTGCAACACGTTCAACATGGTGACGCCAAGTGCCGCCGGCGATTCCGCCATTTTCACGCCGGCGCGCTTCAGCGCCTCAATCTTGTCCCCGGCCTTGCCCTTGCCACCCGAGATGATGGCGCCGGCGTGACCCATGCGCCGCCCCGGCGGGGCCGTCACTCCGGCGATGAACCCGACCACCGGCTTGCGCTGGCGCCGACGCCGGGCAGCGCGCAGGAAGTCCGCCGCATCCTCCTCGGCCGAGCCACCGATCTCGCCGATCATGATGATGCCCTCGGTCTCGTCGTCCTTGAGGAACAGCTCGAGGCAATCGATGAAATTGGTGCCGTTGACCGGATCGCCGCCGATGCCGATGCAAGTGGTCTGGCCCAGCCCTACCGCGGTGGTCTGGCCCACACCCTCGTACGTCAGGGTGCCGGAGCGGGAGACGATGCCAATCTTGCCGCGCCGGTGAATGTGGCCCGGCATGATGCCGATCTTGCAGACCTCGGGCGTGATGATGCCGGGGCAGTTCGGCCCGATCAGGCGGGTCGTGGCACCGCACAGCGCCCGCTTCACCCGCACCATATCGAGCACCGGGATTCCTTCGGTGATGCAGACGGCGAGCGGCACCCGCGCGTCGATCGCCTCGATGATGGCGTCGGCCGCGAACGGTGGCGGCACGTAGATGACCGAGGCAGTGGCACCGGTGACGGCCATGGCCTCGGCGACCGTATCGAACACCGGCAGGCCAATGTGGGTCGTGCCACCCTTGCCCGGCGTCACCCCGCCTACCATCTTGGTGCCGTAGGCCACCGCCTGCTCGGAATGGAACGTGCCCTGGGCGCCGGTGAAGCCCTGGCAAATGACCTTGGTGTCGCTGTCGATCAGGACCGCCATCAGGCTGCCTTCCCGATCGCCGCGACGATCTTGCGCGCGGCATCGTCCAGATCGTCGGCCGGGGTGATCGCCAGACCCGACGTCGCGAGGATGCGCTTGCCGAGATCCACGTTGGTCCCCGCCAACCGTACCACCAGCGGCACCTTGAGTCCCAGCTCCCGGGCCGCGGCCACGACACCTTCGGCGATCACGTCGCAGCGCATGATGCCGCCGAAGATGTTCACCAGGATGCCCTCGACCTTGGGGTCGGTCAGGATGATACGGAAGGCCTTGGCGACTTGTTCCTTGGTCGCGCCGCCGCCCACGTCGAGGAAATTGGCGGGATCGCCTCCAGCCAGCTTGATGATGTCCATGGTGGCCATGGCGAGGCCGGCGCCGTTCACCAGGCAGCCGATGCTGCCGTCGAGCTTGATGAAGTTGAGTCCGGCCTGCGTCGCCTCGACCTCGGCCTGGTCCTCCTGGGCGGTGTCGCGCATGGCCGCCAGGTCCGTGTGGCGGAAGGTCGCGTTGTCGTCCAGGTTGATCTTGGCGTCGAGCGCGATGAGCTGCCCGCCGGTCGTGACCACCAGCGGGTTGATCTCCACCAGGCTCGCGTCCGATTCGAGGAACGCGCGGTACAGCGAGCGGCCGAACCCGCCGATCGCCTTCGCCTGTTCGCCCGAGAGCTTGAGCGCCACGGCCAGGCGACGGCCGTGGAAGGCCTGCCAGCCGGTGGCCGGATCGACGCCGATGGTGATGATCTTGTCCGGTGTCTTGGCGGCGACCGCCTCGATGTCCATGCCCCCCTCGGTCGAGGCGATGAACGCCGGCCAACCGCGCGCGCGGTCGACCAGAAGCGCCAGATAGAGCTCGCGCGCGGGCGTCGAGCCCTCTTCCACCCAGACCCTGTCGATCGGGCGACCTCCCGGTCCCGTCTGATGGGTGATCAGCTTGCGCCCAAGCATGCCCCGGGCTGCCTCGGCCGCCTCGTCGGGGCTGCGCACGACCTTGATGCCGCCGCCCTTGCCGCGCCCCCCCGCATGCACCTGGGCCTTGACGACGCAGACGGCCGAGCCGAGTTCGCGGGCAGCCGTGCGTGCCTCCTCGGCCGTGACGGCGACCTTGCCACGCGGCACCGGGACCCCGAATTTGGCCAGCAATTCCTTAGCTTGGTACTCGTGGAGATTCATTCGCCGCCGCTGGCTTCCGTGCCGCCTCGGGCGCCGCCACTATAGCCGTTAACCATGGTGGCGCAACCCCATAGGGCCGGCACAGTCGTCGATTCCGGGTAAAGAATTGGTTACTTCGGCATGGCGTCGACCAGGGCCCTGACCGAGGCCACCGATTTGTCGAACTCGATCTTCTCGGCGGGCAACAGCGGAATCTCGACGATCCGCTCGACCCCGCCGGCGCCGATCACCACGGGAACGCCGACGTACAACCCCTTCACGCCGTACTGGCCGTCCAGATAGGCGGCGCACGCCAGCACCCGTTTCTTGTCCCGCAGATACGACTCGGCCATTTCGATGGCCGACATGGCGGGGGCATAGAACGCCGACCCGGTCTTAAGCAGACCGACGATTTCGGCGCCGCCGTTCCGGGTGCGCTGCACGATCTGGTCCAGCTTCTCCTGGGTGGTCCACTTCATCTTCACCAGATCGGGCAGGGGAATGCCGGCGACGGTCGAATAGCGGGTCAGGGGCACCATGGTGTCGCCGTGGCCGCCGAGCACGAACGCCGTCACATCCTCGACCGACACCTTGAATTCCTCCGCCAGGAAGTGCCGGAAGCGGGCCGAATCGAGCACGCCGGCCATGCCCACGACCTTGTTGTGCGGCAGGCCGGAAAACTTCTGGATCGCCAGGACCATGGCGTCGAGCGGGTTGGTGATGCAAATGACGAAGGCGTCCGGGCAGTAGGCCTTGATGCCCTCGCCCGCCGCCTTCATCACGCCGGAATTGGTGGCGAGCAGGTCGTCGCGGCTCATGCCCGGCTTGCGCGGGATGCCGGCGGTGACAATCACCACGTCCGAGCCCTTCAGATCGGCGTAGGTGTTGGTGCCGCGGTAGCCGACGTCGAAGCCCGCCACCGGCGATGCCTGGGCGAGGTCCAGGGCCTTGCCCGCGGGCATGCCCTCGACAATGTCGAACACGGTAACGTCGCCCAGCTCGCGCAAGCCCGCCAGCAGTGCCAGCGTGCCGCCGATCTGCCCGGCGCCGATCAGCCCGATCTTGTTGCGTGCCATGGAACTCCCCCTCCTCGATTCTGGAGCTACTTCATCAACGGCATGACGTACTCGGCGCCCTTGCGGATGCCCGACGGCCAGCGCGATGTGACCGTCTTCAGGCGCGTGTAGAAGCGGACGCCTTCCGGGCCGTGCATGTGGTGGTCGCCGAACAGCGAGCGCTTCCAGCCGCCGAAGCTATGGTACGCCACCGGCACCGGGATCGGCACGTTGATGCCGACCATGCCGATCCGCGAGCGTGTCTGAAAATCCCGTGCCGAATCGCCGTCGCGGGTGAAGATCGCGGTGCCGTTGCCGTACTCGTGGCTGTTCACCAGACCGAGCGCGGTCTCGTAGTCCTTGACCCGGACGACCGAGAGCACCGGCCCGAAGATCTCCTCCCGGTAGATCTTCATGCGCGGCTCGACCCGGTCGAACAGGGAGCCGCCCATGAAATAGCCCTTTTCGTAGCCCTGCAGCCGGAAGCCGCGGCCGTCGACCACCAGCTTCGCGCCCTCGGCGACGCCAGCGTCGATATAGCCGCTCACCTTGGCGTGATGCTCCTTGGTGACCAGGGGGCCCATCTCGGCGTCGGGATCGTTGTAGGGCCCGACCTTCAATCCCTCGACCCGGGGCCTGAGGCGGCTGATCAACGCATCGCCGACCTTGTCGCCGACCGCCACGGCCACCGAGACCGCCATGCAGCGCTCGCCGGCCGAGCCGTAGCCCGCGCCCATGAGCGCGTCGGTCGCCTGCTCGAGATCGGCATCGGGCATGACCACCATGTGGTTCTTGGCGCCGCCCAGCGCCTGGACCCGCTTCCCGTGCTCCGTGCCCGTGCGGTAGACGTACTGGGCGATCGGCGTCGAGCCGACGAAGCTCACCGCCTGGACGTCGGGGTCGGTCAGGATCGCATCGACCGATTCCTTGTCGCCGATGACGACGTTGAGGGCGCCGTCCGGCAGCCCCGCCTCCTTGGCCAATTCGGCCAGGCGCAAGCTGGCCGACGGGTTCTTCTCCGACGGCTTCAACACGAACGTGTTGCCGCAGGCCAAGGCCACCGGAAACATCCACATCGGCACCATCGCCGGGAAGTTGAACGGCGTGATCCCGGCGCAGACCCCCAGCGGCTGGCGCATCGAGTAGCTGTCGACGCCGGTGCCGACGTTCTCGGAGAAGTCGCCCTTCAGCAGGTGGGGAATGCCGCAGGCGAACTCCACGACCTCGAGCCCGCGTGTCACCGAGCCCCGGGCGTCGCTCAGTACCTTGCCGTGCTCGGCGCCGATCAGGGCCGCCAGCTCGTCCATGTTGGCTTCGATCAGGCTCTTGAACTTGAACAGCACCCGCGCCCGGCTGATCGGCGTGGTACCTACCCAGCCGGGCAGGGCGGCGAGCGCCGCCTCGACCGCCTTCCGGGTGTCGGCGGCCGAGGCGAAGCGCACCTGGGCGGCGACCTCGCCGGTAGCCGGGTTGCGGATGTCGCCGGTCCTGGCCCCGGTACCCTCGACCTTCTTGCCGCCGATGAACTGCTGCAGCGTCTTGACCATGGCGATCGCCCTCCGCTGGCCAAGAAACCGTTCGCGCCGGACTGGCGCAAGCAATTTCTTCACGCGGCGGCGGCGCGCCCCACGTAGTTCCGCTGCGTCGCCTCCGGGAAGATCAGTCCCGGCTCCCGGTGGTAGCTGAAGACGGCGAGCAGCCGGGGCCGCGGGCCCCGGGCCTCGCTGACACGATGCAGCGAGTAGCGGCCACGGAACAGGCAGAGGGTCCCCGGCGCGAACGGAGGCCGCACGATGCGCGACCGATCGCCGTCGTAGACGCGGGCCACGGCGTCGAAGTTCTCGTCGTCGGGGCCGGCAAATGCTCGGCGCGAACTCGAAGTCCCCGCCCCGTTCGGCCGCTTGCAGCAGCAGCGTCACCACGAAGTCGTTGCCATCGAAGTGCCAGCCGTGGGTATCGCCGTCGCCCAGCGCCGAGACGTTGCAGGACAGCAGCGGGTCGGCGGTACGGTGCAGGGTCGGGTTGCCGGTCAGGATCGCGACGAACCGGGTCAGCCCATCCCAATGGTAGACCCGCTTGATCAAACCGTCGTCGGGCAGGGTGTCGTAGGCGACGAGCCCCATGCTGAACCGGCTGGTCCGGCGCACCGCGTGGCCCATGGGGAAGTCGTCAAGGCGGTGACGAAACCGGCCGTAGGCGATGTCGTCGTGGCTCTGCCGGTGGGCCCGCGGCACCAGGCGCATCGCCTCCGAAGCCAACCTCGCTACGGCGTCGGGCCGCAGGAACCCCGGCAGCAGGCAGAGGCCCGCTTGCTCGTATTCCGCGCGGAATCGGGCCGCTTGGGCACCCATCGCCCCAAGGCCCCTGATCGGATAGCGATCGAGATCGATGATCTGGCGAATGTCGGCCGGTACGCTGTCCATGACCCGAACATTAGGCTTGCCCCTCGGCAGGAGCAAGGCCAGGTGCTAGGGTTGTATGCAGAACGAAACCTGGGAGGGGTGCGATGAAGGGCAAGGACGCGATCGGGACGATCCTCAAGGCGGAAGGCGTCGAGGTCATCACCGGCTTTCCGCATAACCCGATCTTCGATGGGGCCGCGTCGGTCGGCATCCGCCCGATCATCGGTCGCACCGAACGGGTTGCCGCCAACATCGCCGACGGGCTCTCCCGGGTATCCGGCGGCCGGTCGATCGGCGTCTGCGCCGTGCAATACGGCCCCGGCGCCGAGAACGTGTTCGGCGCGGTCGCGCAGGCCTACGCGGACGCGAGCCCGCTTCTCCTCCTGCCCAGCGGCTACGAAAGCCGCGAGTCGGCGATCGCCCCCAATTTCCAGGTGATCCGCAACTACGGCGCGGTCACCAAATGGATGACGTCGATCAACCGCGCCGACCGCCTGCCGCAGGTCTTGCGCCATGCGTTCTCGCTGTTGCGCACCGGCAAGCCGGGACCCGTCGTCGTCGAGGTGCCGGACGATTTCATGGACGCCGAGGTCGGCCCCTTCACCTACAAGCCGACCCGCCATGCCCGCGCCCAGGGCGACCCCGATCAGGTGCGCGATCTGGTGAAGACCCTGCTGGCCGCCAAGGCGCCGCTGATCGTCGCCGGCCAGGGCGTGCTCTACGCCGAGGCCTGGGACGAACTCCGGGCCTTCGCCGAGCTGACCGGCACCCCGGTGATGACCACGCTCGCCGGCAAGAGCGCGTTCCCCGAGAATCATCCGCTGTCGCTCGGCGCCGGCGGCAACTCGCGCCCCGCCATGGTCGACAAGGCGCTGGCCCGCGCCGACTTCGTGCTTGGCATCGGCACCAGCTTCACCCTCTCCAGCTACACCACCCAGGTTCCCGCCGGAAAAATCATCGCCCAAGTCACCAACGAGCCGGGCGACGTGAACAAGCACCAACCGATCGCCCA
The DNA here is from genome assembly GCA_009694045.1 of Alphaproteobacteria bacterium. Lineage (GTDB taxonomy): Bacteria > Pseudomonadota > Alphaproteobacteria > SP197 > SP197 > SHVY01. The sequence goes on along the minus strand of SHVY01000006.1, from coordinate 43,696 downwards.
TGCCGTGATCGGCGACGCCCGGGCTGTGCTCGCCCAGATGATCGAGGCCGCCAGGTCGAAGTTCGGATCCAAGGGCAAGGCCCGGGCCGCCGCCGCCGCCAAGACCATCAAGGCCGACCGCGACGCCTTCATGAAGGTCTGGGGCAAGCGGCTCGCCTCCGATGCCGAACCGATCAGCCCCTACCGAGTGATCGCCGAGCTGATGCGGGTGGCCGACCGCACGAAGACCGTCGTCACCCACGAATCGGGCAATCCGCGCGACCAGGTCGTGCCGTTCTACGAATCGATCGCGCCGCATGGCTACATCGGCTGGGGCAAATCCACCCAGCTCGGCACCAGCCTCGGCCTCGCCATGGGAGCGAAGCTCGCCAAGCCCGATTGGCTCTCCGTCAACGTCATGGGCGATGCCGCCTTCGGCATGGTCGGCATGGATTTCGAGACCGCCGTGCGCTCCAATATCCCGATCCTCACCATCGTCCTCAACAACGGCGTCATGGGCGGCTACACCCACCACCACCCGGTCGCCACCCAGCGCTACCGCATCCACCGCCTGGGCGGCGACTACGCCCTCGTCGCTCAGGCGCTCGGCGGCCACGGCGAGCGGGTCGAGAAGGTCAAGGACCTGGGACCGGCGCTGAAGCGCGCCATCGCCAAGAATCGCGCCGGCACCCCCGCCCTCGTTGAAGTCATCACCCGCGAGGAGCCTGAGTTCCCGGTGGGATAGGCTCGCGCGGGGCGCTCCAAGCTCAGCGTCATGGCGAAGCCAACCAGGGCAACCGCACGAGCCTCTGCAACTCTGGATCGCTTCGCGTTCGGCTCGCGATGAAGATGGTATGGATGAAGGGTTCTACCCCCGCCTCGCCTGCATCATCTTCTTCGTCTCGGCGATGGCCTTGGCGGGGTTCAGGCCCTTGGGGCAGGTCTTGGTGCAGTTCATGATGGTGTGGCAGCGGTAGAGGCGGAACGGGTCTTCCAGCTCGTCGAGCCGCTCGCCGGTCGCCTCGTCGCGGCTGTCCACCAGCCAGCGATAGGCCTGCAAGAGGATCGCCGGCCCCAGGTACCGGTCGCTGTTCCACCAGTAGCTCGGGCAGCTGGTCGTGCAGCAGAAGCACAGGATGCACTCGTACAGCCCGTCGAGCTTCGCCCGTTCCTCCGGCGATTGCAGGCGTTCGCGATTTCCCGGAGGCGGGGTGGTGGTCTTCAGCCACGGCTCGATCGAGGCGTACTGGGCGTAGACGTGCGTCAGGTCCGGCACCAGGTCCTTGACTACCGGCATGTGCGGCAGGGGGAACACCTTGATCGGCCCCTTCACCTCCGCGATCGGCTTGATGCAGGCGAGGGTGTTGGTGCCGTCTATGTTCATGGCGCAGGAGCCGCAGATGCCCTCGCGGCACGACCGGCGGAAGGTCAGGCCGGCATCGACCTCGGTCTTGATCTTGATCAGGGCGTCCAGGACCATCGGCCCGCACGCGGCGGTGTCGACCTCGTAGCTGTCGACCCGTGGGTTCTCGCCCGAATCCGGATCGTAGCGATAGACCTGGAACGTCTTCGCCTTCTGGGCACCCGCCGGCGCCGGGTGGCTCTTTCCCTTCTTGTAGCGGGAATTCGGGGGCAGGCGGAACTCGGCCATGACGGTCTCCTGGGGGCGGCCTAATACACCCGCGCCTTGGGCTGAATCACTTCGATGTCGTTCGATAGCGTGTAGAGGTGAACGGGCCGATAATCGATCCGAACCGCGCCGCTGTCGTCCATCCAGGCGACGGTGTGTTTCATCCAATTGACATCGTCGCGGTTGGCGAAATCCTCGCGCGCGTGGCTGCCCCTGCTTTCCTTGCGGTTGGCGGCCGACGCCATGGTGACCATGGCGCAGCGCAGCAGGTTGTCGAGCTCCCAGGTCTCGACCAGGTCGCTGTTCCACACAAGCGAGCGATCCGCGACGCTCACGTCGCCGAACTCCCGCCACACGTCGCCCATCCGCCGCACGCCCTCGTCCAGGGTATCGCCGGTGCGGAAGACCGCGGCGTGGTTCTGCATGGTCCGCTGCATGGCAAGCCGCACCAGGGCGGTGGGCTTCGACCCGCGGGCGTTGCGCAACCGATCGAAGCGCTCGAGCGATCCCTCGCCACCGCCGGCCGGCATGGGCGGCGGCGGACTTCCCGCCGTCACCACCTCGCGCGCCCGGGTCGCGGCGGCGCGGCCGAACACGACGAGATCGAGGAGCGAATTCGAGCCGAGCCGGTTGGCCCCGTGCACCGAGACGCAGGCCGCTTCGCCGATCGCCATCAGGCCGGGCACCACGTGGTCGGGGTCGCCGTCCTTCACGGTCACGACCTCGCCCCGGTAGTTCGTAGGGATGCCGCCCATGTTGTAGTGCACGGTCGGTAGCACCGGGATCGCCTCGCGGGTCACGTCGACCCCGGCGAAGATCTTGGCCGATTCGGAAATGCCGGGAAGCCGCTCGTGCAGGAGCTTCGGGTCCAGGTGATCGAGGTGCAGGTGGATGTGATCCTTGTCCGGTCCCACCCCGCGCCCCTCGCGGATCTCGATGGTCATCGCCCGGCTGACCACGTCGCGGCTGGCCAGGTCCTTGGCCGAGGGCGCATAGCGCTCCATGAACCGCTCACCCTGGGCGTTGACCAGGAACCCGCCTTCGCCGCGCGCGCCCTCGGTGATGAGGCAGCCCGACCCGTAGATGCCGGTGGGATGGAACTGCACGAATTCCATGTCCTGCAGCGGCAATCCGGCGCGGGCGACCATGCCGTTGCCATCGCCGGTGCAGGTATGGGCCGAGGTACAGGAGAAGTAGGACCGCCCGTAGCCGCCGGTCGCCAGCACGGTGATGTGGGCGTTGAAACGGTGCAGGGTGCCGTCGTCCAGGTTCCAGGCGATCACGCCGCGACAGCCGCCGTCGTCGCCCATGATCAGGTCAAGGGCGAACCATTCCACCAGGAACCGCGCCGAATGGCGCAGCGATTGTTGGTAGAGGGTATGCAGCATGGCGTGCCCGGTGCGGTCGGCGGCAGCGCAGGTGCGCATCGCCTGGCCCTTGCCGTAGTGGGTCGTCATGCCGCCGAAGGCGCGCTGGTAGATCTTGCCCTCCGGCGTCCGGCTGAACGGCACGCCGTAGTGTTCCAGCTCGATGATCGCGGCCGGGGCCTCCTTGCACATGTACTCGATCGCGTCCTGGTCGCCGAGCCAGTCGGAGCCCTTGACGGTGTCGTACATGTGGAAGCGCCAGTCGTCTTCCCCCATGTTGCCGAGTGCCGCCGAGATGCCGCCCTGCGCCGCCACCGTGTGGCTGCGGGTCGGGAACACCTTGGTCAGGCAGACCGTATTGAGACCCGCCGCGGCCATGCCGAAGGTCGCGCGCAGGCCGGCGCCGCCCGCGCCAACGACGACGACATCGCAGACGTGATCGGTGATCGGATAGGCCTTGGCCATCGGCCCTCCTAGAGCGCCAGCATGAAGATGGACACCAGCGAGACGGCGCCGATGGTCGATGCGCCGAGCGCGCTCAGGACCAGGAGAATCGTCTTCGCCCCTTCGTGGTGAACGTAGTCCTCGATCACCACCTGCAGCCCCAATTTCATGTGGTAGAGGCCGGCGATCACGGCGAGGGTCAGAACCGTCGCGGTGATCGGATCCTGCATCAGCTGCAGGAACCCGTTGTACCCGGCCGCCGCGGCCACCGGCAGGAAGCCGACCAGCAGGATCATCAGGGGGACCAGCGCCACCGCCGTCACCCGCTGCATCCACCAGTGATGGGTTCCTTCCTTGGCCGAACCAAGACCGCGGGCCCGTCCGAGCGGGGAGCGCAGCGTCATCCCTCACCTCCGATGCCAAGGCCGACGCCCCACACCAGCGCGGTCAGCACGACACTGGCGACGACCACGACGTAGCCCGAAACGTAGGCGTCCTTGAGCTCAAGCCCAAAGCCCCCGTCCCAGAACAGATGCCGGATGCCGTTGCACATATGGTACATCAGCGCATAGCTGAAGCCGGCCAGCAGCACCCAGCCGATCCAGGACGTGCAGAACGCCTCGAAGATCGCGTAGGCATCGGGCCCGATCGCGCCCGCGACCAGCCACCACGCCAGCAGCAGCGTGCCGCCCGAAAGCGCCACCCCGGTCAAGCGGTGGAAGATGGACAGAACCGATGTCAGTTGGGGCCGGTAGATCTGCAGATGCGGCGACAGCGGCCGTTGCTTCGATGCAGCCATGACGCGCGCGGTCCCCTCCTAATCCCCAACCCATCTAGACCCTGGGCCCGCGCCAAGTCAATTCGCCGGGGATCACCGTCCGCAGGGGGGTGAAACACGCGAATTCGATCCTTTGCCAGCATTCGAGCGCTCGCGGTACCGTGCGCTAAAATACCCGTATGGCCGATACCCTCACACCAGCGGAACGCAGCGAGCGCATGGCGCGCATGCGTGGATGGGACACCCAGCCCGAGTTGGTGGTTCGACGCTTGGTGCACGGCATGGGCTATCGCTACCGCCTCCATCGGCGTGACCTGCCAGGAACACCAGATATGGTGTTCCCCTCGCGAAAAATGGCTATATTTATCCATGGCTGCTTCTGGCACCGTCACCCAGATCCGAATTGCAAACTGGCACGCCTGCCTAAATCCCGGCTCGATTTCTGGCTCCCGAAGCTGGAGGCGAACCGCGCACGGGACGAACGACATCGATCCGAATTGGCGGCGCTTGGCTGGAAATCGCTTGTTGTCTGGGAATGCGAGATCGGCGATAGCGGAGAACTAAAAGGGAACATACAACGTTTCCTGGAGGGATTGCGTGCGATCCGTCGAACTGTTCGCGGGAGCCGGAGGGCTCGAAATCGGGGTAAGCAGGGCGGGCTTCCGCGCCGCCGTGGTCATCGAGCGTGATCGCTATTGTTGCGACACGATCCGGGAAAACCAAGCTAGGAGAATCCCGCACGTAGCCGATTGGCCGCTCTGGCAGGGCGATGTGCGCGCGTTTGACTACGGGGAACTCCAAGGCGACATCGCGCTTGTCTCCGGGGGCCCTCCCTGCCAGCCCTTCTCCCTCGGCGGTAAGCACCGGGGCCACGGCGACGAACGTGACATGTTCCCCGAAGCGGTTCGAGCGGTGCGCGAGCTACGCCCCCAGGCATTCCTGTTCGAGAATGTGAAGGGCCTTACGCGACGGCTGTTCGCCAACCATCTCGAATACATCAAGCTCCAACTCACCTATCCCGAGATTGCCCAGGCAACCGACGAGAGATGGCTCGATCATCTTCGCCGGCTGGGGCGCCACCACTCCGCCGTGCCCTACGGCGGCCTGCAATACCAAGTTCTGGTCGAGGTCCTCGACGCGACGGACTACGGCGTGCCACAGCGCCGAGAACGAGTGTTCTTCGCCGGCTTTCGCCGGGACCTTGCGGTGCGCTGGTCGTTCCCCACGGCGACCCACTCCCAGGATGCCCTGATCTGGCAGCAGATGCGTTCTGGCAACTATTGGGAGCGGCATCGGGTTCACCGAAATCAGCGCGTCGGCACCGAGCGCGCCGAGCAACGCGCCAGGCAGTTAGTCGGCCCACCTCGGATGCTTCCCTGGCGCACCGTGCGCGATGCCCTCGTGGGCCTACCCGACCCGGAATTCGACCCACGGGGTGCTCGGGATTTCCCAACCATCGATTTCAACCTGGCGCGCGTAGTTATCCAGGCCACACCGGTAGCGCCCTTGACGAACCGGCCAAGACCCTCAAGGCCGGCGTTCACGGCGTTCCCGGCGGGGAGAACATGCTTCTCCGACCCGAGGGACGCGTGCGGTACTTTTCGGTGCGGGAAAGTGCCCGCCTCCAAGCTTTCCCGGACGACTTCCTATTCCACGGCACATGGACCGAGACCATGCGCCAGCTCGGCAATGCCGCGCCGGTCACCCTGGCCGAACTCCTGGCGCGCGACATCCGGAGCCACCTGGATGCGCGTGGGGCGGTCGCGGCCGTGGCATGATCCCGGGCTACATCGAGTTCGAGTTCAATCTGCCGGGAGCCCTCCTTGCCCAACTCGTCGAGACCCTGGACAGCATGGACGCGGCGTCGCTCGTGCCGGCTTCCATCAACGACATTCCGGATGCCCAAGGGGTCTATCAACTCTTCCTTGACGGTGGTCTTGTCTACATTGGCAAGACCGACGCGGAGGCAGGGCTCCGACAACGACTGAAACGGCACGGCGACAAGATTCAATCGCAAATTGGACTCGACCCCGCCCGTGTGACGTTCAGGGCAGTCCGCGTGTACGTGTTCACGGCCGTGGACCTTGAGGCCCAGCTAATCACGCGTTACGGGGGCACCGAGGTCGTCGCGTGGAACGGAAGCGGATTCGGATCGAACGATCCTGGGCGCGAAAGGGACACCACCACCTACAAGGCCGACCACTTCGACGCCCTCTTTCCCATCGACATCGACCTTCCCCTTGCTCTATCGCGTCCGCCCAAGGCTTCGGCGGCGGCGATCCTCCAAGCGGTCAAGGATGCTCTCCCCTACGTGATTCGCTACCAGGGCAAGAGCCCCCGATCCCGAAACCCACATCCCGATCTTGCCGCGAAGTCCATCACCTTGAATTGCCGGCGAATCTGGACGGCCCGCACAATCATCGAAGCGATCGTCGCCGAACTGCCGCCGGGGTGGCAAGCAACCAAACTCCTGAGCCATATGATCCTCTACAAAGAGGATCGCCCCTACCCGCACGGGCAGATCATCGCCCGTTCACCCTAGCTCACCCGTCGCCGTTCCATTCCTTGGGGTCCGGGGGCAGGCGGCGCTTGACGGGTTTGACCTTGGGCGCGATGCGCCGCACCGCCTTGGCGACCGGGTTGCGGCTGGCGCGCTTGCGCTCGGGTTTCTTCTTCGTCATGCGGGTGCCCTCGGCACCAACACCCAATAATCGAGGTCGAGCAGGACCGCCGGGCGGTCCCGGCCGTCCGCACCCTTCAACGGGAAATCTCCACACGGGTGATCCTTGGTCGCCACCAGCCGCAGCCGGAGGAGCCCGAGGTCGTCCCGGCCGATGATGGTCGCCTTGTCCAACACCTCGGACCAGGCGTAGACCGTATCGCCCGCGACGCACGGGGCCACGTGCCGCCCGCCGTTGATCGCCAGGATGGCGAAGGCGTTGGCCAGTCCGTTGCACGACAGCGCCCGGGCCAGGCTGATCACATGCCCGCCGTAGATCAGCCGCCGCCCGAGCTTCGAATTCTTCTGGCGGTGCTGGTCGAGGTGCACCTTCGCCGGGTTCTGGTAGAGGCGGGTCGCCATCTGGTGTTCGGCGTCCTCGACCGTGATCCCGTCCCCGTGATCGATCCGCTCGCCCACCGCATAGTCGTCCCACAGGTGGGTCGATCCCGAGGCGGCCGTATCGTAGCGCCGACCCGTGATGCCCGAGGGCACGACGAGGCTCGCGGGGTCGACGACCGCGGGCAGGGTGGGGATCATTGCGTCCGGCGCCGGCGCGCGTCCGTCGCGCTTCGCCACCAGGACCCAGCGCACGTAGTCGATCACCGCCGCGCCGTCACCGTTGCGCCCCGTGGACCGGACGTACACCACGCCGGATTCGCGATTCGAAGCCTCGCGCAGGCCGATCACCTCGCTCGCGCTCGCGATCGTGTCGCCGGGGTAGACCGGCGCCAGGAACCGGCAATCCGCGTAGCCCAGGTTCGCGAGCGCGTTCAGCGAGATGTCAGCGACCGTCCGGCCGAACACCAGATGGAATGCCAGCAGGTCGTCGAGCGGCGCCGCCCGGTACCCGAGCGAGGTCGCGAACGGCGTCGAACACGGCAGGGGGAACCGCGACCCGGTGAGCGCCAGGTACAAGGCCACGTCGCCGGCGGTCGCGGTCCGCGGCACGGGATGGACGATGCGCTGGCCGAGCCGGAAGTCCTCGAAGAAGTTCCCCGCCTTGGCCTTGTCCACCGCCGGACTCACGCGGCCAAGTACCGACTTTCGCGAGTTCCGGAGTCGCCGCGGGCGACTCCGGAGCCGCGAAATCGGTACGGACTCATGATCTTGTACCCGATCACGGGCTTCGCGCCCCAAGGCGCGAAACTTCGAGATCTGGTGCCAAGGCGGCGATGGCGTTGGCGAGCGAAATCACCCGACGCGCGTTCTCGACGTGCAGGTTCTCGACCAGCCGGCCGTCGACCACGATCACGCCCTTCCCCTCGGCCTCGGCCTCGCGGTGGGCCGTGATGATCCGCCGCGCCGCCTCGACGCTGTCGCTGGACGGAGCGAAGGCTTCGTTGGCCGGACCGATCTGGTTGGGATGGATCAGGGTCTTGCCATCGAAGCCCATGTCGGCGCCCTGGCGGCAGAGGCGCACGAAGCCCTCCGTGTCGGCGAGGTCCAGGTGCACGCCGTCGACGACGGCGATCCCGAACGCGCGCGCCGCCAGCAGGCACAGGCCCAGGCTGGTGATCATCGGCACCCGATCCGGCGTGTGGTTGGCATGCAGGTCCTTGGCCAGATCCGACGTTCCCATCACCAGGCCGGCGAGCCGCGTCCCCGCGCCCGCGATCCGCTCGGCGTGCAGCACGCCCAGCGGCGTCTCCACCATGCACCACACCGCCATGCTGTCGGGGGCGCCGTTGACCTCCAGGATCGACTGCACCTGGCGGACGATGCCGGGACCCTCGACCTTCGGCAGCAGGATGCCATCGGCCCCGCTGCGGGCGGCCGCGACGATGTCCTGCTGGCCCCAGGGTGTGGCCAGGCCATTGACCCGGATCACCACCTCGCGCTTGCCGTAGCCGCCGGCCCTCACCGCCTCGCACACCATGGCTCGGGCCTGTTCCTTGGCGTCGGGCGCGACCGCGTCCTCGAGGTCGAGGATCAGCGAATCGGCCGGCAGGCTCCGGGCCTTCTCCAGCGCACGGGCGTTGGAACCCGGCATGTACAACATGCTGCGGCGCGGTTTGACGGGACGCGGCATCGGTTTCCCCTGCGTTCTCTCGCGGCGGCCGGTACTATACGGAAGGTTGTTGCGGCAACAAGCGGTGCGTCCCCGTGTCGATCCTGTCGATCCAATCCCACGTTGCCTACGGCCATGTCGGCAATGCCGCCGCCGTATTCCCCCTCCAGCGCCTAGGGCTAGAGGTCTGGCCGGTCAACACCGTCGAGTTCTCCAACCATCTGGGCTACGAAAGCTTCCGCGGCCGGGTGCTGGATCGCGATCTGGTGGCCGACGTGGTGAAGGGCGTGGGCGAACGGGGCGCGTTCGCCCATTGCCGTGGCGTGCTTACCGGCTATCTCGGCGACGCCGCCCTGGGCGACGTCGCGTTGCGGGCGGTGCACGCCGTGCGCCGCGCCAGTCCGAAGGCGATCTACGCCTGCGATCCGGTGATCGGCGACGACGGCCGCAGCTACGTGCGGCCGGGGGTGGCCGAATTCTTCCGCGATGCCGTGGTGCCGGCCGCGGACCTCCTTTTCCCCAACCACTTCGAGCTCGAGACCCTGACCGGCGCCGCCGCCGCCGACACCCCCGCGATCATCGCCGCCGCCCGCGCACTGGTGCGCCGCGGCCCGCGTCTGGTGGTCTGCACGTCGTTCCGCGATCCGTCGGCCGGCGAGGCGATCGATGCGCTCGCCGTCACCGCCGAGGCCGCGTGGCGCATCCGCGTGCCCCGCCTCGCCCTCGCGGTCCACGGCACGGGCGATGCCTTCGCCGCCCTGTTCCTCGGCCGCTGGCTGGAACAGCCCGATCCGGCCCGCGCGCTCGGCCTTACCGTCTCGTCGCTGCATGGCATCCTGCGGGCGACGCTGGCCGCCGGCGGCACCGAGATGAGCCTGATCGCCGCCCAGGACGAGATCGTCAATCCTTCCCGCGCTTTCCCGGTCGAACCGCTGGGCTAGCTCGCCTTGGGCAGCACGCCCTTGAGATAGCGGCGGTCGAGCTCCTCGGCGATCTGCACGGCGTTGAGGGCGGCACCCTTGCGCAGATTGTCGGACACCACCCACAGCGACAGGCCGTGCGGCACCGTCTTGTCCATGCGAATGCGCGAGACGTAGACCGCGTCCTCGCCGGCCGTATCGACCGGGGTGGCATAGCCGCCGTCCTCGCGCCGGTCCAGCACCGTCACTCCGGGCGCGCGACCCAGAAGGTCTCGCGCGTCCGAGACTCCCATGTGGCGTTCGAACTCGACGTTGATCGCCTCGGAGTGGCCGACGAACACCGGCACCCGCACGCAGGTCGCCACCACCTCGATCGCCGGGTCCAGGATCTTCTTGGTCTCTTGGACCATCTTCCACTCTTCCTTGGTCGATCCGTCCGGCATGAACACGTCGATATGAGGCACCACGTTGAACGCGATCTGCTTGGTGAACTTCCGGGGCTCCTGGCGCTCGTTGACGAACATCTTCCGGGTTTGGCTGAACAGCTCGTCCATCCCCGCCTGGCCGGCGCCCGACACCGACTGGTAGGTCGCGACCACGATCCGCTTGATGCGCGATGCGTCGTGCAGCGGCTTCAACGCCACCACCAGTTGCATGGTCGAGCAATTTGGGTTGGCGATAATATTGCGCGCGGGGTAGCCGTCGAGAGCGTCCGGGTTCACCTCGGGCACCACCAGCGGCACGTCCTTGTCCATGCGGAAGTACGACGTGTTGTCGATGACGATGCAGCCGGCCGCCGCCGCACGCGGGGCGTACTCGGCCGAGACCTTGGCGCCCGGCGAAAACAGCGCGATGTCGGTGCCCGTGAAGTCGAACCGGGTCAAATCCTCGACCTTCAGGATCTTGTCCTCGCCGAACGAAACTTCCTTGCCGGCTGAGCGCGGAGATGCCAGGGCCGTCACTTTGTCCGCCGGGAACTTGCGTTCCGCCAAGGCCTTCAGGATCTCGCGACCGACCGCGCCGGTCGCGCCCGCCACCGCGATTACGTAGCCCATGTTCATCTCCGTCCGTCCGTCGCATGCCCGAACCATTCCAGCATGCGGGAAAAGTCCCTCGAAGTCGTTTACGCCGCCTGCTTCGTGAGCTCGCCCATCACCAGATCGCCCATCCGCGCCGTCGACACCTGAACCTTGCCGGGCCCCATGATGTCCGCCGTGCGCGCGCCGCCGTCCAGCACCCGCCGCACCGCGGATTCGAGATGGTCGGCCGCCGCCGCCATGTCGAGGGAGTAGCGCAGCATCATGGCGAGGCTGAGGATCGCGGCGATCGGGTTCGCGATCTCCCGGCCGGCGATGTCGGGGGCGGAGCCGTGCACCGGCTCGTACAGCGCCCGGCGGAAGCCGCTCGCATCGGCCGCCCCCAGCGAGGCGGACGGCAGCATGCCCAACGAGCCGGTGAGCATTCCCGCCTCGTCCGACAGGATGTCGCCGAACAGGTTGTCGGTGACGATCACGTCGAACTGCTTCGGGTCGCGCACCAACTGCATGGCGCAGTTGTCGGCGTACATGTGGCCGAGCTCCACGTCCCCATACGTCTCGTCGTGGAGCTTCTGCACCTCTTCGCGCCACAGCACGCCGCTTTCCATGACGTTCGCCTTGTCGGCCGAGCACACCTTCCGCCCCCGCTTGCGCGCGAGTTCGAAGGCCACGGCGGCGACCCGGCGGATTTCCGAGGTCGTGTAGACCTGGGTGTTGACCCCCCGGCGCTCGCCGTTGGCCAGGGTTTCGATGCCGCGCGGTTGGCCGAAGTACACGCCGCCGGTCAGCTCGCGCACGATCATGATGTCGAGCCCGCCAACCACCTCCGGCTTCAACGTCGAGGCTTCGACCAGCGCCGCGAAACAGATCGCCGGCCGCAGATTGGCGAACAGGTCCAACTCCTTGCGCAGGCGCAGGAGTCCCCGTTCCGGCTTGTTCGCGAAGTCGAGCTTGTCCCACTTGGGCCCGCCGACGGCGCCCAGAAGCACGGCGTCCGCCGCCTTTGCCCGGGCGAGCGTGGCGTCGGTCAGCGGCGTCCCATGGGCATCGATCGAGGCGCCGCCGACCTGCCCCTCCTCGATCTCGAACCCGGTCCCCAGCCCCTCGAGCACCCGCCGGGCCTGGCCCACCACCTCGGGGCCTATCCCATCGCCCGGAAGCAGAAGAACGCGTCGGTTGCGCGCCATGGCTCCCTACCCGTACAGCCAGGGCTCGGCCGCCCGTTGACGCGCCTCGAAGGCGCCGATGGTCGCCACCTTCCGCAACGTCAGCCCGACCTCGTCCAGTCCGTTGAGCAGCGCGTGCTTGCGCGACGGCTCGATCTCGAAGCGGATCGTCGTGCCATTGGGGCGAACGATCGTCTGGGCCTCCAGGTCGATGGTGAAGGTGGCGTTGGACCCCAGCTCAGCCTCGCGCATCAGATCATCGACCACGGGCTTCGGCAGGGCGATCGGCAGGATCCCGTTCTTGAAGCAGTTGTTGAAGAAGATGTCGGCGAACGACGGCGCGATCACGCAACGGATGCCGAAATCCAGGATCGCCCAGGGCGCGTGCTCGCGGCTGGAACCGCAGCCGAAGTTGTCGCCGGCGATCACCACCTTGGCTTGGCGATAGGCGGGCCGGTTCAGCACGAAGTCCGCGATCTCGCGGCCGTCCGGCGTCCAGCGCATGTCGTTGAACAGATGCCGGCCGAGCCCGGTCCGCTTGATGGTCTTCAGGAACTGCTTCGGGATGATCATGTCGGTGTCGACGTTGATCATCGGCAACGGCGCCGCCACGCCCGTGAGGGTGGTGAACGTGTCCATGGACCTACGCCGCCTTCGCCAGCACGAGGCCGCCGGCCAGCATGTCGTGCAGGGCCTGCTTGCGCTTGGTGAACCCCGCCATCACGAAGCCGATCATCAGGATCAAGCCCGAAAGGAACTTGCCGAAGAACCGGCCGGTGGCGCGCAGGAACCCGATGCGGTTGCCGTCGAGATCGGTGACGCGGAGCCCGAGCGCCATCTTGCCCAGCGTCGCGCCGCGCGGCGCGCTTTCCAGCACGGCGGCATAGAGCCACCAGGAAACGAGGGCCACGACGGCCCCAAAGGGCGTCAGGTCGTAGGCGGCGCTGGCCGACGCCGAAAGCTCGGCGGTCTCGGCGACATACTCGATCGATTCGAAGAATGGCAGGCCGACGGCTTCCAGGACGTAACCCAGGGCGATGATCGCCACGTTCACGACGATCCCGTCGACAACCGCGGCCCCGAAGCGACGCCAGAAACCCGCGTAATTCATCCCCGTCTCCTCAGCCCAGCTCGCGCACGTCGGCGAGGCGGCCGGCAAGGGCCGCCGCCGCCGCCATCGCCGGGCTCATCAGATGGGTACGGCCGCCCCTGCCCTGGCGACCTTCGAAGTTGCGGTTCGAGGTGGAGGCGCAGCGCTCCCCGGGCTCGAGCCGGTCGGCGTTCATGGCGAGACACATGGAACACCCCGGCTCGCGCCATTCGAACCCCGCCTCGCGGAAGATGCGATCGAGCCCCTCGGCCTCGGCCTGGGCCTTCACCAGACCCGATCCCGGTACCACCATGGCGCCGACGCCGGCCGCGACCCGGCGGCCCTTGGCGACCGCCGCCGCCGCCCGCAGATCCTCGATGCGGCCATTGGTGCAGGAGCCGATGAACACCCGATCGATCGCGACATCGCGGAGCGGCGTGCCGGCGGCCAGGCCCATGTACGCGAGCGAACGCTCCATCGCCTTGCGCCGGCCCTCGTCGGCCTCAGCCGCGGGATCGGGGACCACGCCGGTGATCGGCAGGACATCCTCGGGGCTGGTACCCCAGGTCACCTGCGGCGCGATCGAGGCGGCCGCCAGCACGACCTCCTTGTCATAAACCGCGCCCGGGTCGCTCGGCAGGGCGCGCCAGGACGCCACGGCCCGCTCCCACGCCGCGCCCGTTGGCGCCATGGGGCGGCCCTTCACGTAGGCGAAGGTGGTGTCGTCGGGGGCGATCAGTCCGGCCCGGGCGCCGGCCTCGATCGACATGTTGCATACGGTCATGCGCCCTTCCATCGACAGGGCGCGGACCGCGTCGCCGGCGTATTCAATGACGTGGCCGGTGCCGCCGGCGGTGCCGATCCGGCCGATGATGGCGAGGATCAGATCCTTGGCGCCGACGCCGAAGGGCAGGTCGCCCGCGACCGACACCAGCATGTTGCGGGGGCGTCGCTGCAGAAGCGTCTGGGTCGCCAGCACGTGCTCGACCTCGGAGGTGCCGATGCCGAAGGCGAGCGCGCCGAACGCGCCATGGGTGGCCGTGTGGCTGTCACCGCAGACGATGGTCATGCCCGGCTGGGTCATACCCTGTTCGGGGCCGATGATGTGGACGATGCCCTGCCGGCGATCGTCCATGGCGAAGTAGGGCACCGCGAACTCGGCGCAGTTCCGCTCCAGGGTCTCGACCTGAAGGCGCGATTCCGGGTCGACGATGCCGACCGAGCGATCGGTGGTCGGCACGTTGTGGTCGGCGACCGCAAGGGTCGCGTCCGGCCGGCGCACCGGCCGACCGGCCACGCGCAGGCCCTCGAAGGCCTGCGGGCTCGTCACCTCATGCACCAGGTGCCGGTCGACGTAGATCAGCGAGGTCCCGTCTGCTTGCGTCTCGACGAGGTGGCTCTCCCAGATCTTATCGAACAGGGTCCGTGGGGCCGCCATGATCTCGAGGCGCCGTTCGCCCTAGCTTTCGGCGGCGGGTGCCGCTGCCTCGACGACCCGCTCTTCTCGCTTCTCGGCGATGCGGGCCCGCTTGCCGCTGCGGCCGCGCAGGTAATAGAGCTTGGCCCGCCGCACGTCGCCGCGCCGCACCACCGCGATGCTCTCGACCCGCGGGCTGTACAGCGGGAACACTTGCTCGACGCCCTCGCCGTACGAGATCTTGCGCACCGTGAACGAGCTGTTCAACCCGCGGTTGCGGCGGGCGATACACACGCCTTCGAACGCCTGCAGGCGCTCGCGGGTGCCCTCGACCACCTTGACCGCCACGCGCACGGTGTCGCCGGGCCCGAATCGCGGGATCGTCTTTCCGGCCATCAGCTTGTCGATCTGCTCTTGCTCGATCTCATCCAGCAGGTTCATCGTCGTCACCCTAGTTCGCGTGTCGCTTCGTTGCGGTATGGCGGGCCCACAGGTCGGGCCGCCGCTCGGCGGTAGCGCCCTCGGCCGCGGCCCGGCGCCAAGCGCGGACGCGCTCATGATGGCCGGACAGCAGCACTTCGGGAACCTCGCGCTCTTCCCAGACCTGGGGGCGCGTGTAGTGCGGGTACTCCAACAAATCGTCCTCGAAGCTCTCGTCCGCGAGGCTGGCCGGCGCCCCGACGACCCCGGGCAACAGCCGGACACAGGCGTCGATCAACGCGATCGCCGCCGGTTCGCCCCCGGACAACACAAAATCTCCCACGCTGACCTCCTCGAGCCCGCGCGCGTCGATCACCCGTTCATCGACGCCCTCGTAGCGGCCGCACACCACCCGGACCCTAGGGGTCTGGGCGAGCGCGCGAACCCGCGCCTGGGTCAACGGCTGACCCCTCGGGGTCAGCAGGATCAGCGCCTCTTCGGTGCCGGCCGGGCCTTGGGTCGCGTCGATGGCCGCGGCCAGGACGTCCGGCCGCATGACCATGCCAGGACCGCCGCCGAAAGGGCTGTCGTCGACAGTGGCATGTTTATCCCTCGCGTATGCCCGAATGTCCACTGTTTCCAGCGTCCAAACACCCTCCGCCAGGGCCTTGCCGGCGAGACTCACGCCGAGCGGCCCGGGGAAGGCCGCCGGATGCAGGGTCAGGACCACGGCATGCCAGGGAGTCATGCCAAGTCGGTCCCCGGCGCCAGCACAATCCGCCCGCCCGCCAGATCGACCACGGGAATGGCGGCCCGGGTAAAGGGGACCATGGCGTTGTCGCCGTCGGACCGGGCCACCTCCACGAGGTCGCCGGCCCCAAAATTGTGCACCGCACGCACCCGTCCCACCGTGGCTCCCGTCTCATCCTGCACCGCGAGCCCGACCAGGTCGTGGTGATAGTAGCTGTCCTCGTCCGGCGCCGGCAGCCGTGAGCGGAGGACATAGAGAAGCTTGCCCTTCAGCCGCTCCACCTCGGTGCGGTCCGCGAAACCCTCGAACCGGCCAACGACCACGTCACCCTGGCTCCGCACCACCCGCAGGCGCAGATCTGGACCATCCAGGCCCACCCGCAACGGACCATAGTCCGAGATGGCCCGCGCCTCCGCCGTATAGGTTCCGATCCGAACATCGCCGCGCACGCCCACGGCGGCCCGCACCACGCCCAGGCAGACCCAGTCCCGGTCCGCCTCGCCCCCCACGGCTCCTAGTGGTCCGCCCCAAACGCTTGATTCCCGATCATTGTGTTTGGGGCGGACCACAGGATTGAGAGTCTCACTGGGGGTTCAGCCCGACGGATCGGGATCGATCCGTCGGAATCGAACCGCTAGGTCGCGGCGGGGGCCGCCTCGCCGGCCGGCTTCTCGGCCGCGGCCTTGGTCGCCTCTTCGGCGCGCTTCTTCGCCTTGTTCACGCCGACCGTGAACTTCGGCGCGGGAATGATGTTGGCCCGGCCCAGGAAGCGCGCGACCCGGTCGGTCGGAAGCGCCCCCACGCCCATCCAGTGGCGGACCCGCTCCTCGTTGAATTCCACCCGCTTGACGTCGTCGCGCTTCAGCATGGGATGGTAGGTTCCCACTCGCTCGATGAACTTGCCGTCGCGGGGGCTGCGGGAATCGGCGACGACGATGCGGTAATGCGGCTGCTTCTTGGCGCCGACGCGCATCAGGCGGATTTTCAAGGCCATGCCGGATCCTTCAGGATCAGAAATTCGAAAACGCGACGGGAACGAGGTATTCCCGGTCCGCGAAAGCGCGTTATGTCCATCATTTGGGGTTGAACGTCAAGGATTTCGCTGCGCTTGCCATCACCGGGGAAATTGCGGCCCACCGAACGGCAGGTTCCTGAGAAACCCCCTCTTGCCCAGCTTCCGCATCTTTCGCATCATCGATTCCATCTCCATGTATTGCTTCAGCAGCCGATTGATCTCCGGCACGCTGGTGCCCGAGCCGACGGCGATGCGCTGCTTGCGCCGGGCGTTCAGGAGCTTGGCGTTCTTGCGCTCCCGCTTCGTCATGGAGCCGATGATCGCCTCCTGGCGGGCCAGGATCTTGAAGTCGATGTTGGCGTCGGCGACCTGCTTCTTGATCTTGGCGGCCCCGGGCAGAAACCCCAGCACCCCCTCGACCCCGCCCATTTTGCGCAGCTGGCGAAGCTGCGCCGCCATGTCGTCCAGGTCGAAGCCGCCGGATTCGAGCTTGGCCTGCAGCCGCGCCGCGTCCGCCTCCTCGATCGTCGCGGCCGCCTTCTCGACCAGGCTGACCACGTCGCCCATGCCGAGGATGCGGGACGCGACCCGTTCGGGATGGAACGGCTCGATGGCGTCGATCTTTTCGCCGACACCGATCAGCTTGATCGGGCAGCCGGTGACGGCCCGCATGCTGAGCGCCGCCCCGCCCCGCCCGTCACCATCCATGCGGGTGAGGACGATGCCGGTGAGCTTCAGGCGATCTTGAAAGGCCCGGGCCACGTTGACCGCGTCCTGGCCCGTGAGCGAATCCGCCACCAGCAGGATCTCGGTCGGATCGGTCGCGGCGGCGATGGCCGCCGCCTCGTCCATCAGGTCCGCGTCGACGTGCAGGCGGCCCGCCGTGTCCAACAGCAGGACGTCGAAACCCTCGCGTCGCGCCGCATCATGGGCGCGCCTGGCGATCGCGACCGGTTCCTGTCCAGCGACGACCGGCAGGGTGGGAACCCCGGCGGTCTCGCCCAGCACCGCGAGCTGCGTCTGCGCGGCCGGCCGGTACACGTCGAGGGATGCCATCAACACGCGCTTGCGATCGCGCTCCTGCAGCATGCGCCCGATCTTCGCGGCGGACGTGGTCTTGCCGGAGCCCTGGAGACCGACGATCAGCACCACCACCGGGGCCGCCGCCGCCAGGTCCAGGCCGATCGATGCCGCGCCCAACGTCTCGACCAGGCGGTCGTGGACGATCTTCACCACCATGTGTCCGGGGGTGACCGAGCGCACCACCTCGGCGCCGATCGCGTCGCCCTTGACCCGCTCGATGAAGTCCTTGACCACCGGCAGGGCAACGTCGGCCTCCAGGAGGGCGACCCGCACCTCGCGAAGCGCGGTCTCCACGTCTGCTTCCGACAACGCTCCGCGCCGCTTCAGCCGGTCGAAGATGTCGCCCAACCTCGCGGTCAGCGATTCGAACATGGAACCCTCATGGCCCGGGGATGAGCGCGGACCGTAACGCAGCGATGCGGTTCTGTCGAACCCGAGCCGATGGCGTGTTAGTCTGCGCGGATCAACTCCGGAGGTCACTCATGCGTCGCACGCTCGCCGTCGCCCTCGTGTTCGCGCTGCGGATCGGAGCACCGGCCTTCGCCGCCGGGCCGGAAGCCGTCGTCTACAAGGATCCCCTATGCTCGTGCTGCGCGGCCTACGCCGAGTACCTGGGAGCGAACGGCTTCGCCGTCATCGTCGTGAACGACGAGGATCTTGGGGCCCGACACGCCGCCGCGGGCACGCCGGCGGACTACGAGGGCTGCCACCTCACCATGATCGACGGGTATGCCGTCGAGGGCCATGTGCCGGTGGCGGTGATCGCCAAGCTGCTCGACGAGCGCCCGGACATCGCCGGCATCACCCTGCCCGGCATGCCCGAAGGTTCCCCCGGCATGGGGGGCGACAAGGCCGCGCCCTTCGTGATCTACGGCTTTCGCTCCGATGGGTCGGCCCCGCTCGCCTACGCGGTCGACTAGGCTCTTGGTATGCGGCTCGCCGTCCGCCGATCATGGCCGTGACGGTCGACGACGGAGACTGAGGGATCAGGCCGCGACGACGTCCGCCTCGGGACTGTAGACCCGGTTGCGCCCGCCCGCCTTGGCCCGGTACATCGCCTGATCGGCACGCGTCAGCAGATCCTCCAGCACCACGCCCTTTTCCGCGACCGCCGTGCCGACGTTGATGGTCACCGCGATCCCCACGGTGAGTTCGCGAGCCTCGGTCTCGACCCTCGCGCGCATGCGTTCGGCGATGAGGCGGGCCTCGGGCAGTCGGCATTCGACCAGCCCCACCACGAATTCCTCGCCGCCGTAGCGGCCGACGATGTCGGCGGGGCGGACCGATTCCCGGAGACTCCGCGCCACGAATCGCAGCACCTTGTCGCCCGAGACATGGCCGTAGAGGTCGTTGATCGCCTTGAACCGATCGATATCGATGAACAGCACCGTCAACGGATGGCGGAAGCGACGGGCCCGACCGCACTCGGATTCCAGCGCGTCGAGCAGCGAGCGGCGCGTGAGAACACCCGTCAGCTCATCGGTTCGCACCAGCTCTTCCAGCTGCCGGCTCGCCAGGTTGACCTTCGCGAGAAGTGCCTCCTGCCTGCTCACGCCGGCATGATGGTACGCCTCGACGGCCAGGATCGAATCCACCTGAATCGCCTTGCGCAGTGTCGCCATGCAGCGGATCAGCCGGGGCGGATCGTGGCCAAGGTCGGCGAGGAGATACTCGCCGATCAACTCCGCCAGCTTGGCGTAGGCCCCGATGTACCAACGCGGTGCCAGACCCACCCGGTCGTGGGCGAGTCCGATGCGCATGCGGCTGCCGGTGTAATCGGCCGTGCCCATGCCGCGCCCCAGACTCAGGAGGTAGTCACCCTGGGTCCGTTTCAACCGGGCGATCTGCCCCGGGCTATCAAGTATTTGGGCCAGCTCCGGGAAGGCTGTCAGGTGCTCGTAGAAATGGTCGAGGATGGCATCGAGATTGTCGCCGATGACCCGCCGGATATGCGCGGCGTTCCGCTCATCCCGCGTCTTCCAGTTGACGAATCGCAAGAGCCGCTCCGCGTCGGGAGCGGACATCGTGGGGAGCTCGATCTTGTCAGACCCGATCGCCATGGATCCTCACACGTCCTTGCGCGGGCTCATGGTGACCGACCGCCCGCTAACCGATCCTTAACGATACCGGCTGGCCGGTGGATTTGTCGCCGCGCCGGACCTATAAACGCGCCATGACCGCGATTGATTTCCGCAAGATGCACGGCCTGGGCAATGATGTCGTCGTCATCGACGCCCGCCGTCATGAAATCGCCATCGGCCATCGGCTGGCCCGGGCCATCGCCGACCGCCATCGTGGAATCGGCTGCGACCAGATCATCCGTATCGGCCCGGCGGTCGACGCCGATGCCTATCTTCAGTTCTGGAACGCCGACGGCGACGAGGTCGGCGCCTGCGGCAACGGCACACGTTGCGTCGCCCGGATCCTGCTGGACGAGACCGGCGGCAATGCGATCGTGCTCCGGACCCGGGCGGGAGAGCTCGCCTGCACCGACGCCGGTTCCGGGTCCGTCGCGGTCGACATGGGGCGGCCCGACTTCGACTGGCAGGCGGTTCCCCTCGCCCGGGCCGCCGACACCCTTGCCGTCGACCTCGGCGAACGGGACCTCGGCAGGGCCGTAACCCTCGGCATGGGCAACCCGCACGCCGTGTTCTTCGTGCCCGACGTTACAGCCGTCGACGTGGCCGACATCGGCCGGCGTCTCGAGCATCACCCGATGTTTCCCGAACGCGCCAACATCGGCTTCGCCCAGGTCCTGGACCGGACGTCCTTGCGCCTCCGGGTCTGGGAACGCGGCGCCGGCCTGACCAAGGCCTGCGGTACCGGCGCTTGCGCCGCCTTCGCGGCGGCCGAACGCAAGGGCCTGGTCGAGCGCTCGATCCGTGCCCTGCTCGATGGCGGCGAACTTGGGCTCGAAGCCCGCCCCGACGGTCACGTCGTCATGACGGGCCCGGCCGCTGCCGCCTTCACCGGCCGGTTCGACCCCGAGACCTTGGCATGAGCGGGGTCGAGGTCGTCACCTTCGGCTGTCGGCTCAACGCCCTCGAATCCGAGACGATCCGCGCGCGCGCGCTGGCGGCGGGGCTCGATGACGCGGTCATCATCAACACCTGCGCCGTCACCGCCGAGGCCGAGCGCCAGGCGCGCCAAGCGATTCGCAAGGCACGACGGGCACGGCCAACGGCCCGCATCGTCGTGACCGGCTGCGCGGCGCAGATCGACCCGGCGCGCTACGCCGCGATGCCCGAGGTGGACCAGGTTCTCGGCAACGACCGCAAGCTGTCGGTGGCGGGCCTCGCGTCCCCGGCGCGCGTCGCGGTCGATGATGCCATGGGCCTGACCGAGACCGGGTCCCACCTGGTCGCGGGGTTTTCCGAGCGCGCCCGTGCCTACGTCCAGGTGCAGAACGGCTGCGATCACCGCTGCACCTTCTGCATCATCCCGTTCGGTCGGGGACCCAGCCGCAGCGTCGCCATTCAGGATATCGTCGCGGCGGTTCGCGCCCGCGCGGCGGCCGGGGTCAACGAGGTCGTGCTCACCGGCGTGGACCTGACCGCCTGGGGTGGCGATCTGCCCGGCCAGCCAAAACTCGGCGACGCCGTGGCGGCCGTGCTGGCGGGCGTGCCCGAACTTCCCCGTCTTCGCCTCTCCTCGCTCGACGCGGCCGAGATCGACCCGACCCTGCTCCGCCTCCTGGCCGAGGAGGCTCGCCTGATGCCGCACCTGCACCTGAGCCTGCAATCGGGCAGCGACCTGATCCTCAAGCGGATGAAGCGCCGCCATGCTCGCGCTGCGGCGATCGCCTTCGCGGACCGCGCCCGCGCCCTTCGCCCCGAGGTGGTCCTCGGCGCCGACCTGATCGCCGGCTTTCCGACCGAGACCGCGGCGATGTTCGACGAGACCCTCGATCTGATCGCCGCCTGCGGGCTGGTCTACCTGCACGTTTTTCCGTACTCGCCGCGGCCGGGTACCCCGGCTTCGCGCATGCCCCAGGTGCCGGTCGAGCTCCGCAAGGAGCGGGCCGCCCGCCTTCGCGCCGCCGGAACGGTTGCCGAGGCGCGGTATTTCGCCAGCCTCGTCGGCCGGCGCCTGACCGCCCTGGTGGAGCAGGGCGATCGCGGCCGCACCGAAACCTACGCGCCGATCGCGCTCGATCGCCCAGGCCCCGCCGGCGCCATCCTGCCGGCCATCGTCACCGGGTCCTCCGCCGCCGGCCTGCAAGGGCGCGTGGGGGCCTGATGGCCGCCGCCGCCGTGGCGAGTCGCGGGCTCCTGTCCCGACTCAAGGCCGGGCTCGCCCGCACGTCCGATCGCCTGTCGGGCGGCATCACCCGCATCTTTCGCGGACGCCGCGTTGACCCCGCGACCATCGCCGAGCTCGAGGAGCTGTTGATCGGCGCCGACCTGGGGGTGGCCACGGCCGCGCGCCTCGCCGCCAGTCTCGCCCGCGAGAAGATCGATCGGGACGTGACGGTCGACGACGTCCGGGCGGCGCTCGCCCGCGACATCGCCGCCATTCTGGCGCCCCTGGCCCGCCCCTTGCCGATCGATCCGGCGCGCAAGCCCACGGTGATTCTGGTGGTGGGGGTCAACGGCACCGGCAAGACCACGACCATCGGCAAGCTCGCCAAGCGCCTGAAGGATGACGGCCTGGTCGTCCACCTGGCCGCCGGCGACACGTTCCGCGCCGCCGCGATCGATCAACTCAAGATCTGGGGCGAGCGGGCCGGCTGCCCGGTTTTGGCCCGCGAGCAAGGGTCCGACCCCGCGGGTCTCGCCTACGATGCCTTGGTCCAAGCCAAGGCCGCGGGCGCCGATGTCCTGCTGATCGACACCGCCGGCCGGCTGCACAACCGGACCGAGCTGATGGCCGAGTTGCAGAAGGTGCTCCGGGTCCTGCGCAAGCTCGATCCCGAGGCGCCCCACGTCCGCCTCCTGGTGCTCGACGCCACCACCGGCCAGAACGCGCACCAGCAAGTCGAAACCTTCCGCGGCATGACCGAGATCAACGGCCTGGTCGTCACCAAGCTGGACGGCACCGCGAAGGGCGGCGTGCTGGTGGCCCTGGCCGAACGGTTTGGCCTGCCCGTCCATTTCATCGGCGTGGGCGAAGCGATCGAGGACCTGCGGCCGTTCGAGGCCCAGGCGTTCGCCGACGCCCTCGTCGGGCTGGATCGGAGCGAAGCGGGAGGAAATCCATGACCACCTTCGATGTCATCGTCGTCGGCGCGGGTTCGGCCGGTTGCGTGCTGGGCGGCCGCCTGAGCGAGGACCCCAATCTCCGGGTCCTGGTCATCGAGGCGGGATCGGGCAAGCGCAGCCTGTTCGTCGACATGCCGGCGGCGGGCGGGCTGGTCTACGGCAAGCCGCGCTTCGACTGGGGCTACTACACCGAGCCGCAGGTGGAGCTCGACAACCGCCAGATCTATTGGCCGCGCGGCCGCGGTCTCGGCGGCTCGTCGGCGATCAACGGCATGATCTACATGCGCGGCAACGCCCGCGACTACGACGGCTGGCGCCAGCTTGGGCTCGAGGGTTGGGCCCACGCCGACGTGCTGCCGTACTTCCGCCGCTCCGAAGGCAGCGAACGCCCGGAGGACGCCTACCATCGCAAGGACGGCCCGCTGCTGACCGGGGCCAGCCGGGGTTTCGGCCCGATCGACGAGATCCTGCTGGAGGCGGGCCGCCAGGCCGGCCTGCCTCGCAACCTGGATTTCAACGGCAAGAGCCAGATCGGCATCGGCGTCCACGACGTGACGGTGCGCAACGGCCGCCGTTCGTCGGTCGCCGCCATGTACCTGCGGCCCCACCTCGGGCGCCCGAACCTGACGGTCCTGACCGACACCCTGGCGTCGCGGGTGCTGGTCGAGAATGGGCGGGCGGTCGGGGTCGAGGCCTTGCGCGACGGCCGGACCGAGACCCATCGCGCGGCACGCGAGGTCGTGCTCGCGCAAGGTTCGATCGGCTCGCCCCAGCTCCTGCTGCTCTCGGGCATCGGCCCCGCCGACGATCTGCGCCGCCTCGGCATCAAGCCGGTGGCCGATCTGCCTGGCGTCGGCCAAAATCTCCAGGACCACCTCAACGTCTCGGTGCAGTACGCCTGCAACGATCCCAGCCTCACTTTCGCCCGCCACCAGCGCCTCGACCGGGCGCTGTGGCTCGGCCTGCGCTACCTGTTGACCCGCTCCGGCCCTGGCGCCTCGCCCTACTGGGCGGTCTGCTCGTATCAATCGTTCGAGCCGGGCTCCGACTACCCGGACATTCAGACCTTCTTCACCCATATGGTGCTGACCGAGGACCCGCGGAAGCGGGGCAGCAACAAGCTGGGGCTCGACGTCTTGGCGCCGATCCGCGCCTTTCGCCCGTCGGGCAAGATCGCCACCCCCGGCTTCCAGTTCGACATGAACCAGATGCACCCGGACAGCCGGGGGTTCATCGCGCTGCGCACAACCGACCCGCGCGCGTACCCCATCATCGAACCCCGGTACCTGACCGCCGAGAAGGATCGGCGGCAGCTGGTCCAGGGCGTCAAGGCCGCGCGGGAGGTGGCGTACCAGCCGGCGTTCGACAAGATCCGCGGCAAGGAACTGGCGCCCGGCGTGGAGGTAACGTCCGACGCCGACATCCTGGCCGCGATCCGGCGCACGGCCTTCACCGGCTACCATCCGGTCGGCACCTGCAAGATGGGTACGGCGAACGATCCCCTGGCCGTGGTGGATTCCGAGCTGCGCGTACGCGGGGTCGCGGGACTGCGGGTCGTCGATGCCTCGATCATGCCCAACGTCATCACCGGCAACACCAATGGCCCCGTCGTCATGATCGCCGAGAAGGCCGCCGATCTGATCCGCGGCCTGCCGCCCCTGCCCCGGATCGACGTGTAAGCGGCTTGCGCGCGCCGGGGGGCAAGGCGGATAGTTGAACGGGGAGCAAACGCGGACGGCACGGGTCCGACGATGGGTGCGACGATGGCGATGCGCGACGGCATGATTTCATGGCTGGCCAGGGCGGCGACGGCACTCTGGGACCGGGGTCCGCGGCCCGCGACCGACTCGAAGGTCGCGGACGTGGCGTGGATCGAGGCCGGCGATCTTTCCGCTCGCCTCGGTCGCGGATCCCAGCCTGTCGTCATCGACGTGCGCGGGGCGGACGAGTTCCGCGGCGCCCTTGGCCACATCCAGGACGCCCGCAACATGCCGCTCGACCAGCTTCCCGGCAGGCTCCCTGAACTCGCAGCGCACAAGGGAAGCGAAATCACGCTGGTATGCCGCACCCAGATGCGTTCGGCGCAGGCCGCCGGTCTGTTGCGCGAAGCCGGCTTCGGCACTGTCAGCGTGTTGCGCGGCGGCATGGAGCAGTGGAAGAAGAGCGGCCTGCCGATCGCGGACCCGCAACCATGAGCGACCCGAGCCGCCACAACGGTCCCCACGACCTGGGTGGCGCGCGCCTGGGCGCGATCGAGGGCGGGGAGCATGCCCTGACGTTCTGGGAACGCCGGGTCGACGCGCTCGTCTACCTGATGACCGATCCTGGGCGCGGGCTCTACCCCGACTTCTCGCCGATGCGCCGGCAGATCGAGTGCCTGAAGCCCGAGGATTACGCCCGCCTCTCCTACTATGAACGCTGGGCCGCGGCCCTGAAGGGCTCGCTGGTGGAACTTGGCGTCCTCTCCGAGTCCGAAGTCGCCGCGAAAATCGCCGCGATCAAGGCCCGCCAGGGCGGCAAGCCGTGAGCCCCCGCTTCGCCCCCGGCGAGCGGGTGCGCGTCGCCGATCGCTGGCCGGCGGGGCATCACCGCACCCCCGGCTATGTGAAGGGTCGGGCCGGCGTGGTGTTGAGCACCCACGGCTCGCACGGCCAACCCGAGGTCTATGCGTCGTTCGGCGACGGGCGACCCCGGCAGCCGCTCTACCGTGTTCGCCTCGGCCTGCGGGACCTGTGGCTGGGATACGCGGGCGGCGACACTCTCGACATCGAAATCTACGAGCACTGGCTGGAGCCCGCTTGATGCACGACCACGATCATCCGCACAGTCCGCCGCAGCCCGACGATCCCGAGCCGTCGACCGAGCACCATTTCCTCGGCCTCGCGCTGCGCGAACTCTTGATCGAGAAGGGTCACATCACCGCCGACGACGAGCGGCGCATGATCGAACGGATCGAATCCCAGACCCCGGCGATCGGTGCCGCCGTCGTGGCCCGCGCCTGGGTCGATCCAGCCTACCGCGCCCGCCTGCTCGCCCACGGCCGCGACGCGATCGCCGAGCTGGGCTTCAATCCGGGGAACTACCCCGACATCATCGTCCTGGAGAACACGGCGCGGTTGCACAACGTGGTCGTTTGCACGCTCTGCTCGTGCTATCCGCGCCCGCTGCTCGGTCGCCCGCCCGCCTGGTACAAGAGCGCCGCCTACCGGGCCCGGGTGGTGCGGGAACCCCGGGCCGTGCTGGCCGAATTCGGCACCCATCTCGCCGCCGACGTGGAGGTTCGGGTCCACGATTCGACCGCCGAACTGCGCTACCTGGTCCTGCCGCTGCGCCCCGCCGGCACCGAAGACTGGTCCGAGGACGCGCTCGCCGCCCTGGTCAACCGCGACGCCATGGTTGGTGTCGCTCAAGTCCGGGGAGGGTGACCGCCATGACATCGAAGCAACCCCGGGCCATCATCGAGGGCCAGCCCGTGCTGGTCGTCGTCGACATCCAGCAGGGCGCGTTCATGGACGGCTATTTCGGCATCCCTTCGATGGCGGGCACCCGGGAACGGTCCTTGCATTCGCGCCAGATCATCGACAAGGCACGCGCCTGCCGCATTCCCCTGGTCTTCATCCAGGAAGCCCACCGCCGCGATCACGTGGACTTCGGCCGCGAGCTCGACGGGGTCGAGGATGTGCACTGTCTCGAGGGCGACAAGGCGACCGAGATCGCCGTCGAGATGGGCATGCGCCCCGACGACTACTTCATCCGCAAGCGCCGCTACTCGGTGTTCTTCGGCACCGATTTCGCGATCCTCCTGAAGGGCTTGCAGGCCCGGACCCTGGTGCTGATCGGCGGCCTGACCGACGTCTGCGTCCACTACACCTTCGTCGACGGCCACCAGCACGACTACTTCTGCCGCGTGGTCGAGGACTGCGTCGTCGGCTCGACCCAAGCCGCCCACGACGCCGCCCTCGCCGCCATGGAATACCTGCAGACCGGCGCCCGCCGGTCGAGCAGCGAGATCATGGCCGCGTTCGAGGCCTTCGCCGCCCGGCCCAAGGCCGCCTCCGCCGCCTGAGCCTCCGCGCTAAGCCTCCCTTAACGGCAGGGGCCTAACGTCCCGATTCCGCGCCTTTCCGCGCGGCGCTCCCTCGAACCGAAGATCGCACCCGCCATGATCCCTTCACGCAGCATCGTACGGCGCTCACGCGCCGGGTTCGCAGCCCTCGTCGCCGCGCTGGCGCTCGCGGCTTGCGCCAGCCCAGGGCCCGGCGAGGGCCCGCGCCGCTTCCTCGCCCAATTCGACGACCGACGGCCGACCATCGACCGGGTGCCGATCTGCTACGGCTACGGCTGCGCGAAGGTGTCCGAGATCGAGATCGGCGGGTCGTGGCCCACGATCGCGGCCCTATTCCTGGTCCCGTCCGGCGATGCCGCGACGGAACGGGCGCGCATCGCCGAGGCCGTGGCCCTGTTCGAATCCGCCGCGGCGCGGGCCACCCCGATCGGCGCCGATCTTGCCGGCACCTTCAACGACGGCGGCGGCGCGGGCCAGCTCGATTGCGTCGACGAGGCCGCGAACACCACTCGACTTCTGGTGCTGCTCGACGACGCCCGGCTGCTCAAGTTCCACCAAGTGGGCTCGCCCTCGACCCGGGGCCTCTTCATCCAGGGCTGGCCCCACACCACCGCCGCCATCGTCGAGCGCGGCACCGGCCGGCGCTACGCGGTGGACAGCTGGTTCCACGACAACGGCCAACCCGCCGAGATCGTCCCCATCGACCAATGGCTGGCCGGCTGGGAGCCGTAGTCGATCACGCCCACCCCTTCAGGTGGGGGGCGTTGATATTCACCGTGACCCGCAGGTGTTGGAACAGCCAGACGCCGTCCCGGCGGACGAAGCGGTTGTCGTAGGAGCTCACCATCCAGCGGGCCTCCGGCTTGCCGTCCGCCACCATGGTGCATGGCATGATCAGGCGAAAGGTTCCCGTGGCCTGGTCGCCGTCGACCTCGATGATCGGATTGAGGATGAGGTGCGCGGCGAACGTGATCGTGCCCGAGATGCCGGCGAAAAATGCCCGGATCGCCTCCCGCCCGCGGTAGGTGCCGAACGCCTCGCCGGCATCCCAGACCGCGTCCTCGGTGAACAGGGCGACGATCGCGTCCGCCGCGTAATGGTCGTCGCAAGCGGCACAATAGCGCGCCTTGAGCTGCTTGATCGCCTCGATCGATGCCAGCCGGTCGATCTGTTCGGCGAGCGACAAGGACTTCGGTTGAGCCATGACAACACCTCAGAATGAAGCTTGGTGGAATGCGGCAGTGCACCCAGGAAGGGCTAGGGTGGGGACCTACAACAGCGATCGCGGACCATGATCCGGTTTTACCGCCGTAGGGGCGGGCCTCGGACCCGCCCCTACGGCGACGGTGACGGATCAAACTCGATGACCCCTGAGCCTACGCCGCCAGCGTTCTCCCGAAGGCGCCCAGGTGGACCTCGCGGGGGAACATCATTCCGGGCCGGCGGTCGTAGGAGAACAGGGCGATCAGGCGCGACCGGCCGCCGTCCACCGGGCTCACCCGGTGCAGGGCCCGCTGGCCGCGGAAGACGCTGAGGGTCCCCGCCCGCAGTTCGGGCCGGACGATGTCCGACGATGTGCCGGCCAATGCGGCGGCGACGCGATCGAAGTCGATCCCCGCCTCGGTCCGCACGTCCGACACCACCTCGAACCGGCCGCCGGATTCAGGCTCCTGCAAGAGGAGGCTCACGACGAAGTCGTTGTCGTCCAGATGCCAGCCGTGCTGGTCGCCCCGGCCGAGCGCCGTCATGGTGCAGGACGCCAGCGGATCGGCAGACCGGTAGAGCTTGGGACAGCCCGTCACAGCGCCGACGAACGCGGTGAGGGCATCCCATTTGAACAGCGACCAGATCGCGCCATCTTCGGGGATCAGATCACCCGCCAGGATCGCTTGCGCCGACCGGTTGGGGCCAAGCGCCGGATGCTCCGCCGGCGCGTTCGGCGCCCCATAGGTGTAAATGCCCATGGCGGTCCGATCGCGCCGGTAACTCCGTGGCAATCCGGCCATGACTTCCGCGGCCATGGCCGCGCGGCCCCCGGGCCTGAGGAAGTCGTGGAGCAGCAGCACGTTGTCACGTTCGAGCGTCGCCTTGCACGACCGCGCGAGCTCCGGATCGGCCAGCGGATAGCGGTCGAGATCGACCAGGGCTCCCGGGTTCATGCCGCCGCCTGCTCCGCCTTGGCGGCGGCGAAGGTGCGGGCGACTTCGGCCCGCAGATCGGCGCGGCCGAGGAAGTCCAGCGCCGTCATGGCCAGCGCCTTGGCCCCATCGAGGGCCGCCTTGTCGCCCTTCTCCGATCCGGCCCAGCGGGCAAACTCCGGGTTGTGGATCACCACGTCGCGGGGCGCCGCCTCCAGCAGCGGATGGATCGCCGGCACGATCTGGCTGACGTTGCCCATGTCGGTCGAGCCCGCCCAGCCGCGCGGCAGGTCGTCGAGGTTGAGGAACGTCCGCCCCAGCGCCTCGGCGTTCGCCTGGAAGGCGCCGGCGAGCGGCCAGTTGGTGATGAGATCCAGGTAATCGACGTCACCCCACTCGATCGTGACCTTGGCCCCCGAGGTCGTGGCCGCGCCTTGGAAGCAGGCCTCGACGCGGGGCTTGAGCTTCACCAGCGCGGGCGCGTCGGCGGCCCGCACGTAGAAGGTACCAGCGGCGCGGACCGGCACGATATTCGCCGCCTCGCCGCCCTCGGTGATGATGCCGTGCAGTCGCTCGGTCGGCTTGATGTGCTGGCGCAGTTGCGCGACCGCCTGGTACGCCGTCACCAGGGCGTCCAGCGCGTTGATCCCGTCCCAGGGCTGGGCCGATGCGTGCGCCGCCTTGCCGTGGAAGGCGACCGCGACGCGGGAGATCGCGAGGCAGGGCGTCGTCGCCAGGTTGAACCCGGCGGGGTGGATCATCAGGGCGGCGTCGACGCCCTCGAAGGCGCCACGCCGGGCCATGATCTCCTTGCCGCCGCCGCCTTCCTCGGCGGGGGTGCCCAGGAGCCGCACCCGCCCGGGGAGCCGGTCGCCCAGACGCTCGAGCGCGAGCGTCGCCCCCAACGCGGCCGTGGCGATCAGGTTGTGGCCGCAGGCGTGGCCGATCCCGGGCAGCGCGTCGTACTCGGCCAGCAAGGCGACGGTCGGACCCTTACCCTTGCCGATGTCGCAGCGGAACGCGGTCGCCAGGCCATAGGCGCCGCGATCGACCGTCAGACCGTTGCGCTCGATGTCGGCGGTCAGCCGCGCCGCCGCCTTATGCTCCTCGAAGCACAGCTCCGGCGCCGCATGGATCGCCCGGCTGGTCGCCACCAGCTCCCGCGCCAGCGCATCCACGCCGGCGCACACCTCCCGCTTCAGGGCCTCAAGATCCATCTGGGACTCCGTCGTCAAGGGAGCTGGACCCTAGCACGAACCGCCATGCTATGGTTGGCAATGGACGCCAAGCTCCTGGCCGTCGAGCCGGCCGGCGATCGGCTCCGCCTGCGCTGGGCGGACGGTCGCGCCACCGAACGCCATGTCGTCTGGCTGCGCGACGGTTGCACGTGCGACGCCTGTGTGGACGGCTTCAGCAGCCAGCGTCACCTCAACACCGCCGACATTCCGGACGATCTCGCGGTCCGGTCGGCGAAGGTCGAGCACGGGGACCTCGCGATCGTCTGGGACCCCGACGGCCATGAAAGCCGGTACGCGCCCCAAGCGTTGGCGCCGCGGGAACTACCCAACGGCCGTTCGAACCTCTGGGGTGCCGATCTGCGGGCCCGTGTGCCGCGCGCCTCCTTCACGGAAGTAAGCCGCGACGACCGCGCCCTGGCGCGCTGGCTCGGCGATCTGCGCGACCTGGGCGTCACCGTGCTCGGCGATACGCCGAACGCGGATGGCCAGGTCGAGCGTGTGGCCGAGCTCTACGGCTACGTTCACGAAGGCAACGACGGCCGCCACTTCGAGGTGGTCTCGAGTTCGAAGCCGACCAACTTCGCGTACACGCCGAAGACGCTCGCCCTGCACACCGACCGGCCGTTCGTCGATCCGGTCCCCGGAGTGCAGCTCCTGCACTGCCTGGCGCAGTCCGCCGAGGGCGGGGAGAACATGCTGGTCGATGGCTTCAACGTCGCGGAAAAGCTCCGCCGGGCCGACGCGCCGGCGTTCGCGACGTTGGCCCGCATCCGGGCGACGTTCCGCAATCGCTACGACCAGGTCGACCTGATGGCTCGGCATCCGGTCATCCAACTGGGCCACGACGGCCGCGTCGACGCGGTCCATATCAACGATCGGGCGATGCGCCCCGTGGAGGCCGAGGGCGCCGACGTGCCGGCGTTCTACCGGGCGTACCGCACCTTCTTCGCCCTGGTCCGCGACCCCGCCAACCAAATCACCGTGAAGCTCCGGCCCGGCGACGTGCTGGTGTTCGACAACCGCCGCGTTCTGCATGGCCGGGCCGGATACGACGCCAGCACGTCGCACCGCCACCTGCAAGGCTGTTACACCGACTGGTGCTACGTCGAAAGCAAGCTCAGGATGCTGGCCGTCGAGATCGGGGATTGGTCCAACGGTCGCTGATGCCGACCCGGTCGTACCGATGTAGGGGGGGGGTCGAGTTCAGGGACCGCGGATGTCAGTAGTCGCCGAACTCGCCGTCCGGATTGCTCCGGGCCAGCGCCGGCCCGCCGTCGGCCAGTTCGCGCCAGTGGCCGAGGGCCCAGCGCACCGAGGGGAACGCGAGATCGTCCCACGGGATATCCTCCCATGGCGCCAGCCGCGCCTCCAGGGTCTCGATCCCCGGATCGAGCTTGGGCGTTGGCAGGGTCGCAGCGAAGATCACCTGCACCTGACTGAGCCGGGGAATGCTGTAGACCGCGAGCAGGCTCTGGATCGCGATCTCGACCCCGGCCTCCTCGCGGGCCTCGCGCCGGGCGCCATCGGCGGTGGTCTCGTGCAGTTCCATATAGCCGGCGGGGATGGTCCAGAATCCGCGCCGCGGATCAATCGCGCGGCGGCAGAGCAGGATCTCGCCCGCGTACGAACAGACCGCGCCGACCACGACCTTCGGGTTGCTGTAGAGGACAAAACCGCAGGAGTCGCAAACCAGGCGCTCGCGGTTGTCGCCCGCCGGTACCTTGAGCGTCGTCGGACCCATCGGCCTATTCGGCGGCGGCCGGCACCACCGCGGCGCGCTGTCCGAGACCCGCGCCACGCGGCAGGTGCCTGGCAAGCAGGCCGGCCAGACACGAAACCGCGGCGATGCCGAGGAACAACAGGGTGAACGAACCGGTCGCGTTGTGGACGATGCCGACCAAGGCGGTCGACCCGGCGGCAACGCCCAGCGACAGCACGAACTTGGCGCCGAACGCCGTAGCCTGCCAACGCTTCGGCGAGTAGCGCGCGAGCAGCGCGTTCTCGGCGGGCGCGTTGATGCCGCTGACGAACACGGCGAGTGCCGCGAACGGCAACAGCGCCGGCCCGACGATCAGGCCAAGGCCCAGCATCGCCGGCACCTGGGCCCAGTAGCCGAGGATGTAGATGCTGCGCAGCCGGAAGCGATCGGCCAGATAACCGCCGACCACGGTGGACACGGCACTGACCAGGAACACCAGCGAGACCAGTCCGCCCGCCATGGCGACGCCCCCGCCGGTCAACGTCGGCATCCGTTCGACGAACAGTTTGGGCATGGCCCACTGGGTCACCTGCCACAGCAGCCCGGTGACCAGCATGGTGAACGACAGCACCCAGAACACCCGCACCATGTCGTCGCGTGGCGGCGGTGCCTCGTCGGCGTGCAGGTCGCGGCCCTCGACGATCCAGCCCAGGCGGATGGCGACCACGAAGGCCGCGCCGACGAGCAACAACGTGATGCCGGGCACGATGAAGGCGGAACGCCAACCGTACCATTCGGTGAGAGTTCCGGCGATCACCGCGGCGGCGGCCGTGCCGATGCTGCCGAACAGCCCGTTGAACCCAAGCGCACGGCCGCGCTTGGCCGAGGTGCGCACCAGCCAGGCGATGCCGACCGGGTGATAGATCGACGCGAACAACCCGATTCCGGCGAGTCCCAACCCGATTTCTAGCGGCGTGCGCGCGAAGCCCGTGACGACCGCCGCGCCGCCGGTCCCGAAGAAGAACACGCCCATCATCCCGACCGCGCTCCAGCGGTCGCCGAGCCAGCCGGCCGGAAGGGCCGCGGCGCCGAACAGGATGTTGCCGGTCACCGCCAGCAGCACCAGGTCGCCGTAGGGCATGTGAAACACCGGCTCGAGGCCCAGCACCACGGTCGGAAACAGCAGCATCGCGATGTGCGCGTAGGAATGCCCGACGCTGGAAAACGCGAGCGCGACGCGGGATTGCAGCCTGGTGGTCAAGGAACTCCCCAAGGGATCTTCGTGTCAGCCGCCAGACTAGCGGTTCGCGCGCCGGAAAACAGCCTTCAGCCCGCGTTCCCAAGTGATCGCTACATCTGATGCCTGAACGACCAATTTATGGTATAAAGATCATAGGCTTAGGGTGTTGAAGGGCAGCTTGGATGCGGAACCCGGAGGGTGAATCGGATCGCGACCCCCTTCGGCGCTGTTGCCGGCGCTTTCGGAGGCGTAGGGCGCCGGCAGATCCTCGGGTCGGAGAAGAAACTCCTGCCCCACCTCCTGGTCGGTCCCGACGGAGAGCGCCGGCGCGGCCAGCAGCGCGACGACCGCGAAGGCAATCACGCGCGTATCCATGTCCATGGCCGCCTAGGCCGAAACCCGCGGCAGGATCTGGTGGCTGATCCAGTTCGCGACCTCGACTTGGCGGAGCGGGGCCTGCATCACGTCGTCGTCGATCCCCAGCGACCAGGCGATGTCGAAGCGCGACGGATCGCGGTGCAGGGTCTCGAGCTTCTCGACGTGCTCCAGCGCCTGGGCCTCGGTGCGGAAGAAGCCGAGCTGTATCAACTTGGCGATGCGACAGTAGGTGAGCCGCGCCATCTCGTGCAGGTCGTACTCGGGGTGGTACTGCGGCGCCCAGAACGTGCCGTTGCGGTGGTTCACGCACACCGCCTGGACATAGGAGAAGTCGTTCGAGGCGAGCACCAGGGCGCCGCGCGGCAGGTGGGTGACTTCGTCCACGTGGCTGATGAAGGCGTCGAACACCGAAGGCTTGCCGACGTACATCGGATGGGCGCGGCCCTCGGCGGTCAGCCGGACCTTGCGCGCGAAGCCCATTTCCCGCCCCTTGGGGCTCGCGCGCACGACTCCTCCGGCGGCGACCACCGCGATCTGGGCCGCCCAGCAGGAGCCGAAACTCGGCGTTCCCACCTCGAATATCTCGCGGGCAAGATCGATCTGGCGGCGGACCCGGTCGTCCTTGTCGTCGTACACGGTCAGATTGCAGCCGGTCCAGGCGACCCCGTCGTACTGGTCGAGCCCAACCCCCTGCGGCAGGGCCGAGTCGGGATCGGACGGGTAGAGAATGTCGGTCCGGGCATTGGGCGCGTGGGCGCGCAGCATGCGGGCGTAGAGTTCGCCGGCGACGGTGCAGCCGCCCTTGGCCAATTCCTCGCGGCTGTCCCGCGCATAGCCGTCGATGACCAGGAAACGCGGCGTCGTGGGCATGCTCATGCTCCTCCGTCGAGACGGTCGATGATCGCGGGAAGGTCGGCCAGGCGTTCGCACACCGCGTCGGCGGTCGTGCCGGCCCGGTCGGCGTCGCGGGTGCCGGTGAAGAGGACCGCCCGCATCCCCAGCGCGTGCGGTCCCCGCACGTCGTTGTGTTCGCGGTCGCCGACGTGGACCATCTCCTCGAAATCGACCCCGAGTTCGAGCGCCGCGTGGCGGAACATCGCCGGATGCGGCTTGGAATTACCCACCTGGTCGGAAAACACGAACGCGGTGAAATGGCGTTCCAGATCGTAGCTTCGCAGCAGCTCGCGCAGCGCCCAGGCCGGCGAGACGATCGCGTCGGAGGCGATGCAGAGCTTGTACCGCCCCGAGAGATCGGCCAGAGCCGCGCCGATACCCTCGACGCAGTCGGGCCGGACCGTGATCTCCATCCGCTCATGGGCCGTGATGACGTCCGCCAGGGCGGCGTCCGGCAGCGCCCGTCCCAATCCCTTGAGCAGCACCGCGATTCGCTCGCCGATGGTCCAGGTGATGTGATGCTCGCGCCAGACCTTGTTGAACGCCGCGTCGGCCACGTCGTACGCCAGCGCGACGGTCGCGGCGTCGATCGGTGATTGCTTGACGAGCGCCTCGTGCACCAGGCGGCGGCGCGCCTCGCGCTTGCTGGGAAGCCCCTGGGCGCGGCGTTTGGGCTCGTCGGAATCGTCGTGGATGATGGTATCCCAAAGATCGAAACTCACCGCCCTGATGGTACCCGGCACCGCGCCCACCCTTCCGCCTCGATGGAGGGTGACTTTCGCACGCGGCGGATCGGGAAAAAAGCGCCGCGACACGCTTGAATTTTCGCGGTCCGAGGGCGCACAGTCCCGCGCCATGTGGACCTGCCCCGACGAATTCATCGCCTTCGCCCACCGGCTGGCCGACGCGGCCGGCGAGGTGCACCGCCGCACCTTCCGCACGAAGATCGCGATCGAGATCAAGCCGGACGGCAGCCTGGTGACCGCCGCCGACAAGGAGACCGAGATCATCCTGCGCGATCTCATCGAGCAGGCCTATCCCGATCACGGGATCGGCGGCGAGGAATTCCCGCACACCCGCACCGACGCAGAATTTCTATGGGCCCTGGACCCGATCGACGGGACCCAGGACTACGTCGCCGGCAAGCCCGTGTTCGGGGCGCTGATCGCCCTGGTGCGCGGCGGCCGACCGGTGCTGGGGGTGATCGAGCAGGCGATCGTCGGCGACCGTTGGGTCGGGGCCGACGGCCACGGCACCCGGCTGAACGGCGCGGCCGTGCGGACTCGCCCCTGCCCGTCGATCGCCGCGGCCCTGGTCAGCACCAGTGGCCCCGGGGATTACGCCATGCCCTACGACGACCACATCGCGCGGGTCCGCCAAGGCGCCGGCAAGCTCCGCTTCGGCGCCGATTGCGGCAACTACGGACTGGTGGCGGCCGGGTTCATGGACGTGGTGTGCGACGCCCAGCTTTCGCCCCACGACTTCGCGGCGCTGGAGGTCGTGGTGCGCAACGCCGGGGGCACCTTCACCGACTGGCAGGGCCAGGCGATGACCATGGCCTCAGACGGCCGGGTCCTGGCGGCCGGCGATCGCGCGGTTCACGCGGAGGCTCTCGCGCGCCTGCAAGATTGAAGCGCGGTTCCGGTTGTACAGTCCGGGGGCGATTTCAGATACTGGGGGTGTCCCCCTAGGGAGTCCCCCTCGATGTCGCGCCTGGTTCTCGTGCTCACCCTGCTGTTCCTGGCCCTTCCCGCCATGGCGCAGGACGGCGTGCCGATGCATGGCATCGCGATGCACGGGGACCTGAAGTACGGGCCGGACTTCCAGCACTTCGAGTACGCCGATCCGAACGCGCCGAAGGGCGGCGAGATGCGCTTCGCGGCGATCGGCGGGTTCGACAGCCTCAATCCCTACATCCTCAAGGGCGAAGCCGCCGCCGGCCTCGCCAACCTGTTCGAGACGCTGATGACCTCGCCCGCCGACGAGGCGTTCTCGGAATACGGGCTGATCGCGGAAAGCATCGAGACCCCGCCGGACCGGTCCTGGGCGATCTTCACCATCCGGCCCGAGGCGCGCTGGCACGACGGCGAACCCATCACCGTGGCGGACGTGATCTTCTCGTTCACGGCGCTCCGCGACGAAGGCACGCCGTTCTACCGCTACTACTACCGCGACGTGGCGAGCGTGGAGGCGATCGGCGAGCGGCGGGTGAAGTTCGTCTTCGCCGGCGAGGGCAACCGCGAGCTGCCCCTGATCGTCGGCCAGATGCCCGTGCTGCCGAAGCACTACTTCGACGCCCACCCGTTCGGCGAAACCTCGCTGGACCCTCCGATCGGGAGCGGACCCTACCGCATCGCCACCGTGGACCCAGGCCGGTCAATCACCTACGAGCGGGTGGCCGACTACTGGGGGGCCGCTCTGCCGGTGAACCGAGGGCGCTACAACGTCGACCGGCTGGTCTACGACTACTACCGCGATCCCACCATCGCGCTCGAAGCGTTCAAGGCGCACGAGTTCGACATTCACCAGGAGAACGTGGCCAAGCAGTGGGCCACGGGCTACGACAGCCCGGCGCTGGCAACCGGCCTGATCGTCAGGGAAGAAATCCCGAACGAGCTGCCGAACGGCATGCAGGGGTACGCGTTCAACACCCGGCTGGCGATGTTCCAGGATCGGCGGGTGCGTGCGGCGCTGGCGCTCGCGTTCGATTTCGAGTGGATCAACAAGAACCTGTTTTTCTCCGCCTACACGCGGACCAGCAGCTATTTCGCCAATTCCGAACTGGCGGCGACGGGTGTGCCCGGCCCCGCCGAGCTCGCGCTTCTCGAACCCTTCCGCGACCAAGTGCCGCCGGAGGTGTTCGGGCCGGCGTACCTGGCGCCCGTGAGTGACGGATCGGGCAGCGATCGCCGCAATCTGCGGGCGGCCAAGGAGTTGCTGGCGGCGGCCGGCTGGGTGGTGAAGGGCGGGGTGCTGACCGGCCCCGACGGCACGGCCATGACCATGGAATTCCTGATCAACCAGCCGGCGTTCGAACGCGTCACCGCGGCGTACATTCAGAACCTGGAACGGCTGGGGGTGAAGGCGACCATCCGCCAGGTCGATTCATCGCAATACGAGCAGCGGCTGGAGCAGTTCGACTTCGACGTGGACGTGGTGGTGTTTGGGCAATCCCTGTCGCCGGGCAACGAGCAACGGAACTTCTGGACGAGTACGGCCGCGGGTCAGCCGGGCAGCAGCAACATCATCGGCATCAAGGACCCGGCGGTGGACGCCCTGGTCGAGGCGATCGTCGCGGCCGAGGATCGGGCGGCGCTGGTCACGGCCTGCCGGGCCCTGGACCGGGTGCTGACCTGGAGCCACTACGTCGTGCCGCACTGGCACAACCGGACCAGCCGGATCGCCTACTGGAACAAGTTCAGCCGCCCCCCGATCGACCCGAAATACGGCGTCGACCTGGACACCTGGTGGGTCGAGCCGGCCAAGGAGGCCACCCTCGAAGCGGGCGAGCAGGCGCTGCGCTAGCGGCAAGGCGCGGCGGAAGCTCCGTCCTTTTCCTTCTCCCGGGCCGTGCGATTTGACAGTATCGGCTGATGCTCGCCTATATCGTCCGCCGCGTGCTGCTGATCGTGCCGACCGTGTTCGGGATCATGCTGCTGAACTTCGCCATCGTGCAGGTGGTGCCGGGCGGGCCGGTCGAGCAGATCATCGCCGAGCTGACGAAGGGAGCCGTCAGCGCCACCGAGCGGGTCACCGGGGGCGGCAGCGAGATCAAGACCACGGGGCAGGCGGACGGCGGCAAGTACCGCGGCGCCCAGGGACTGGACCCGGCGTTCATCGCCCAGATCGAGAAGACGTTTGGGCTGGACCGGCCCGCCCACGAACGGTTCCTGTTGATGATGGGCCGCTACCTGACCTTCGATTTCGGCGAAAGCTACTTCCAGAGTCGCTCGGTGATGGGGCTGGTGCTGGACAAGATGCCCGTGTCGGCCTCCCTCGGCCTGTGGACCACGCTCCTGATCTATCTCGTGTCGATCCCGCTGGGGATCGCCAAGGCGGTGCGCGACGGGACCCGGTTCGACGTGTGGACCAGCGCCGTGATCATCGTCGGCCAGGCCGTCCCCGGTTTCCTGTTCGCCGTTCTCCTGATCGTGCTGTTCGCGGGCGGGAGCTACCTCCAATGGTTTCCCCTGCGCGGCCTCACGTCCCCCGGGTTCGACGCGATGACCTGGTGGGACCAGGCGCTCGACTACGCCTGGCACATGGTGCTGCCGTCCACGGCCCTGCTGGTCGGCGGGTTCGCCACCCTGACCATGCTCACCAAGAATTCGTTCCTCGAGGAGATCAACAAGCACTATGTGGCGACGGCGCGGGCGAAGGGGCTCACCGAGCGCCGCGTGCTGTACGGCCACGTCTTCCGCAACGCCATGCTGATCGTCATCGCCGGCTTCCCCGGCACGATCATCGGCATCCTGTTCACCGGTGCGATGTTGATCGAAATCATCTTCTCCCTCGACGGCCTGGGACTTCTGGGGTTCGAGGCGGCGATCAAGCGCGACTATCCGGTGATGTTCGGGACGTTGTACTTCTTCACCCTGCTGGGGCTCTTGACCCGGTTGGTCGGCGATCTAACCTACGTCCTGGTGGACCCGC
Source organism: Alphaproteobacteria bacterium (assembly GCA_009694045.1). GTDB lineage: Bacteria > Pseudomonadota > Alphaproteobacteria > SP197 > SP197 > SHVY01. Next base: position 4,362 of record SHVY01000006.1, on the reverse strand, counting down.
GCATCGACTTCGGGCGCCGCGATGCCTGAGCCTGTCCAGAACCGCGTGCTGGGCTTGCGCGTCACGCCCCTGACCCGACGGCGCGCCGACAATTTCCTGGCCAACCGGCGGGCGGTGTGGTCGTTCGTCATCTTCGTCCTGCTGTTCGGCTTCTGCCTGCCCGCCGAGATCGTCGCCAACGACCGGCCGATCCTGGTGTGGTTCAAGGGCGAGCTCTACAGCCCGGTGTTCCGCGCCTACCCCGAAACCACCTTCGGCGGCGATTTTGAGACCGCGGCGGATTACCGCGACCCGTTCGTGGCCTACCTGATCGAGGCCGACGGCTGGATCCTGTGGCCGCTGGTGCCCTACCGCTACGACACCATCAACTACGACCTGCCGCAGCCGGCGCCTTCGCCACCCTCGATCGACAACTGGCTGGGCACCGACGACCAGGGCCGCGACGTGATGGCCCGCTGTATCTACGGGTTCCGCATCTCGGTGGTATTCGGGCTGCTGCTGACCGTCCTGTCCTCGGCGATCGGCATCGGCGTCGGCGCGGCGCAAGGCTACTTCGGCGGTCTGGTGGACCTTCTGACCCAGCGGTTCATCGAGATCTGGCAGGGATTGCCGTTCCTCTACCTGCTCATCATCCTCAACAGCGTGGTCTTTCCGAGCTTCTGGACCCTCCTGATCCTCATGCTGCTGGTAAGCTGGACGGCGCTGGAGGGCGTCGTCCGGGCGGAGTTCCTGCGGGCCCGCAACTTCGACTACGTGCGGGCGGCCAGGGCCATGGGCGTCGGCGATCTGACGGTGATGGTGCGCCACGTGCTGCCCAACGCCATGGTTGCCACCCTCACCTTCCTGCCCTTCATCCTGGGGGGGGCCGTGACCGTGCTGACCTCCCTCGACTTCCTGGGCTTCGGCCTGCCGCCGGGTTCGCCGTCGCTGGGCGAGCTGTTGAACCAAGGCAAGAACAACCTGCAGGCCCCGTGGCTGGGGTTCACCGGTTTCGCCGTCATCGCCTTGATGCTGAGCCTCCTGGTGTTTATCGGCGAAGGCGTGCGCGACGCCTTCGACCCCCGCAAGCTGCCCCATTGAGACCGCCCGTGCGTTTGCTGTCCGTGCGCGATCTCGGCGTTCGCTTCGCCATCGAAGGGAGGGTGGTCGATGCGGTCCGGGGCGCCAGTTTCGAGCTCGATCGCGGCGAGACGCTGGCGATCGTCGGCGAATCGGGGTCGGGCAAGACCGTGACCGCCCTGTCGATCCTGCAGCTTCTGCCCTACCCCCTCGCCAGCCATCCGACCGGTTCGATCACGTTCGACGGCCAGGAGATGGTAGGGGCGCCGGAGAAGGTCCTGCGCGCCATCCGCGGCAATCGGGCGGGCGTGGTGTTCCAGGAGCCGATGTCGTCCCTCAATCCGCTGCATTCGGTCGAACGCCAGATCGCCGAGGTGCTGTTCATTCACCAGGGCCTGGATCGCGCGGCGGCCCGGACCCGGGTGCTGGAACTCCTGCACCTGGTCGGCCTGGCCGACGCCGAGAGCCGGCTGGCCAGCTATCCGCATCAGCTTTCGGGTGGCCAGCGCCAGCGCGTGATGATCGCCATGGCCCTGGCGAACGAGCCCGATCTGCTGATCGCCGACGAGCCGACGACGGCGCTCGACGTCACCATCCAGGCGCAGATCCTCAAGCTGTTGCAGGAGTTGCGGCAACGCCTCGGCATGGCGCTGCTGCTGATCACCCACGACCTCAACATCGTGCGCAAGGTCGCCGACCGGGTGCTGGTGATGACCGGAGGAGAGATCGTGGAGCAGGGCAAGGTCACCGACGTGTTCGCGGCACCCAGCCATGCCTACACCCGGCACCTTCTGGCGGCGGAGCCTAGGGGCAAGCCCGCGCCGGTCGATCCGGCGGCGCCGCGGGTCATGGAATGTCGCGACCTGAAGGTTCACTTTCCGATTCGCCGCGGTGTCATCGGCCGGGTGCGGGGATTCGTCCGAGCCCTGGACGGCGCGAGTCTCGCCGTCCGCGCCGGCGAAACGGTGGGCGTGGTGGGCGAATCCGGGTCCGGCAAGACGACGCTGGGACTGGCACTTCTGCGCCTGCTGGCCTCGACCGGCGAGATCGCCTTGGACGGGCGTCCTATCCAGGACTTGCGCGCGGGTGCGCTCAGGCCGTTGCGGCGCGCGATGCAGATCGTGTTCCAGGACCCGTTCGGTTCGCTCTCGCCCCGCCTGTCGGTGGAGGAGATCGTCGGCGAGGGCCTGAAGGTTCACCGCCGCGACGCGGATGCCGCCGAACGCCGCCGCCTGATCGAGCAGGCCCTGGCCGAGGTCGGGCTCGACCGCGCCATGCTCGACCGCTATCCCCACGAGTTCTCGGGCGGCCAGCGCCAGCGCATCGCCATCGCCCGGGCGATGGTGATGAAGCCCCGCTTCGTCGTGCTGGACGAGCCCACCAGCGCGCTCGACATGTCGGTCCAGGCGCAAATCGTCGAGCTGCTGCGCGATCTGCAACGGCGCCATGGGCTCGCCTATCTGTTCATCAGCCACGATCTCAAGGTGGTGCGCGCGCTCAGCCACCACGTAGTGGTGCTCAAGGACGGCCGGGTGGTGGAACAGGGAGCGGCGGATCGGGTGTTCGCGGCCCCCAAGGAGGCCTATACCCGGGCCCTCATGGCGGCGGCCTTCGCCCTGGAGACCGCCCCCGACGACGTCGTCAAACAATAAGGAGGACACCCGCGCGATGGCCCTGATCTACGTGAGCTCATGGTCCGACGGCGACCTCTGGCGCAAGGCGCTGGTGCCCTTGCTGCCGGGGGAGGAACTGCGGGTGTGGCCCGACACGGGCGACGTGACCGAGATCGATTGCGCCCTGGCGTGGCGCCCACCCTTCGGTTCCCTGGCCAAATTGCCCAACCTGAAGCTGATCGCCAACCTGGGGGCCGGGGTCGACTACCTGATGCAGGACCCGGACCTGCCCCGCGGCGTGCCGATCGTGCGCCTAGTCGATCCGCTGATGACCGAGCAGATGACCGAGTACGTGGTCCTGGCGGTGATGACCGGCCTGCGCAGACTGCGCGACTACCTCGACCTGCAACGCGAGGGGACCTGGGTCGAGATCGAGCGCGACGTTCATCCGCCGTCCCAGCGCACGGTCGGCATCCTCGGCATGGGCGAGCTCGGCAGGGACGCCGCGCGCAAGCTCAAGGCCATCGGCTATCGCGTGCAGGGCTGGAGCCGGTCGCCCAAGAGGATTCGCGGCATCCCCTGCGCCCACGGCCGCGAGCGCATGGTGGATTTCGTCGGCGCATGCGACGCCCTGGTCTGCCTGCTGCCGCTGACGCCCGAGACGACCGGCATCCTGAACCGCGACCTGTTCGGGGCCATGAAGCCCGGCGCCTATCTGGTGAACGCCGCCCGCGGCGGGCACCTGGTGGACGCCGACCTGCTGGCGGCGCTCGAGTCCGGGCACCTCTCGGGCGCGTTCCTGGATGTTTTCCACACGGAACCGCTGCCGGCCGGGCACCCCTTCTGGACCCACCCGAAGGTGACCGTCACCCCGCACATCGCGGCCCTGACCCTGCCGGCCATGATCGGCGGAATCGTCGACAACTACCGGCGCATGCAGGCCGGGCAGCCGCTGCTGAACGTCATCGACCTGGCGCAGGGCTATTGAGCACCGGGTCGCGTTTCCGAGTTTAACCAAGAGCTAACGTGGAGCGCCCCCGTCGTATCGGCGCGCGTCGAAGAAGACCCCTACCTGGATGAATCGTCCTGGCGAGTGGGGCGAAGCCCAACGCGGCCATCCAGGGGTTGCAGCGGCTCGTGCGGTTGCCCCTGGATCGCTTCCCTTCGGCTCGCGATGACGAAGTCGGGCGTTTAGTGCGGTCGGAATCAATGTCCCTCGATATTACTCCGCGTCGTTCCCCCTACCCCTAGGCAATCCACCGTCAATCAATGAAACATTCATAATGCTCTCTGCACAATAGACCTTCTCTCTTGGACTCCATATTTTGTTGATATAAATTTCTTGATTGTCAAACAATGAGGAAAATGTACCCATTAGTTCAATTTTGTTGTCGTTTTCGTTCAGATTTAAGAAATTATTTACTTTACTTCCACGCGTTATGCAAAAAAAACGTTTGAATTCATCCCTCCTAGATTCCGTACGCGTGAACCACTTCAACAGATGGGCGCCCTAGGTGATCAGAAATTCGGACTCTTTTACATAGAGCCGCTCCGAAAAGATGTTGAGTCTGGGGAGTCGGTTGTGACTCTATGGGTGGCAACCTTGTTGAGGAGGTTGCTTGATGTGGACGCCCGAACATCGTGCCGTGGCGGATCGTCGCGGTCTGCGTTATCCCAGCGATTTGACGGA
>SHVY01000044.1 GCA_009694045.1 Alphaproteobacteria bacterium | reverse complement strand
GCCTGCCCGCTGTGCGGCGACGGCAAGATTGTCAAGGCACCCATGGCGCCGAACGTGGCCACCCGCAAGGGCCGCGATGACGTTCCCACGGACGCGGCGAAGCGGACGGCCATGGCCTACATGCACGCCGTGCGCGAGCATGTGACCAAGAATTTCGATCCGGTCGGCGAGAAGTTCGCCGAGGAAGCGCGCAAGATCCACTACGGCGAGACCGACAAGCGCAACATCTACGGCCGCGCCACGCCGAACGAGGCCAAGGAACTGCGCGATGAAGGCGTCGAGTTCGGCGAACTGCCGTTTCCCGTCGGCCAGGAAACCCAGTAACCGCCGCGACATGGCCACGCGCGTCGCGGTCGACCCCGACTACACCGGCCTGACCCGGGTCGAGGACGGGCTTCCCAGCTTCTGGTACCACGATCCCGCGCACCACGAACGAGAGCTGCGCGCTATCTGGTATCGCGACTGGGTGTACGTGGGCCGCGCCCGGTCGCTCGACGGTCCGCTTGCGTTCCGCACCGTCACGATCGGCGATCAGAACATCATTTTGCTCCGCGACGAAACCGGGTCCCTGCGCGCCTTCCACAACACGTGCCGACACCGTGGATCGGTCCTGTGTACGCGGACCGAGGGCCGCTTCGAGCAGAAGGTGATCATCTGCCCCTATCACCGCTGGACCTACGACCTGCGGGGTGCGCTGGTGCGCACCTCCTCGAAGACCGCAGGCGAGGGGTTCCACCAGTCGGAGTACGCGCTCTACGGCGTCGCGGTCGCCGAGTGGAGGGGTTTTGTGTTCGTCAACCTCGCCGGTCGGGAGGCGGTGCCGTTCCACGGGACCTTCGCGCGGACGCCGGAGCGCTTCGACCTCTGGCCGCTCGAGGACATGGTGCTTGGGCACAGCTATCGCGCCGAGCTCGGGTGCAACTGGAAGGTATTCTGGGAGAACTTCAGCGAATGCCTGCATTGCCCAGGAGTCCATCCGGATCTCTGTCGGCTGGTGCCTATCTACGGTCGCGGCTTCATGGGCGCGCACGACGATCCCGATTGGTCCAGCCATGCCGGGGACGACGACCCCCGATACCAGGGCGGCCTGGCACGCGGCGCCGAGACCTGGTCGCGGGACGCAAGGCCCATCGCACCCGGTTCGCCGGGCTCGAGCAGGGGTCGCTACAAACCTTCGTCGTCAGCCTGCCGTCGGTCTACATGGTCGGGCATGTCGACTACGTGCGGACGGTACGGCTCCTTCCCCTGGGCCCGGAGTGCACGGAACTGGTCGCCGACTGGTACTTCCCCGCCGCCACCCTGACCGATCCCGAATTCGACATGGCCAACGTGGTGGATTTCGCCAAGCAGGTGATCGACGAGGACGGCGCTGCCTGTGAACTCAATCAGTGCGGCCTGCGCGCCCTGCCCCATGACAAGGGTGTCCTGATGCCCGAGGAATACGCGCTCAAGCGTTTCCACGACTGGTTACGCGCCGCCCTCGGCTAACGGCGTTTCGCGCGCTAGGCTTCGTAGTCCGCCCGCGTCGCCACATCGGGAGGGTAGGTGCCGGGCAGCTTCGCCCCGGCGGCAATGCGTTCGTGGATGAAGGTCTCCAGCAGCTCCTGCTCCGTGCCATCGGCGGCGACCTCGTCCGCGAGCGTGCGCGGAATGACGACGACCCCGTCGCCGTCGCCGACGATCACGTCGCCGGGATAGACGGCGCCGCCGCCGCAGCCGATCGGTAAATCGATGTCGATGGCGTGATGGATGGTGATGTTAGCGGCGCGGAGGGTCGGCGCAGAACACCGGGAAGTTCAAAGCCAAGATGGCGGCGCTGTCGCGCACACCGCCGTCCGACACCATGCTGGCCGCGCCGCGCACCTTCAGTCGGCTCATCAGGATGTCCCCACCCGATGCCGCACGGACGTCGCCGCGGCAGTCCATCACCAGCACGTGGCCGGGCGGTACCGCCTCGATCGCCTTGCGCTGCGGGTGAAGAGGGTAGGCGAACACGCCGGGGTGGTCCATATCCTCCCGCGCCGGGATGTTGCGTAAGCAGAAGGCTGGGCCGACCATGTTCGCCATCACTCCGCCGAGGGGCCGAACGCCCTGCATGAACGTGTTTCTGAGCCCGCGCTTGAAGAGCTGCGTGGTCAGCGTCGCGGTGCTGACGGACCGCAGCAGGTCGAGGGTCTCGGGCTTGAGCGGGGCCATGGATCGTCCCTCCGGGGGCGACTATAGGCTTTTGCCGACGACGCGGCGATCTCTGGTAGGGTCCCGGCGCAAGCAAGGCGGGAGAGACGATCATGCCGACGATGTCGCCCTGGCGGGCGGTGGCCGAAGCGTTGCGGGCGGAGGGCGTCGATCGGGTGTTCGGTCTCCCGGGCAATCCGATCCATCTGCTGCCCGAGCTGGATCGGCACACCAAGATCCAGAACATCCTGGTCCGCCACGAACATTCGGGCGTGGCCCTGGCCTTCGCCTACGCCCGGGTCACGGGCAAGCCGGCGATCTGCTACGGCAATCCCGGCCCCGGCATCACCAACATGGCGACCGCTCTTCTGGAAGCCACGTCGGCCTCGGTCCCCGTCATCGCGCTGGCCAATGGGGTGCCCATGGGTTCGGACGGCAAGGGCGCGTTCCAGGAGCTCGATTCGGTGGCGCACATGCGGCCCGTGACGAAATGGGCGACCCGGATTGTCGATCCCAAGACCACGCCCTGGGTGATGCAACGGGCGTTTTCGCTGGCGAAACAGGGGCGGCCGGGGGCGGTGTTCATCGACATCCCCTCGGACATCGCCCTTGGCTCCGTGGCCATGGAGTCCTACCGTGTCTCGCCGCCCCGGTTGCGCAGTCGGCCGGAAGCCGCGGCGGTGGCGGCGGCGGCCAAGCTGCTGGCCCGGGCCAAGGCGCCGATCCTGCTGTGCGGCTCCGGCGCCATTTCGGCCGGGGCGCAGGCGCAGATCAGGGCTATCGCCGGGGCCCTCGGCATGCCGGTCTTCACCACGCCGGGCGGGCGCGGCAGCATCGCCGAGGGGCACGCACTCGCCTTCGGTCAGGTCGGGCTCTATTTCACCCGCCTCGGCAAGGAGGTCTACGACGCGGCCGATCTGATCCTGTCGGTCGGCTCGCGGCTCGAGGATTTCTCGACCGGTGCGTGGCAGCTCTACCCGAAGGGGGCGAAGCTCATTCAGCTCGACATCGATCCGCACGCCATCGCCATGAACTGGCGCCCCGCGGTGGCGCTGGTCGGCGATGCGGCGCTCGCCCTCGACGATCTGCTCGCGGCCCTGCCGGCGACCGATTCGGCGGTGCGGCGAGAACGCGGCGCGGCCCTGGCGAAAAGCAAGGCGACGTTCCTCCGGGTGGTCGCGGCGGAAGGTGCCAGGAAGCGCAAACCGATCCTCACGCGCCAGGTTCTGGCGGCGCTGAACCGCGTTTTCGGCCACGACACCATCCTGGTGAACGAGAACGGCGGGGCCGACCTGTGGTCGTACTACTGGCCGTACTACAAGGTGCTGGACGAGGGCGACTGCGTGCCGATGGGCGAGCAGACCGCCATGGGCATGGGCGTGATCGGAGCGATCGCCGCCAAGCTCGCCCGGCCCGACAAGAACGTGGTGTGCGTGGCCGGCGACGCCGCTCTGCAGATGGCGATGATGGAGCTGGCGACCGCCGCCGAGCACAAGGCCGGGATCACCTGGCTGGTGCTGAACAACCAGGCTCTCGGCTGGCCCCAGTACATCCAGATGCTGGAGGGTCTGCCCCGCGTCGCCACCGACTTCGCGGTTTCGCCGGATTTCGTGAAGCTGGCCGAGGCGCAAGGCTGCAAGGGAATCCGGGTGACCGACCCCACCCGGGTCGAAGGTGCCCTGAAGGCCGCCCTCGCCCTGAACCGCCGGGGCGTGCCGGTGCTGCTCGACGTGCACATCGCCAAGCACGACTACCCGCCGCACTTCACCGCCTTCCACAAGGAGATCTGGGGCCTCGGCGCCAAGGGCAAGCGCGCGAGGGGCGGCGGCGGTTAGACCACGGATCTCTCGCGCGATGCCCAATTCGACACGATCCCTGTTCATGCATGGCTGATCGAAGCCGCCCTCGCCGGAACGGATCTTCGGCCGATGCTGGATGGGTTCTGCGAGCGCATCACGGATCTTGGGGTCGCCAGGTTCCATCTCTCGATCGCGGTCCTGCATCCGCTGTTGCGCGCGGAGTCGTTGACCTGGCGGCGCGGCCGATCGTCCGAGGCTTACTCCTTTCCGCATCGCGACGAAGAGCGGGTGGAGTGGACGACCAGCCCCCTGCGACACATGATCGATACGGGTACGCTGCGTTTGCGGCGACGGCTGGTCGGCGCCGAGGCCGTCCTCGATTTCCCCGTTCTCCGAGAATTTCGCGACGCCGGTCTGACCGATTGGATAGCGCTTATCTTCTCGTTCGGTTGGTCGCCGAAGGGTGATCTCGGCAATGAACTCGGGGTTGCCCTGTCGATCGCCACGGATCGCCCCGACGGTTGGGCCGCGGCCGATCTGTCGGTGATCGAGGAGCTCGCGGGGGCGTTCGCCCTCGCGACCAAGGCGACGACGAGCTACGGGCGGACCCGCGATCTGCTCGCGACCTATCTGGGCGAAGACCCGGCCGATCGCGTGATGCGGGGTGCGATCCGCCGCGGGGCGACGACCCGATTGGACGCCGTCATCCTCTACGCCGACCTGCGCGGCTTCACGCGCTTAGCTGAGGCGACGGATCCGGATGTCGTTGCGAACCGGCTCGGGGCGTATCTCGATGCCATGGGCGGGCCCGTCGAGGCGGCGGGAGGCCAGATTCTCAAGTTCCTGGGCGATGGCCTGCTGGCGGTGTTCCTCCCGTCGCCCAATGTCGGCCGGCCCGCCCAATGCCAACGGGCACTCGCCGCGGCGCAGGCGATCCTGGCCCGCATTGCGACCCTCAAGGCCGAGGCGGAGAACCGTGCGGAACCCACGCTTCCCGTCGACATCGCCCTGCACGAGGGAGAGGTGCTGTACGGCAATGTCGGAACGGAGCGGCGCCTGGACTTTACCGTCATCGGGCGGGCAGTCAACGAGGCCGCGCGGCTCGAAGGCTTGTGTCGCAAGCTCATGACGAACCTGGCGATCTCGGACTCGTTTCGCCGCGCGGCCGGGTCCGAGGGTCGGAGCTTTGTTGCCCTGGGCCGCCACCTCCTTCAGGGCGTCGATGAAGCCCGCGAGGTCTTCACCGTCGCCCCGGCCTAGTCGGAATCTTTGCGGTCCGAGTGCCCCAGGGGGCGGTCGGGGGCGATGCGGTCGCGCAGGCGCTGCTTCAGTTCCTTGAGGCCGGGAAACCGACCCTCCGCCTGGCGCGACCAGACGGTCTCGCCGTCCACCCGGACCTCGAACACCCCGCCGGTGCCGGGAATCAGCGCGACCTCGCCGATCTCGTCTTGGAAGGTGGTCAGCAGCTCCTGCGCCGTCCAGCCGGCGCGCATCAGCCAGCGGCACTGGGTGCAGTAGGCGATGGTCACGCGGGGCTTGGGGCTCATGCGGCCTCGCCGAGGCGGGCGAGCCGCGGAAAGAGCGGCCTGAGCCGGTCGTAGAGCTCGCGGTAAAGGGCATAGGCCTCGTCGTAGGCCCCTTTGGTCGCGGGGTTCGGGTGCACCACCCGGCCGGGCGTCACGAACCGTCCGATCGCCGCCCAGTCGTCCAGCGCGCCCACGCCCATGCCGGCCACGAAGGCGGCCCCCAGGCTGCTGCCGGGATGACCGGTGACAAGCTGGACCGGCGCGCCCAAGGCGTCCGCCGCGATCTGCATCCACAGGGCGCTCGCCGAGCCGCCGTCGGAGGCGACGATACGGCGGACCGGCAGGCCAATCTCGCCGAACACGTCGATGTGGTGGCGGAAACCGTAGACGACCGCCTCCAGCGCCGCCCGCCAGACATGGCCCAGCCGATGGTGCAGCCCCAGCCCGACGATCGTGCCGCGGGCATCCGCGTCGTGGATCGGCGTCTTCTCGCCGAGGAAATAGGGCAGCAGCACCACGCCTCCGGCGCCGGGCGGACAGTCTTCGGCCTGACGGTCGAGCCGGGCATAGACCGATTCCCCGGTGGCGGCCTCCAGGTCCCGCGCCGCGAACTCCCGCGCCACCCACTTGAGGACACTGCCGCTCGCCGCCATGCAACCGTTGGTGAGGAAGAGGCCGGGGACGATGTGATGGTCGAGGAACAGACGCGGGTCGGGGCGCGCGCGGTCGGTGGCCAGCAGCACATCGCCCGCCCCGCCGAACTTAATGAGCAGATCGCCTTCGCCGATCACGCCGGCGACGAACGCCGAGGCGACATGGTCGGCGCAGCCTGCGACGACCGGGGTGCCTGCCCTTAGCCCCGTCGCGGCCGCGGCCATCGCCGTGATCCGGCCGATCACGGCGTGACTCGCGCGCATCGGCGGCACGACATGGTCCGCGATATGACCGAGCGCCACCAGATCGGGATCGACGGTCCCCTTCGCCACGTCCAGGAAGCCGGCTTCCAGCGCCCAGTTCCGCTCGACGGTCCGTTCGCCGGTCAGGCGGTGGGCGATATAATCGTAACTCCCCATCACCGTGGCGATGCGGCGGAAGATGTCGGGCTCGTGCCGCTCCAGCCAGCGAAGCTTGGGCGCGACGAGCTGCTGGTTGATGCCGTTGCCGGTCTTGGCGAAAAACGCCGCCGGGCTCGTTTCCGCGCTGATTTCGCCGATTTCCCGGGCCGTTCGGGCGTCGTTCTGCTGGACGCTGCGGCGCAGCACCCGCCCCTGGGCGTCGAGCGCGACCAGGGCCGGCACCATGCCCGTCACGCCGACTCCCAGAACGCCGGCCGGGTCTTGGCCACGGAGCAGGTCTCGGGTCACGGCACAGGCGTTGTCCCACCACTGGCCGGGGTCTTCCTCGGCCCAGGCGGGGTGGTCGGAATACAGCGTGCTTTCGCGGGCGGCCGTGCCGACGATTCCGCCGCCGGCCTCGATCAGGATGCCGATCGTCGAGGTGGTGCCGATGTCGATCCCAAGCAGCAGGCCCATGGTCAGCGCAGCCGCCGCACCCGGTCCATAAACCGCTTCACGCGCGCGCCGTCGACCGGGTTCCAGGTGATCCCGTCGCGCTTGAAGTGGGTGCCGATCACGACGCCATCGGCGATTCCCAGAATCGCTTCGACGTTGTCGATGTTGACCCCGGTGTTGGCGAAGACGGGAACCTTGGGCAGGCGGCGCTTCACGGTCTCGAGGTCCGAGGCATCCACCGCCTGCCCGGTCATCGGGCCGGAGACGCAGATGGCGTCGGCGAGCGCCGAGAAGACGGCGGATTCGGCCTTGCGTTCGATTGTCCTCTCGCCCAGGGGTGCCGCAAATTCGGCATTGACGTTGAAGAAGAGCTTGAGGTCGTCCCGCGCCAGGTTGTGGCGGAGCCGGAGCGCGCCCGCGCAATCCGGCTGCCACAACCCCATGTCGGAATCGTACACGCCGGTGAACACCTCGCGGGCGAAGCGGGCGCCGGTGGCCGTCGCCAGGGCCACGGTGGCCACGGGGTCCCACAGGTAGTCGACCCCGAAGGGGACCTTCAGCGTTGGCTTCAGGGTGGCGACCAGGACCGCCATCGCCGCCAGACTTTCGGGCGTTGCCTTCAGCAGGTACGGACGATCGCCCTCGTTGCCGAACATGATCGCATCGACGCCCCCGGCCTGGAGTTGCTCCACGTCCATCGCGGCACCGTCGAGGATCGACTGCATGCCCGCCTTGGCGTCGTACTCGGCGGAGCCCGGCAAGGGCTTGAGGTGGGCCATGGCGATGACCGCCTTGGTCGTCCCGAAGAGCTGGTGCAGCATCCTGTCCCCGTGGTCGCGCGAACGCGGCGCAAGGTAGCGCATCCGGACCGCTTTGCACGACGGACGTGCGCGCCCTAGAGTGGCCTCGGTCTGGGGTGAGGACGCGGTGGCGACGAGCGAGGCGTTTCGACGGCTGGCGGGCATCGATCCCGACAAGGATGGCAAGCGTTCGTCGCACATCGCGATTCCGGTCCGTGGCCGCGCCCCGATCCGGCTGCCGATCACCGTGGTGCGCAACGGCGACGGCCCGACGGTGCTGTTCACTGGCGGCAATCACGGCGACGAGTTCGAGGGGCCGGTGGCCCTGGCGAAGCTCGCGCGCCACCTGCGGCCCGGGGACCTGGTCGCGGGCCGGGTGATCATCATGCCGGCGATCAACCCGCCGGCGCTGGCGGCCGGCACCCGCGCCTCGCCGCTCGACGGGCGGAACCTGAACCGGATGTTTCCCGGCCGCGCCGACGGCACGCCGACCGAGCGGATCGCCCACGCCATCACCTCGGCGGTGCTGCCGCTCGCGGATGCGCTCTACGACTTGCATGCCGGCGGCCGCAACGCGGTGATGATCCCGAGCGTCATGGGGCATGTCTTCAAGGACGCAAGCCGGACCGGCGCCACGGTCGCGGCGATGAAGGCCTTCCGCGCCCCGGCGGGCATCCTGATCAAGGAGTACGAAACCGCCGGTATGATCGACACGACCGCCGAGCGGCTGGGTCTCATCTTCGGCTGCTGCGAACTGGGCGGGGCCGGCATGCTGACGCCCGAGACCGTGGCCGTCACCGAGACCGGCATCCGCAACATCCTGAAGCACTTCGGGATCATGGCGGGCCGCCTGGAAACGGCGCCGTGGCAAGGCAAGCGCCGCCCGCGGCTGCTGGAAGCCCTGAGCTACGGCCACTATGCCAAGGCCACGGCCTCGGGCATCTTCGAACCCTTCGTCGATCTGACGGCCAAGGTCCGGGCCGGCCAGCCGCTGGGCCAGGTGCACGCCCTCGATGGGCGCCGGAAACCAGCCGTCCAGGAGGCGCCGGTCGGCGGCGTCGTTTACATGAGGCACGCCTTCGGATTGATCGAACGGCGGCAAGCGGTCGCCATCGTCGCCCACGAATCGCGGCGCTGATAGCCAACGGGAGGGAATCTTGGCGGCCTTCGAACCCAAGGAATATCGCGACCGCGTCGCGCGCGTCACGACCGCGATGCAGGCGGCCGCGCGCATTGTCGATCAGGCCGTCCAGGCCGGGGCGGCGCGCATCGCCGTGGGGATGCGCGAATGCGATGTCGCGGCGACGGTCATGGGGCACCTGGCGAAGGGCACGCCCGAGCAGGGCGGCGGCCCCGCACATCAAGTGGACCGACCGGCCCTACAAGAAGGGCCGCCAGACCAACTTCGAGGTCGGCGCCTTCGTGCACCGCTATTGCTGCCCGCTGTCGCGCACCGTCTACCTCGGCGAACCGCCGGCGCGTCTGCGCTACGTGCACGACGCCGTGCAGGAGGGGTTCCTGTCCGCCCTGGCGGCAACCCGGCCGGGTGCGACCTGCGGCGATGTGCACCGCGCCTTCGTCAAGGCGTTCGTGCCCAAGGGCGTCCGCAAGGAATCGCGAATCGGCTATTCCCTCGGCATTGACTGGTCGGACCTTTGCTTCAGCCTCCAGGACGACGACGCGACCGTGCTTGAGCCGGACTTCACGTTCCATCTGATCATCGGCATCTGGGAGAAGGCCGACGCCTAAGTCTTCAGCGAGGTGATCCGCGTGGTCCCCGGCGGCGCGGAAAGTTTCTCGAAGACCCCCAGGATCCTGTTCGTGCGCTAGGATACTGGGGATGAGGTGCGGGCTCACGATCGCGGTTCTGCTCTGCCTGTGGGGGGTTCGGCCCGGTGCGGGCCGAGACGGCGGCCAACCCGCCGCCCGAGGTCACGCCGCTCCTCGACCTGATGGCCGACCCGGCGGTGCAGGACTGGCTGCGGGCGAACGGAACCGTGGCACCACCGCCGGCCGCGCCGGCGCCACCGGATGCCTCGATGGTCCAGATCCTGGGCGGCATGGTCGCCGTCGTGCGCGCCGAGCTCGATGGCCTGGGAGCCGAAATACCCAAGCTTCCGGCCCAGCTCGAACGCGCCGGCATCATCCTCGGGCTGGAGTTCGAGGGCGAAAACCTGCTGCACGTTGTTCTGCTCATCGTCGGGTTCATCGCCCTAGGTTTCGGTACCCAGTGGCTTTACCGGCGGTTGATGCGCCCGGCCGCTCAATGGCTGATCGCCCAATCCCTGGAAACGGTGAGCGAGCGATTGCGGGCCGTCGCGGTCCGGGTCGGTTACGGGCTGGGGTTGATCGGTTCGTTCACCGTCGGCAGCGTCGGTGCGTTCCTGGCGCTCGACTGGCCGCTGCTGCTGCGCGAGATCGTGCTCGGGTATCTCGCCGCCTTCGTCGCCATGGAACTGGCTCGGGTGCTCGGCCGGTTCCTGTTGGCGCCAGGCGGCGAACGGTTCCGCATCGTGCCCGTGACCACGCCGGCGGCCTTCTTCTGGCATCACCGAAGCGTCGCGCTGATCGGGTTGTTTGCCTTCGGTTCGGTCACGCTCGGCACCCTCGGACTCTCGCCCGAGGCGCGGCGATTGCTGGCGCTCGGGCTCGGGTTCGCGCTCCTTGTCATCGGGCTCGAAGCGATCTGGCGCCGACCTGGGCAGGGCGGGTCGGAACGCGCACCCACCGGCGGTTTCCTGGGGCGCTGGGCGAAATCATGGCTGGTATCGCTTTATCTGGTTCTGCTCTGGCTCCTGTGGGCGGGCAATGCCATGGCGATCTTTTGGGTGGCGTTGGTAGCGGTCGGGCTTCCGTTCGCGATCCGCATCACCCAGCGCTCGGTCAACCACATCCTGCGCCCCACCCTGGCCGCGGGGACGGCCAGCGAACCCCCCGGCCTGATCGCGGTGGCCCTGGAACGGGGCCTCAGGGCGGCGCTCATCATCGGCGCGGCGCTGCTGCTGGCCCATGCCTGGAACATCGATCTGGGCGAACTCGCCGCGTCGGACAGCGCCGCGACCCGCCTGCTGCGTGGCGTGCTGAACGCTGTGGTGATCCTGCTGCTGACCGATCTCGGCTGGCACCTGGCCCGTACCCTGATCGACCGCAAGGTCGCCGAGGCGCAGAACGCCAGCCTGATCGACAGCGAAGACGCGCGGCGGCAGGCGCGGCTTCGCACCCTGCTGCCGATTCTCAAGAACATCCTGCTGGTCGTGCTGCTGATCATAGCGGCGCTGATGGTGCTGTCGGCCGTCGGCGTCGAGATCGGGCCGCTGATCGCCGGCGCGGGCGTGGTCGGCGTCGCCATCGCCATCGGCTTCGGCGCCCAGACCCTGGTGAAGGACATCATCAGCGGCGTGTTCTTCCTGCTGGACGACGCCTTCCGCCTCGGCGAATACATCCAGAGCGGCAGCTACAAGGGCACCGTCGAATCGTTCTCCTTGCGTTCGGTCAAACTGCGCCACCATCGCGGCTCCCTGTTCACGGTGCCGTTCGGCGAGCTTGGCGCCGTCCAGAACATGAGCCGCGACTGGGTCATCGACAAGATGAACCTGAACGTCACCTATGGCACGGATCTGGAGAAGATGAAGAAGATCATCAAGCAGATCGGCAAGGATCTTCTGGACGATCCGGAATTCGCCCCGCACATCATCGAGACCCTGAAGATGCAGGGGGTCGAGCAGTTCGGCGACTACGCCGTTCAGATCCGACTGAGGATCATGACCAAGCTGAGCGAGCAGTTCGTCATCCGCCGCAAGGCCTACGCCCTCATCAAGAAGTCGTTCGACGCCAACGGCATCGACTTCGCCGTTCCGACCGTCCAGGTCTCCGGCGGCGAGGGCGGCCAGGCCGCCGCGGCGCGCCAGACCATGGAGGCGCGGAAGGCTCCGGGGCCGGCCTGACCCGACCTTCGTTCAATCCATGCGGATGCCGCCGGTCACGTTGATCGACTGACCGGTCATGAAGCGGGCCCCGTCGCCGGCCAGGAAGGCGACCACGTCGGCCACGTCCTCGGGCGACTCGATCCGTCCGAGCGGGGTCAGCGAAATCATCTCGGCGCGCACGGCCTCGGGTGTCATGCCGCGCAAGCGACCCTCCCACACCAGCTCGCGCTCCTGCATCGAGGTGATGACGAAACCCGGGCAGACGGCATTGACCCGGATGCCATGGGAGGCAACCTCCTTCGCCACCGTCTGGGTGAACCCGACCACCGCGAACTTGCTCGCCACGTAGTGGGCGAAGAACGGGGCTCCCATCTTGCCCGCCATGGATGCGGTGTTGACGATGGCCCCCTTGGTGCCGGCGGCCATGAAACGGCGGACGGCCGCGCGGTTGGTGAGGAACACCCCCTTGGCGTTCACGGCCATGTTGTAGTCCCACTCCTTCTCGGTCAGATCGACCATGCGGTTCATGGTCGAGACCCCGGCGTTGGCGCAGACGATCTCGAGTCCGTCCAGCGCCGCGATCGCCGCGTCCATGACCGTATCCGTCATGGCGGCATCCGTCACGTCGAGGGCGAACGCGATCGCCTCCCCGCCGATCCGGGCCGCGACCCGTTCCGCTGCCTTGCCGTCCAGGTCGGTGACCGCCACGCGGGCGCCCTCGCGGGCCAACGCCGTCGCGATCGCCGCGCCGATGCCGGTCCCGGCGCCGGTTACCAGGGCCCGCCGGCCCGTCAAGGAGAAGGGAGAAGTCATGGTGGGTTCCTTCAAGTTCCGTGGAGCGCTTCTCTAGACCGGAATGAGGTCGAAGGAAATGGGCGCGCGCTCCATGGGCCGGCGGTTGCGTCCGCGAACCGCTGGTTACGGCGAGTTCATGGTCCCGCAAGCCCCGCGTCATCCGACGGCACCAACTGTCTCCCACGTCCAACCGCGATGAATAGGAGTGCGACGATGTCCCTCAAGGTTTTCTGCGTGGCCCTGGCCGCGACGACGGCGTTGGTTTCGGCCTCCGCCAATGCCACCATGCCCGAAAGCTTCGCCGATCTCGTGGAGCAGGTCAGCCCCGCCGTCGTCACCGTCGTCGGCGGCCGCAAGGCTCCAGCCATGGAACGACCGGAAACGCCCTTCCAGGTTCCGCCCGGCGATGATGGCCAACCGCACCGCGGAACGGCGCTTGGGTCGGGTTTCATCGTCGCTGCGGACGGCTACGTCGTCACCAACAACCATGTCATCGACGATGCCGATGGTATCAGGGTGATCACCCAGGGCGGCACCGAATACCCGGCGACCCTCGTCGGTCACGATCTGACGACCGATCTGGCCCTCCTGAAGATCGAATCCGACGATCCCTTGCCGACGGTTGCCTGGGGCGACTCCGATCAGTTGCGCGTCGGCGACTGGGTCGTGGCCGTGGGCAATCCCTTTGGCCTCGGCGGCACGGTGACCGCCGGTATCCTGTCGGCGCGCGGCCGCGATCTCGGCAATGGCCCGCTGGACGATTTCCTCCAGATCGACGCGCCCATCAACCAGGGCAACTCCGGCGGCCCCACGTTCGATGGAAGCGGCAAGGTAGTCGGGGTCAACACCGCGATCTATTCGCCGAGCAGCGGCAGCGTGGGCATCGGCTTCGCGATCCCGTCCGAGCTCGCGGAAGCGGTGATCGCCGACTTGCGCGACGATGGAGCCATCGAGCGCGGCTGGATCGGCGTCCAAATCCAGGAGGTAACCCCGGACCTGGCCGCTGGGCTTGGGCTCGACTCGCCGAAGGGAGCGCTCGTCTCCGGCATCGCGCCCGGCGGCCCGGCCGCCGCCGCCGGTTTTGCCAAGGGCGATGTCGTCCTCAGGTTCGGGGACCAAGATGTCGCCACCATGCGCGACCTGCCGCGGGTCGTGACCGGTACCGCCATCGACGCGAAGATTCCGGTGGTCGTGTGGCGGGGCGGCAAGGAAATGACACTTCAGGTCACCGTCGCCCTGCGGGACGAAGCGGCGCTGATGGCCGCCAGCGAAAGGGGCATGGACGCCGAGCCCGTCGCGGCCGAGGCGCCGGCCCTTGGCCTCGCCCTCTCGCCGATCACCGAAGCGGTACGGCAGAGATTCGGGATCCCGGTGGGGATCGAGGGTGCCGTGATCGTCGACGTCGACGCCGACGGCCCTTCGGCCGACAAGGGTCTGCGGCCCGGCGACGTGATCGTCCAGATCGCCGCGGACAAGGTAGCGTCCCTGGCGGACGTCACCACGTACGTGGACGCGGCGGCGGCCGAGCGGATGCAGGCGGTTCTGCTCTTGATCAACCGGGGCGGCGACGAGCGCTTCGTCGCGGTGACGATCGGCAAGGCCTGAGCCCCACATCGGGCCGGCTCCACCTTGGGGCCGGCCCTGGGGCCAGGCTTGGTTGCTTGCTACACTGGGTCGGACGTGGATGGATCGAACCTCGACCATGCGTATCCTGCTGATCGAAGACGATGAGGGAACGGCGGCGTTCGTCCTCAAGGGATTGAAGGAGGGCGGCCATGTCGCAGATCGCGCGCGCGACGGGCGCGATGGCTTGCTGATGGCGACCAGCGAGGCGTACGACGCGATCGTGGCCGATCGTATGCTGCCGAACTTGGACGGGCTTGGGCTGATCCAGGCGCTCCGTGCCTCGGGCATCAAGACTCCCATCATCATTCTCAGCGCCCTCGGCAAGGTCGAGGACAAGGTGCGCGGCCTGCAGGCGGGCGCTGACGATTACCTGGCGAAGCCGTTCGCCTTCGCCGAGCTGATGGCGCGGCTCGAAGCCCTGGCGCGGCGGCTGGCGACGGCGGTCGTGGCCACCCGGCTCCGGGTCGGCGACCTGGACATGGATATCCTCGCGCGCACGGTGATCCGCGCCGGCAAGCCGATCGAGCTGCAGCCGAGGGAGTTCAAGCTGCTCGAATACCTCATGCGTCGGGCCGGACAGGTGGTGACCCGAACCATGCTGCCGGAAGGGGTTTGGGACTACCACTTCGACCCGCAGACCAACGTCATCGACGTGCACATCAGCCGATTGCGCCAGAAGGTCGACAAGGGCTTCGCGACGCCGCTGTTGCATACGGTGCGGGGCGCCGGGTACTGCCTGCGTGCCGCCGGTTAGCCTCTTCAGGAGCTCGATCTTCCGGCTCGCGCTTCTGTACGCGGCCCTGTTCGGTGCCTCGGCCCTGGGCCTCTGGCCTTCCTGTACGGCTCGACCATCGTCGTTCGCGACCGCGAAACCGACGCGGCGATCGGCACCGAGGTGGAGGCCCTGTCCACCGACTACGAGCACACCGGCCTCGCCGGTCTGATCGGGGCGATCAAGGACCGGCTTGCCAGTGAAACAAGCCGCAACAACCTCTATCTGCTGGTCGATGGCCGAGGGACCACATTCGCCGGCAACCTGGTCGGCTGGCCCGAGGGCATACGGACCGATTCCGGCTGGGTCAATTTCGATGTTCGGCGACTCTCGCCGGGCGAGGCGATGCCGGCGCGGGTGCGCGCCCAGGTCTTCCGCCTATCCGACGGGGTCCGGCTCCTCGTCGGCCGTGACCTGCGCGAGCGGCTGGCGTTCGAGGACCTGATAGAAGATGCCATCGTCTGGTCCGTCCTCGCGACCCTTGTGCTTGGCGCCGGTGGCGGGGCGATGATGGCACGCTGGACCGAACGCCGCATCGAGGCGCTCAACCGCACCGCGGCCGATATCATGCACGGCGACCTCAGCCGTCGCGTCCCGCTGCGCGGCGGCGGAGGCGAGTTCGATCGGCTGGCGCAAAACCTCAACGGCATGCTGGCGGAGATCGACCGCCTGCTGGGCGCGGTGCGCGAGGTGACCGACAACGTCGCCCATGACCTCCGCCAGCCGTTGACCCGCATGAAGGGGCGGCTCGAGCTGGCGCTCCTCGACCTCAATCCCGACGATCCGAGGCGCGGTCCGATCGAAGCGGCGATCGGCGAAGCCGACCTGTTGTTGGGAACGTTCAACGCCCTGCTCGCCATCGCCCAGACCGAAGCGGCGACCCGGAAGAATATGGAGCTGGTCGATCTCGGTTCGAGCTTGGACGGTGTCATCGACCTGTATGGCCCCCCTGGCCGAGGACAAGGGCATCCGCTTAGCGCGCGTGGCGGGTCCATCCGCGGCGGTGATTGGCAATCGGCATCTGCTCGCGCAGGCGATCGCCAACCTGGTCGACAACGCCGTCAAGTACACGCCATCGGGCGGCCGGATCGCGGCCGGTCTGACGGCCGACGGGGCTGTCGCGGTGGTGTTCGTCACCGACGATGGTCCGGGCATCCCCGCGGAGGAGCGCGAACGCGCGACCCAGCGCTTCGTGCGGCTCGATGCCAGCCGCAGCACGCCGGGCAACGGCCTCGGGCTGAGCCTGGTTGTCGCCGTCGCCCGGCTGCACGGCGGCCGCCTCGTCCTGTCCGACAACGCGCCGGGCCTGCGGGCCGAGCTGCGCCTGCCGGCGGCCGCCCCTCAGTCGAGCGGGATCGCGTAGATCAGGACCAGGGATTCGGTTCCGGGGTTCTCGTCGTAGAGGCTGGCGTTGGATATGTGGTCGAACGCGAGCCCCAGCCGCGCCCGATTGTCGAGCCGGTAGGCGATCTCGATCGCCGAGCGGAACTCCAGGATGCCGCCCAGGTCCTTGCCCCCGCCTTCGACGTAGCCGCCGACCGCGAAGCTTGGGGTCATCACCCAGCGCCGGCCGAAAAACAGGTCCAAGAGCACGCCGCCGTACCCGTAGAAGCCGGCATCGCCCGTCGCCATGACGCCGGCCATGGGCCGGACGATGAGCAGGCGGTGGTCGGAGCGGTACTCGATCCGCCCCTGAAAGGTCGACTCGTCGTCGTTGACGTCGAACCCCCCGGCGCCGAACGCCAGGAAATCCGGGTCGTCGGCGCGTGCCGGTCCCGCCAAGGCAAGGACCAGAAGTACCCATGCCAATCGCATGGGGCCATCATAGGGCGACTGGTTCGGAAAGGCCTAGTGGTCCGCCCCAAACGGTTGATTCCCGATCATTGTGTTTGGGGCGGACCACAGGATGAGAGTCCCGCTGGGGGTTCGGCCCGACGGATCGGGTACGATCCGTCGGAGTCGAACCACGGGAATGCCGATCATGTGTTGGATCGCCGCCCTCGTCCTGCTGCTCGCCCCCGTGCCCGCTCAGGCGTTGGAGGCGGGAGGCGAGGCCCTGGTTGCTGCCGTCATCGATGGCGACACCGTCGTCCTCGATTCCGGCGAGGAGGTTCGCCTGGTGGGGATCCAGGCCCCGAAGCTGTCGCTCGGGCGCGCGTCCGTGCCGGACCAGCCCTATTCGGATGCGGCCAAGGCGGCGCTCGAAAGCCTCACGATCGGCCGGGTCGTACGGCTGTCGTTTGGCGGGCTGCGGCGCGATCGCCACGGGCGCTGGCTGGCCCACCTGCATGACGCCGATGGCCTTTGGATTCAGGGTGCGCTGCTGGCCCGGGGCATGGCGCGCGTCTATACCTTCGCCGACAACCGCGCGCTGATCCCGGAGATGCTGGCGCTCGAGGCCCAGGCGCGGGACGCCGGGCTCGGCATCTGGTCCGATCCCTTCTTCGCGGTCCTGAATGCGGCGGAACCAAACATGCCGCTCGATGCTTATGCCTTGGTCGAGGGCCGGGTCGTCGCGGCGGACGTCGTACGCGGCCGGGCCTATGTCAACTTCGGCGACGATTGGCGGACCGACTTCACCGCCACGATCGCGCCACAGGATATGGTCACGTTCCTGGCCGAGGGCTTCGATCCCAAGGCCTTGGCGGGCCGGCGCGTGCGCGTGCGCGGTTGGCTCGATCGCCACAACGGCCCCGAGATCGAGGCCACGCACCCTGAGCAGTTCGAGGTTCTCGAGCCATGATCCCAATTCTTCATCGTCATCGTCGCGCCCGGCTGGCGTTCGCCCTCGTCGCGGCGCTGCTCCTCCCGGGTTGCGTCACCACCAATCCCGCCACCGGCGAGCAGACGTTCAGCGTCGTCGGACCCGAGCAGGAATCCGCCATGGGGCGCGAGGAGCACCCCAAGATCACCGCCCAGTTCGGCGGGGTTTACGACGAGGATTCGGCGCTGACCGCTTACGTCACCGGGATCGGAAACCGCCTTGGCAAGGTGACCGAAACGCCGGGCCAGGCGTTCACCTTCACGGTGCTCGACAGCGACGTCGTCAACGCCTTCGCCCTTCCCGGCGGCTACGTCTACGTCACGCGCGGTTTGCTCGCGCTCGCCAACAGCGAGGCCGAGATCGCCGGCGTGATCGCCCATGAGATCGGCCATGTGGTCGCGCGCCATACGGCGCAGCGGGTTACCCAGGGGCTGTTCGCCAACCTGGGCGCCGCGGTGATCGGGGCCGCCCTCGGCAGCCCGGCAATCGCCGACGTGGCCCAGGTCGGCGCCGCCGCCTACGTGCAAAGCTACAGCCGTGACCAGGAGTTCGAGGCCGACCAACTTGGCATCCGCTATCTGGCCCGCGCCGGATACGCTCCCGATGCCATGGCGGGCTTCCTTGGCAGCCTGGAGAGTGACAGCAAACTCGCGGCCCTGATCGCGGGCCGCGAAGGAACCGAGCCGGAGGCCAGCCTGTTCTCCAGCCACCCGCGAACACCCGATCGAATCCGGCGCGCGGCGGCGGCAGCGAGCGGCTCGGACGTGGGCGATCCCTTCGTCGGGCACGACGCCTACCTGTTCCGCATCCAGAACATCATGTTCGGTGACAGCCCCGAGCAGGGCTTCATCCGTGGGCGCACCTTCATCCACCCCGACCTCGGATTCACCTTCCAGGTGCCCGAGGGGTTCCGACTCCAGAACAGTCCCGCCGCCGTCCTCGCGGTTCATCGCAACGGGGCCGCTATCCGCTTCGACGGGGACAAGCTGGCGCGCGACGTCACCATGGCCCGGTACATGACCCGGCAATGGCTGCCCAACGCGCCCCTGGAGGATGTCGAGCGGATCTCGGTCAACGGCATGGACGCGGCCACCGGCACCGCCGAGGGGCAGGGGCAGTCGGGTCCCGTCGCGATCCGGCCGGTCGCCATCCGCTTCGCCGACGATCAGATCTACCGGTTCATCTTCGTGGCACCCCCGAACCTCGCCCGGAGCCTGCGGGAGGAGTTCCGCCGGACGACCTACAGCTTCCGCGCCCTCGCTCCGGGCGAATCCTCGGCCTACAAACCCCGCCGGGTTCACATCGTGGAAGTGGCGTCGGGCGATACGGTCGAGAGACTGGCTGGTCAAACGCCCTTCGACGACTTCGCCAGTGAACGATTTCGCGTTCTCAACGGTCTGGCACCGGGCGAGCCGCTGGTGCCCGGGAGTCTGGTCAAGGTTGTCGTAGAGTAGAACATGTTAGAATTTCTCATACTTGCGATGAGAAATCATCGTTTGCCAGGGAGCTCATGGAATCCGACGTTACCCATGATCCGGAACGGAATTCGGTCAGTGAAGGACCTGCGATCATGACGACCCTGCGGACTGAACCGGCGAACGACCAGCGCCTGCGACCCACCCACGGCTCGGTCGTTGGCTCCGTACGCTACCTCACCGACGCGGACCAGAAGCCGGTGTCGTACAACCCGGCTCCCGGCACGGGGGAACCTCGGCGCGAGGGTCGCTACGCCTACTATCCGGTCCAAATCGCCGATGCACGACCCCATGCCCGCGACCTGTCGCTCGATCGCGAGGGCTTCGTGCTCATCCGCCACGAGACCGCGGTGCGCGAATTCTACGCGCCCGCCGAGGTCGAATCCGTCTACTACGGGGAAGTTCGCGATCTGATCGCGAACGCGACCGGTGCGCGCGAGGTCGTGATCTTCGACTACACCATCCGTGTGGGCGAGCGGGCCGTGGAGCGCGCCCTGCGTGCCCCCGTCCAAATCGTGCACAACGACTACACCGAGACGTCGGGACCGAATCGGGTCAGGGATCTGGTCGGCGACGAGGCCGCGAGGACCTGGCTTGCCGGCCGGTTCGCCGAGTTCAACGTCTGGCGCCCGATCCGTGGCCCGGTCCTCGCCTGGCCGCTCGGCATCGTCGACGCCACCAGCATCGCTCCCTCCGACCTTGTGCGTTGTGACCTCGTCTATCCCGACCGAACGGGGGAGATCTATCACGGGGTCCATAACCCGGATCACCGCTGGTCCTACGCCCCGCGCATGACGGCGGACGAGGCGTTCATCATCAAGTGCTACGACTCGGCGAAGGATGGTCGCGCGCGATTCTCGCTGCACTCCGCCTTCGACGATCCGACCACCCCGGCCGATGCAGCCCCCCGCGAAAGCATTGAAATCCGCGCCTTCGCCCGGTTCTGACCGACGCCGCCGCGATCAAGACGCCGCGGCGTTGGCCCGCGCCAGCATGGCATGGAGCAGCACGTTGCAGCCGGCGGCGAGATCCTCCTTCTTGGCGTTCTCGATCTCGTTGTGGCTGATGCCCTTCTCGCAGGGCACGAAGATCATGGCGGTAGGGGCCACGCGGGCGATGTAGCAGGAGTCGTGGCCAGCGCCACTCACCATGGTTTGGTGAGTATAGCCCAGCCGCTCGGTCGCCTCGCGCACGGCCGCGACGCAGGCGGCGTCGAACGCTACGGGCGGCGACGTCCAGATCGCCTCGATCGCGACGGCGACGCCAAGCTCGGCGGTCACCTGATGGCCCGCCGCGCGCAAATCAGCGTCCAGGGCTTCCAACGCCGTAGCATCGGGGTGCCGCATGTCCACGGTCATGGCGACATGGCCGGCGATGGTATTGCGCGACCCTTGCGGCCTGACCTCGACGACCTTGCACGTCGCCCGCCCGTGGGGCGCGTGCCGCTTGGCGCTGGCGTCCGCCGCGGCGATCATTCGTGCCGCCGCCACCATGGCATCCTTGCGCATGGTCATGGGCGTCGGCCCGGCATGAGCTTCCATGCCATCCAGGCGCACGTCATACCAGCGGATGCCCTGGACTCCGGTCACGACTCCGATGGTCTTCTTCTCGGCTTCGAGGATCGGCCCCTGTTCGATGTGCGCCTCGAACGTCGCGAGCAAGGGTCGGCCGCCGACCGCCTGGTCCCCGGCGTAGCCGATGCGGGCGAGTTCGGCCCCCAGGGTTCGTCCGTCCACGTCCTTCGCCTCCAGCACCGTGTCGACGTCGAACACGCCGGCGAACGCACCAGAGGCCACCATGGCCGGAGCGAAGCGGGCGCCTTCCTCGTTGGTCCACACCGCGACCTCGATGGGGGCGTCGGTCACCAGACCCGAATCGTTCAAGGTCCGGATGACCTCCAACCCCGCCAGCACCCCGTAGACCCCGTCGAAGCGGCCGCCGGTGGGCTGGGTGTCCAGGTGGCTGCCGGTCACGACCGGGGGCAGGGTGGGATCGCGCCCGGGCCGGCGGGCGAAGATGTTGCCGATGCGATCGACTGTGACGCCAAGCCCGGCTGCCTTGCACCAGGCGACGAACAGGTCGCGGCCCATGCGATCCTCGTCGCTGGCCGCGAGCCGGCGCGATCCGCCCTTGGCCGTGGCCCCGATCTTCGCCATGTCCATCAGGCTTCGCCACAGCCGATCGCCATCGATCTGAAGGTTCGACACAGGCACCTCCTTCGTTCCGTCACGCTCGGTCGGTATCAGGCCTCGATCAGATCGGCAAGCTCGCCGGTCGGCAGGAAGCAGGCGGCGGTCAGGGGGCCGCCGAAGCCGCAACCGGCGTCGATCGTCGCGGCCGGTGGTTCAAGCGCGTGCCCGCACCGGGCCGCATCGAATCCGCGGACGACGACCTTGAACCCGGCGTAGGGCGCGACGATCTGCGCGAAACCGCCCGAACCCCACCACAGGGCATCGCCCTGGGCGTCCAAGGGGCGGTCGGGATCGAGACCCGCATGCACGAACAGCAGGGCGCCATCGTCGGTGAAGGCCGCCCGCTTCAGGGCGTGCAAAAGCTCATAGTGCCCCGG
The DNA here is from genome assembly GCA_009694045.1 of Alphaproteobacteria bacterium. GTDB lineage: Bacteria > Pseudomonadota > Alphaproteobacteria > SP197 > SP197 > SHVY01. The sequence goes on along the minus strand of SHVY01000044.1, from coordinate 5,113 downwards.
TCGCGCCCGCATCGCTTCGCGCAACCCGCTGGTCCAGCGCGCGAGGCCGAGCACGCCCCCCCGGGCGGCACCGAGTCCGGTCGTGGGATCGCCGCCATAGGCCTGAATGGTCGCATCGACCCCGCGCTTGGCCATCCAAGCGAGAACTTGCGCGGGTTCGAGCGCGAGCTGAAGCTGCAGCAACTTGTGCCACATTTCCTCCTGGGCGCCGCGCAGGTAAACGACATCGCAGGCGAATGCCCGCGGCCGCGCGAGCAGAAGGCGGCGGTAGGCGAGCATGGCATCGAGGGTCGCGATGATCTCGTGCCCGAAGCCGACATAGTTCCCGAGATAGACCATCCGGTCGCCGGGCTCCAGGCGCTCCGCCAACGCCGCGTGCACCGCCACGAGCCGGCGGGCCTCGCCATGGATGGCGGAAATCGCCCAGACGCGCCGAGCACAACGCAACACCGCGAACTTGGATGGATCGGGCGCGGCTTCGCCATCGCGAACCGCGCCGGCCGCCAAGGGCGACGCCTCAGCGGCCCCGCGCCAAGCGCGGGGTTCGCATCAGGCGACCTTCAGGTGCTTGGTCACTTGCTCGACGGCCTTGGTCGGATCAATCCGCTCGACCGCGGCGAGTTCGCGCACCAGCCGGTCCAGCGCCGCCTCGTAAAGCTGGCGCTCGCTGTAGGACTGATCCGCCTGACCAACCCGGCCGTGCAGGTCGCGCACGACCTCGGCGATCGATTCCGGGTCGCCCGAGTTGATCTTCGCCTCATACTCCTGGGCGCGCCGGCTCCACATGGTCCGCTTCACCCGGGCCCGTCCCTTGAGGACGCCCATGGCCGATTTCATCTTCTCGCGGCTGGAGAGGCGCCGCATGCCGGATGTCTCGACCTTATGAACCGGGACCCGAAGGGTCATCCGGTCCTTTTCGAAGTTGACGACCAGGAACTTGAGTGCGGATCCGGAGAGGTGTTTCTCTTCGAAACCGGTGATTTTGCCAACCCCATGGGTGGGATAGACCACGAAATCCCCCTTGAAAAACCCGTTCTCTTTGCGCGACATGAACCAGTTGACCTTTTCTCGTCACTCAACCGAGCACAGACTTGAAGCCGACCAGGCTAGGTTCTGCCTACTCGCTCGATGACATTGTTTAATCATGGACTGCGGTCTGCCAAATATTGACGATTACTTGGTCCGCCGCCGTGACATCGCCAGCATGCCACCGACGACGCAAAACTATAACACAGCTCTAACGCGATGGGAAGAGTCCTCGGGCGATTCGGGGGCGTTAATCTTCCTTTACGGGAATTCTTGAATCGAAAAACCGCATCTTGTCCTTGACGTCCTTCCAGTTATCGGCGTCGGCCGGGGCGTCCTTTTTTCGCGTTATGTTCGGAAATTGTTCCGAATATGTTCGATTGAAATCGACCCATTTGGTCATGCCGTCATCGGTATCGGGCTTGATGGCGTCGACCGGGCACTCGGGCTCGCAGACGCCGCAGTCGATGCATTCGTCCGGGTGAATCACCAGCATGTTCGGCCCCTCGTAGAAACAATCGACGGGGCAGACCTCCACGCAGTCCGTGTACTTGCAGCGAATGCAGTTCTCGTTGACGACGTAGGTCATGGTTCCTCCGGCGCAAGCGGCGCCGTCCATATGTCATTTCACCGGATGGGGTGCAACCCTCGACGGCGGAGGGATTCTCCTCGCCCTAATCCGGTTGCGTCAGCCGGTCGATCGCGCGCCGGGCCGCCTTGGTTGGGCGACCACTGCCCCGTGGCCGCCGGGCCGGGGCTGTCAGGGGCGGCTCTTGCGGCGTCAAATCCTCGTAGAGGGCCGCGGCCTCGGCAGGGGGGCCGCGCCGGCTGCCGAGCGCCACGACCCGAACGACTCGGATCCGCGCCACCTGGGGAAACGTCAGCACCATCCCGGGTCTGATCGCGGTCGCGGCCTTGTCGATCACCCGATGATCGATGCGCAGCCGGCCGCCGGCGGAGACTTCGGCTGCTAGGGTCCGGCTCTTGAAGAAACGCGCGTACCACAGCCATTTATCGAGTCGCAGCGACGCGTCGGTCATGGCGTGCCCACGAGTTTGGCCAGGGCGGCGAACGGCGAATCGGGGTCGATGGGTCGACGGACGGTTCCGCCCTTGGCCCGGGGCTTCGGCAAGAGTACGGACCCGCCGGACGGGTCCGTCCGCACGCGATAGCTGAGCCAGGCCACTAGGGTCTCCCAGTCCGCGTCGCTTCCGCCCAGGGCCGCGCGCGCATCGGGCGGAGGGGCGAAGGCAGCGGACCCAGCCGAACGCTGCGCGCGCCGCAGGGTCGCCCCGACCTGTTCCAACGCATCCACCCGAATCGCCCGCCCGCCCATGGCGACGAAGCCGATGGCCCGCAGCAGACCCGGCGGCGTATCCGGCTCGATCGTCATGGACCTTTGGCCATCCGGGGCCAAGTCCGGCGCCGTATCCTCGCCGGCCCAGACCGACCAGAGCAGCGCCCGGGCCGTCTGTTGCCGCTCCTTGAGGGCACTCTTCACGAAGGCATGGTGTCGCCCCAGCCGCACGCCGAGACGGGCAAGCGTCGCGCGCGCGCCGTCATCGAGGGCGTTGACCTGTTCGCGGACCGCCAGGGACGAGACGACCCCGAACGCTTCCGCGAGCTGAAAGACCAGCCCGCGGGCGGGTCCGCTGAGTTTCGCGCGAGCCAGCTTGCGAAAGGGTACCAGGTGCAGGTCGAGCCAACGTTCGATCCAGGCCTCGAGTCGCCGGCGCACGAGAGCCTGATCGGTGGCGTCCAGCAGCTCGGTGGCCAGCAGCTCGACGCGCGGGGCCAAGGGTCGCGCCCCGGCCCGAACCCGCGCGATCATGCTGCCATTCCAACGCAGGCCGTGGTCGGCTCCGATCGTGAACGCATCGTCGTCGCCATCACCGAGCGCCGCCACCCTGGCCGCGACTTCGGCACGCAGGGCGCGGCTCGCGACCGCCGAGACGGCGCGGCCCTCGCGCCGGCTGGCCGCGGTCGATGGGACGAAGCGGAAGCCGTCCAGCCGGCCGAGGGATTCACCTTCGACGATCACCTCGCCATCGACCTCGATCGTGGCCAGGGGTTCGCCCCGTAGGGACCGCACCAGGCGTGACGTTCGCCGGTCGACAAAACGTTGGGTCAGGCCGTGGTGCAGGGCATCGGACAGGCGGTCCTCGATGAGCCGGGTGCGTTCCTGCCAGTGGGCGAGATCGGCCAGCCAATCCGGGCGGTTGGCGATGTAGGTCCAGGTCCGGATGTGGCTGATGCGGCCCATCAGGGTGTCGATGTCGCCCTGGACGCGATCCAGCCGATCGATGGCGCCCGCGACCCAGTCGTTGGGAAGCCGGCCCACTGGGCTGCGCAGGTGGTGGTAAACTTGGCCCAGGAAGCGGACGTGGGCATCGGCCAGGACCTTGCGGAAATCCGGGATCTGGCAGACCTCCCAAAGCAGCCTGACGGCGTCGTGATGGCTGGCCAGGGCGGCGATGGCGGGGTCGGCGGCGAGGGCCTGGAGGGCCTGATGATCGACCGCCCGACCCTGCCGAATAAGGCCGGGAATCGCCGTGCTCGCCTCGAGATCTCGCAGAATAGCCCCGAGATTGGCGAAATTCAGTCGGGAGTTCCGCCAGAAGATGCTGCCGATCGCGGGAAAGCTGTGCGACTCGATCGCCGCCACCACCTCCGGCAACAGGGGCCCGACGTCGGTCGTGGTGCCGAAGGTTCCATCGTTCTGATAGCGACCGGCTCGTCCGGCGATCTGGGCGAGCTCGGCGGGGGCAAGAAAGCGGGGCGCCACCCCGTCGAACTTGCGTAGACCGGCGAAGGCGACGTGGGTCACGTCCATGTTCAGACCCATGCCGACCGCGTCCGTGGCGACCAGGTAGTCGACCTCGCCGGACTGGAACAGGGCGACCTGGGCATTGCGGGCCCGCGGGCTGAGGGCGCCGAGGACGACCGCGGCACCGCCACGCTGGCTGCGGAGCGTTTCGGCCAGGCGGTAGACGTCGGCGGCGGAGAACGCGACCACGGCGGAGCGAGGGGGCAGGCGGGTAAGCTTGCGTGGTCCGGCATAGGTCAGCTTGGAGAACCGGGGCCGGCTGACGAACTCGGCCTCGGGCACCAGCCGGCGCAGCAGGGGCCGCATGGTGTCGGCGCCGAGGAACAGGGTTTCGTGCCGGCCGCGCGCGTTCAGGATGCGGTCGGTGAAGACATGGCCGCGTTCGTCGTCGGCCGCGAGCTGGACTTCGTCGATCGCCAGGAAGTCGACGTCGCGGCCTTGGGGCATCGCCTCGGTGGTGCAGACGAAATACCGGGCGCGGGGCGGCGCGATCTTCTCCTCGCCCGTCACCAGGGCGGCGGCGGCGGCGCCCTTGAGCTTGACGACCTTGTCGTAGATCTCGCGGGCGAGCAGGCGAAGGGGCAGGCCGATGACGCCGGTTTCATGGCCCAGCATGCGTTCGAGCGCGAGGTGCGTCTTGCCGGTATTGGTCGGCCCGAGAACGGCAACGATCCTGCTGCGTTGGGTTCCGCCCATGGCTGTCAGAGTCGGGTTACCGCTGCGGAAATGCAAGGGTGTGCGTGGTCCAAATCCTTACGACGCGCCGGGTGCGAGGGCGCGTTCGAAGACCGATCGGTAGCCCCGCGCGGTGTTCTCCCAGGTGTATCTCCGGGCTTGGGCGAATCCGGCCGCGATGAGAGCCTGCGGCGGTCTTGCGACGCAAGGACATCGGCGATGGCCCGGCCGATGGCGCCGACCGATCGGGGATCAACCGTGTGTCAACGCCGGAGTAAAAATGCATCGGCCGGCCGGAGTATTAAAGTGCGTCACGGCTGATGGCATGGAGGCGCCCCGCGGGGGGGCTGCCTGCCGTTCTGGGTCATGGCTCGGGTGGGTTGGTTGGGCAGGTTTGCGGCTTTGGCACCACGCTGTCGGCGCTTGCTCTGCTTGAGCCGGTAGCTGTCGCCGTTCATCTCCAGGATATGGACGTGGTGGGTCAGCCGGTCGAGCAGCGCGCCGGTCAGCCGCTCGGAGGCGAACACGCCGGTCCACTCGTCGAACGGCAGGTTGTAGTGACGATGGTCGAGCTGCGCTCGTAGC